>CAYVVU010000001.1:0-14519 GCA_964455305.1 uncultured Thermoplasmata archaeon
GAAATAGTTTTAATTCTAATATAAAATTTAATGGTGTAAATTGTTAGGACTGTGGGTATAATAATTGGAATTTTAACCTCTGGCACCCATGTCTCTGTAAAGGCTCTTACATATCCTCTGCTTTTAGAACCTAATACAACATCGTTGGTACCATCATTATTGACATCACCAATCGTTATAACTCGGGTGTTTCCTTCTTCGGCGGGTTGTGAATAAATTTCAGTTAAATCACCATTATTAAAATCATATATTCTGAATAGAGCAGCATATATGTAGTTATCAAACCCTACAACTATTCTGTCTGTATTGTTTGATCCGAATATTTTTCCGGCGGCACAGCACATCGCGTTATCATCTGGAGCATTAAGCACGCCTGTTGTGATTTGCTCAAAACCAGCCTTTTTATACGAGACTGTAGTGTATCCATTGTGATATGTCACTATGAAAAGCATATCGTAATAATTTGGGATAAGGTGTGCTTTGCAATAACCTACGATGTATCCGACATCGTTTCCCCAACCTTCAACAGGTATATTTAATGATAGGGAATATACTTTCGTAAGTATCTCATTTTTAAAAGAATAAAAATTTATATAAGCACTATCGTATGATTTCTCTAATACAGCTATATTTGAATTGTTTGAAAAATTACCTGTTCTAACAAAACCTGAGCTTATGCTCTCAGTTGCATTAATGTAAATGAAGTTGCCGTTATCTATTCTATATATGCCATCGCCAGAAACAACGAGGTATCTAATATTATTAATGAGAAGAATGGCACTATCACTACCTCCGAAATACCTATCCAAATTCAATGTTCCGTTGGAACTCAGTGAAAATACAAAAACTCCAGTACTTCCGTTGTATGTTCCATAAATGAATAGTTCATCTTTTCCATCATCATCGTAATCGTACATATATGTATTCGTTGGCTCAACAACAATTATTCCAGGAGTACCAATTTTAAAATCATTTATTGAAGATAACTTGTATATGTTGATCCCATCGTATTCATATATGGCGAGCATAAATTTGTTGTTACTTGAATAATCGTCATATACAACGGCAATATCTTTATAACCGTTTCCGTTCATATCACCAATTGCGACCGAAGCAGTTTCTATGTAGTTGGTGTATGTTTCAACACGAAAACTTAAAAATTCATACATGGAGTATCCTTTTTCCATTGAAGAGCTTGTAGAAGTTGATACTATGTTGATGCTCAAGCAAATAACAAGGCAACTTATTATAATTCTAATCCCGCTTGCCATATAATATGTATCGTAAATCTGTTATATGTATTTTTCGCTTTCTGGAAAGATTCTTTGTGTCTTAGAATATTAGGTCAAAAGTCGCTTACCGTCCAGTATTTTCGGACGGACAGAGCGAATATTTTCAAGAAGCATAATGAGAAAGTGTACATCAGACGCAATATTTATATAAACGAACATCTATCGGCTATTGTATGGCGAGGGAATCAAGAAGAACTGGCTTTCAATCCGCCGCTGGATTAATAAGGTACTTTGAGGAAGAGGAGAGTAAGGGTCCCAAGTTGGATCCCAAGCTGATAATTTATTTTGCCATAGCCCTCGCTGTTGTGGTGGAGTTGGCCAAAGTTTTCTGGCCAGCGAGTTAATTATGCATATATTTGTTATTGGAAATGCTGCCTCTGGGAAGACCACATTATCTCTACGATTGAAAGAAAGAGGGTTCAGATTGGTAAATCTTGACCCTTCTACTGGGCTTCCCCAAGCGGATTTTGATGTTCGTAATCGTGTCAAGGTGGAGGAAATCGCGGAAAAATATGGTTTAGGTTTTAACGGTGCGCAGATAAAGGCGATGGAAATACTGAGCGGAGAAGATTTTTGGATATGTGAGAAAGAGGATGTCGTTTACGACACTCCCGGTCAAATGGAAGTTTTCCTGTATCATAATTTTGGAAAGAAAATGTGCGAATCCGTCGCGTCCCACGGTAATGAAGTTGTTCTCATTTATGTTGTGGACGCATACGATGCCCGCACCTTGGAAAATTATGTAAGTATAATAGCGCAGGCGGCAAGCGTATACCTCAGATTATCATATCCAATGATAGTGGTTCTGAACAAAATTGATTCTCTTAGCGACGAGGAAGTTAAGAGGATGGAAGAGTGGACGGATAGAGAACTTCTTGAGAAAATGCTCGGAAAAGGAAATGAACCTTTAGCCAAACTTATGCAATCATTAGTGGACTTTATGGAATATACCAACATATTTCAAAGGCCAATAACAATATCCGCGAAGAAAAATGAAGGAATAGAGGAGCTAATGGATGTTCTCTATGAAATACACTGCACCTGCGGTGATCTGAGTTAAGTTACTTTGTACCTACCATCCCTGACTTCAAATATTGCTCCGTTATAAAGTAATTCGCCGAAAACCCTGTTGAAATCTTCCTTGGGAATTCCCATATCCTCAGCAACGGAAACTATATCCTCGTATCTCGCACCATCCCCCTCATGATCGCATGATTGTATTATTGCGAGAATTTTGCTCTCCAAGTCCTCCTCTTCTGCGGTACTCACACCCTCCGCGGGAACCTCCTCCGAAACCTCCTCTCTCTCCACAAGTGCTTCCTGAGGCACTATGTACATAAGTGCCTTCTCTACTATATCCATAAATCTCTCAATCCTTATTTCATCTTTTCCATATTTCTCAAGGGCCAGCATAACTCCCTCTGCCAAATATCTCGGAAATCCCATTTCCATGAGGGAATCCACTGTAGGATTATCGGCATCCAGAGCGGCACGCATTGCCCTTATCCTCATAAGGGTTTTTCTGGATGTATCGTATATCCAGTAAACCATCACTTGATTGCTTACTTTATTTACCTCTTCCGGGGTTATGGAAACGAGGAATCTGTTGCTCCCCTCTGGTTGGAAAACGCTTATCTTTCCAACCACAGCTACGAAATCTCCTTCCTCGTATTTTCTCAATTTTTCGCGTGGACCAGGAGTGAACTTTCCCGCTTTTATGTAGAAAGAAGAGCCGGGATTGGAAATCTGAACTTTCAGCATATCTTCAGTAATATCTTCCTTTGAGAATAGAGTCCCCACCATAAATACCCTATTCACGAGGGCGCCGAGGGGAGTCAAAAGAAAATTGTAGGTTCTACCATTCTTTGTTTTTTTAATAAGTACTTTTGAGCGGTTCAACTCATAGGGAAAGAGTCTAATTGCGGGTTGACGGATCATTCAACCACCTCCCTGTAAAGTTCCATAACCCTTTCCCTTACATCGCTATCTTCCACACTTCTTACCTCCTTCGGAAGCATTAGTAATCCGTATTTATCGCTTGAAAGTACATTCCCTTTAAGAATCACGGGTAATCCGAACAATTTGTCCCTTGCTATTCTCTCTACAACTCCCACATTCATGGATTCCTTGGCTATCTTTATACATTCCTCCAGAGTCATTCCGAGCATCTTCTCGCTCTGCTCTTGGTTTAGTATGACGAATATCGCTCCCGTCCCATCATCTACCACGGCCTTGATTCTTAGTTCATATTGAACTTCTACGAATCCGTGTTGAGAACAATAATTCCCATCCAACCTCTCGCCACATATCGGGCATCGGGTTACAAGGCCGCTCCCCTCCCTAACATCCACTATAACGCCTTCCACTTTAACATCCACACCACCGCGGTTTATGAGGTGGTAGATATCCACGGTGCTATCTTTTATTTCCATATCTTCGTTGGGAAGGATTTCTATCTCGGCGCGCTCGTCAAAAACCACCTGCGGAAGCCTTCTGAATGTATTCACATAGGCGCCCCTTATTCTCAGAACTTTCCCGACAGGTGGTTCATAATTCCACGATGTATAGAGAATTTTTCCCGAATCATCCGCCATGATTCCCGAATATGCTGTTTTTTCTTCTCCACCCACTATGTAATTTTTCTTCTCAACATCTAATATTTTAGCTACAACCTCCACATTCCTCATCCCCGGACGGAGGTTTATTATCTTGTGGTATTTGCTCTCCCTCTTCACTGTGGGAATATAATCCCTCGGAAGTTTGGTTACTATTGAATTATTTCCGATGTAAAGTTGAACTCTTCCAGCGAATTCTTTCACATACGCCCTATCTATCCTTATAACATCTCCTTTCTCTATACCCTCCGGCAGATACCAAGCGTTGAAAAATATAACTCCGGTTTCATCTCCTATAACCCCATAATACCTCTTTCCTATCCTGTCCTCGCGCTCCACATCCTTGGAGTATATGCTCAAAATCCTTCCTATAACCGTGAGCATCTTTTGCCCTGGCCTGAGTTCGGCAATCTTTTTCTGAATTGTGGATGATAGCTTTGAGGGGTCTCCACCAAGCGATTCCACCACTCTGACCTTGGCATCCCTCTCCGCCATGAAAAGTTTGAATATGTACTTTCTAAGCATATCTTCAACAACTTTCCTCGTATCTTCATCATATTTCCCGAGTGCGTTTAAAACATCTTCAACATGCTCCTGAAATTCCTTTTCATCAATCACCGTTATCACCTCTTACAACAATAAAGTCACAAGATAGTTCGTTTTCCGAAGAAGAACATACCACCTTTTCTATCTTGCAATGTTCATTATAAACTCTGTTCAGGACGCCCAATATTACACCTCTCAGAAAAAGACATTCTCCATCCGTTCCCGCCGAGCATCTGTATTCAAAAGGTTCGTAGAACCTCACTTTGATGAGAGATCCCTTCTCCACAACTTCAGGAATGCCCCAGCCAAAAAACCATGCGGCGGCGGAAAGACCTTCTATAACATCTTCAAATTTTTTGCTGTAAATTTCTGCAAGACAATTACCTACATATCTTCCCACACGGTCCAGAACTCCATTGGCCGCATCACCAATTATCCCATACAAGTCTTTGTATATCTCTGCTGTAAAGTATTTAGTGTTTACCAGCAAATATTTAAGACCTCCGTAAGATACGAAAGTATCGTCAGTGAATATTCTAAAACCAGGAAGTTTTGAGGCTAATTCTCTGTATTTTTCGGCAAGAATATCTTTGTCTTTAAGATCAGCGGATGGAACTTTAATTGTGTGTTCTCCTTCTTCGGGAAAAATCACAAATATGCAATATCTGCCGCCCATACCGCGACACGCTGCCTCCTCGCAACGGAACTTCTTGCCCATATATTCTGTGACTATGCCCGCCAACACCCCCCGGAGAAGATGACATACTGGCTTATCCTTAATCTCCGAAGAATCTATATATCCTTGAGATTCAAAGGTATAGTGGGCATAAGCATACCATACACCTCCATCATAGAAATATTCTGTGAGCATCCATCCAAGTGAGTAGCCCGCTGCACCTATGAAATCCAGCATTTTCTCTCTGAGAGGAGATATCTTAAGAAATCTTTTGGCTATGTCTCTTCCCATTCTGAACCCTATCTCGTAAAAAAGGCCTTGAGATGCCTCGCCCATATACTTCTCTATTTCTTCATAGAATTTTCGGGTGAACCACGCACAACTAACAACAACATATCTATCACCAAGAATCTCTATTTTTCCATCCTCCGAAATTGGTTTTCCGAATCCAGCCATTACTCTCTTGTATTTTTCTATTAATTCTTTACTCCTCATAATCGGACACCTCAATAGTACTTATCCGCGAAGGTTGTGAATCTTCCCCACGTATGGGCGATGAACCGCACTCTATCTATCCTTGCTCCTTCGTCGTAAGCGAAATCTGCAAAGTCCTCAGCCACTACATCTCCAACTATTAAATGATGGTCTCCTAAATTTATATCATCCCTCAAAATGCATTCTATATTCGCCACGCACTCCTCTATTATAGGAACACTAACCTTCTTCCCCTTTCCGAACCTAAATAGTGTGGACTTATCCTCATCCCTTCCGCTAACACTTCCCGCTCTCAAGACCCTATCCTTCAGGTCAAGCGAGGGTACGGCTATAACGAACTCTCCGCTTTTCTTTATTAATTCGTAAGTAAATCTTTTTGGGGAAATGGCCACGCCTATGCGAAATGGCTCGTAGGAAACGGGCATAACCCAGTCCGCCGCCATAACATTTACTTTTCCTTCGTACGCGCTAACAACCAAATACGTGTGCATCGGATACAGCAACTCAACTCCCATTCTTCGCCACCTCTTTATTTAATCGGCGCCGGGCACACCGGAGTGGACGCCTAGAGTACGGCGCAAGTGCCCCGTCCCGGCGGTCAGCCCCGCACCCCGCCGAGCGCCGCAGGTCCACGGTACCGCTGCTCCCTTCCGGGCCTGGCGGGGTTCCCGTGGCAAAGCACCGCAAACCCTCCCTCCGGAGGGTCGCGGTGCACCCCCAGCCCCGGCGGACAGGGCCTCATACCGCCTTGAACGGCTTGCGCCGCACCTAGTTACGCCTCCTCCGGCTGTCGCCCCCGCGTATAGGCGATTTCGGGTCACAGGGGACGCCTAACCCCCCGGCCTAGCCCGGCGCCGCTCCGTTATATGGCGGAAGGTATTTAAGGTTTTGTAAGTAGAAATATTGTTTTGAAACAGCAATATTCTTGTATTCATATTCATCGCTTTAAAGCATAGTGTAAAAATTAAAAAACCTCTGCTATTTACTGGGATGTATGCGAAGGGTCAATTACGAAAGGATATACGGTGAGATATGTGCATTAATTGAGGAATCTTTATCTAAGAACGATGAGATTGAAAGTATTCTGCAGAATATATGCGAGTTGCTACGAGCGGAAGTTGAGCATTACAACTGGGTTGGTTTTTACCTAGCAGATGAGAGTGAGAGAACCCTTTACCTCGGTCCTTATTCAGGAGAACCCACGAAGCATGTGAGAATTCCCTACGGAAGAGGAATATGCGGTCAGGCCGTGGAAATAGGGGATACTTTCGTAGTTCAGGATGTATCTCAGGAAACTAACTATCTCGCATGCAGTCCCAAGGTGAGATCGGAGATTGTGGTACCGATATACAAGAATGGAAGGATCGTGGGAGAGATAGATATAGATTCTCATTATCTTTCAGCATTCAGCGAAGATGACAGAAAGTTTCTTGAAAGGGTAGCGGATAGGATTGCGGAGATAATCTGAGCATTACCGTTAAGTACATCCTCTCATCTCCATGTTTATGGAGAAAAACACCCCTATACTGCTGCTCTCCCCCACTAAAAAATTCCTCATAAGAATAACAGGAGATTACGAGATACTCGGAGATTACGGCGTTGTGAATACCTCCCGATTTCTCACAGCGAAATACGGAGAAAAAATATTGCTCGGAGATGAAGAATTTTTCATTCTGCCTCCTACTATAGACGATTTCGTGGATTGTATGGAGAGGAAAGCCCAGATAATAAAACCGAAGGATGCCGCAGTTATAATAATGAGGACGAATATAGGGGCGGGAAGCGTTGTGATTGAAGGGGGCTGTGGTTCCGGAGCGTTAACCGTAGCCCTACTTCGGGCGGTTAGACCGAACGGAAGAGTAATAACTTACGAACTTAGGAATGATTTTGCGGAAATAGCGAAGAGAAATGTGGAAAGGATGAATCTTGAAGAATGGTGGACTCTGAAGATCGGGGATGTAAGGAAGGATGTGGAGGAGAGGAATGTGGATGCGTTTATAGTGGACATACCCGACCCATGGAACTGTATTGATGCAGCAAATAAAGCGCTCAAACCGGGCGGAGTATTCTGCGCATATGTTCCCACCTACAACCAATTGGAAAAAACCGTGAAAAACCTTCGCGATAAGGGGTTTGTGGAAGTGAGAGCCTATGAAATTATGGAGAGAGAGATAGTCGTGGGAGAGATGGGTACTAGGCCTACAAACGAGTACATAGGGCACACAGGCTTCATAATATTCGGCAGAAAAATTTAGAATTCAAAATTCTCGGTTTTTCTTACCTTTCGGTAATTGAGGTAGGTTACCGCGGTCATAACGCTGAGGGCGAACGCTATAATATAGGGACTCATAGGAATCTTTATCATTACTGAGTGGGCGATTACCAACATATTCGGAGGAATCACGGCTGCGGAAAATTTAACCATAACCGAAGGGTCAAAGAGCATGGAGGTTGTGTGCAATCCCGTGAATCTGGCCAGACACCAGAACCCGTAAATGGATGTTGCAATTCCAACGAGAAGGGATATAGGCATATAATAAATCTCTCCATATGCAAAGGAAATTGCAACAACTGCAGGCACAATTATACAAAGAGATATTATCAGATAAACTATGAAAAACGATTTTATAAGCTCAAAGGGTTTAACAGGAAGTAATGTTAAATAGGAGTGGTCATCAACCATGGTGAGCCAAGAGTAAATTACTAGAGTTAGAAAACCGAATATGGAGGCGTAGCCCACAGAATTGATTCTCAGATTAACCAGGGTAGTTGAAATATAATCGGAGAAAAGAATTATAAGTGTGAGAGGTAAAAGATATCCAAAAATCAGTTTTATGGGCATTCCACTCCTCCACACATCCAGAAAAGTTTTTTTCACTAAAGGATTCTTATCTCCAATGTACGAACTTTTTGTATGTGATGTATAAACTGGAATTTTTATTTCTTCGGGTGTTAGAAAAAATCCCGCGATAGTATATGCGATTGCTAAAACTATTTTTAGAAAGATTATGTTAGGAAGAAGAGGTACGATTACGGGAATTAGAGGGATTACGAGCAATCCTGCCATAAGAGGATTTCTAAGGTAGGCGATGGATATGGCGTAGGAGGAAGAATAGCCCAGAATGAACATGATTAGGATAAGCATAATGGTTTGGTACTTGGAGAATGCCAAGAGAACGGATACGACGGAAATCCCCATAAGAAGTGAGTAGTATATTAAATCTCGTAGATACAGGTAGAGAAAAGTTTCCTTGTAGGAGATGGGTAAAATTTCAGGAAGATTAATCAAAAGGAACTCTCTCAATCTTTTTCGCAAATACTGTATTCCAAGATATCCGAAGGCTCCCACGCTTATACCGTAGAAAAACGCACCGTAAGAAAGAACTATATCGCTAATTCCTACCTGAACTGCGAGGAATGTAAATAGCGCGATGTAAAATGGAAACATGTAGAATGATACGGGAGATACATATCTAAGATGTCTTCGGTACTCCTCCACCAAAAAGAGTTTAAGGAGATGATATCGCTCTGAAAAACTCCTTTTCAATATCCACATCCTCCACACTCAGCACTCTGGCAATCTTTCCCTTGTTCATTATGGCCACCCTGTCGCATATTTTTTGCGCTAATGGAACTATATGTGTCGCCAGTATAACCGTACCACCCTTCTCCGCAAAATTTTCTATAAGAGAAATGACATCTTTCTGAACTGAAGGGTCCAAGTTTATGAGAGGTTCATCAAGTAGAAGAGCCTGAGGTTCATGTATCACCGCGGCGGCAATCATCAATTTCTGTCTCATTCCTTTGGATAGATCCCTCGCCAATCTATCGTTTGGTAATGAGAAGTACTCAAGATATTTTTTCACATCGGATTTTTTCCCTCGTATTGAGCATATGAGGTCTAAATATTCTTGAGGTGTGAGATAGGATGGTACTGATTCCACTTCGGGCACTATTCCTATGCGCTCCCTTATTTTTATTGGTTCTCTTATCACATCAACGCCTAGAAAATTAACGGTACCTTCATCAGGTTTCGTTATGCCCGAGAGAATTTTCAGAAGAGTAGTTTTTCCAGCACCGTTGGGGCCGAGCAATCCGAAGATCTCTCCCTTGCTTACCGCAAAGGATACACCTCTGAGGGCCTCAATTTTACCGTATCTCTTTTTCACATTCTTAACATCTAAGCATACCATTTATACCACCCTTATTGCGTGAGTAACGGTATTATCATTATCAACTTTAACAACCTTAACTCCACGGGCCATTCTGCCGTATACAGGTATTTCCTTCGCCCTTACTCTTATTGTGGTTCCCTTCTTGGTGGAAATTATTACCTCGTCTTTATCCCCTATAGGAAATGCGGCAACAACACCGCCTATTTTTGATGTAACTTTTATTCCTATTACTCCTTTCGCCCCCCTTCTTGTCTTTCTTATTCCGTCCTTTCCCTCTATCAGTATCCTCTTTCCGTAGCCGTTCTCCGTTATTATCAAAATTTGATTTTCCTTCTTTCTCAAAACGGCAGAAACTATTTTGTCATCGGCATCAAGACGCATACCTATAACGCCTATGGCGTTCCTTCCGGATATTGGAATCTCCGAGACCGAGAATCTTGCTACTCTACCTTTTCTTGAAAACAGCAGAATTTCGCCATCCAAATCGCCGATGAGCACATGCGATAAACGATCATTTTCCCGAAATCTCGTGGCCCTTATACCCGTGGAGCGTATGTTCGCAAACTCCGATAAAGATGTTCTCTTCACTATCCCCTTTTCAGTTACGAAATAAAGGTATTTGCCTCTTGTGGTTGATACTGGCAGGATTTTTACTATTCTCTCATCCTCCTTCATGTTGAGGATTGCCATGATATGCTTTCCTCGCGACCTCCTCCCCATCTTCGGAATTTCATAACCTTTTATGGAAAATACCCTGCCAGTATTTGTGAAAAGCAAAAGTAAGTCATGACTGTTAATCTCCACGAAATCCTGAAGGTCTGGAGTGCCATGTATTCCTTCACCTCCGCGACGCTGCGCCCGGAACTCCTCTGGAGAAATCCTCTTTATGTAACCGTCGCGTGAAAGAACAACTATGTTCTTCTCCCTCGGAATCAAATCCTCCTTTTTCCTCTTCTCGTAAGTTTCCTCTATCTTTGTTCTTCTTTCATCTCCATATTTCTTTTTGATTTCGTCTAATTCCTCAGAAATCCTTTTGAGTTTGAGTTCCTCGCTGGCTAATAATTCCCTGAGTTCCCTTATTTTTTGGATAATTTCATCATACTCTTTTTTCAGTTTGTCTCCTTCCAATCTCGTCAGTCTCTGCAACTGCATTTCCAGTATTACCTTCGCTTGACGCTCCGTGAACTTGAACCTATCAATCAATTTTTGCTTTGCCTCCTCCACATTTTCCGAGGATTTTATCAGAGTAATGATTTCATCAATGTATTTTAGCGCTTTAAGTAATCCTGAAAGAACATGCTCCCTATCCTCCGCTTTGCGCAACCTGTGCTCGGCTTGGCGTGTAATAACTTCTAAGCGATGTCTGACATATTGCTCTATGAGTTCCTTAAGATTCAAGAGTTTGGGAGCACCATCAACCAGAACGAGATTTATTATGCTGTAGGTACTTTCAAGAGGGGTAGATTCGTATAGTTGATTTAGTATGACCTCTGCGTTAACATCGGGCCTCAGTTTTATAACTACCCTTATTCCCTCCCTGTCGGATTCATCCCTGAGATCAGTTATTCCATCAATCCTTTTATCCCTTACAAGTTGCGCTATTTTCTCAAGTATATGCGATTTTTTAACCTCATAAGGAACATCCTTTATTATTATCTCCTTTCTCTTTCCCCTCTCAACAATCTCAGCGGTGGCCCTTATCTTTATTATCCCTCTGCCTTTTTTATATGCCTCCACAATGCCGTCTATACCACATATTATTCCTCCTGTGGGAAAATCCGGGCCTTTTACAAATTCCATAAGGTCTTCAACACTACAGTTCGGATTTTTTATGTAATACTTTATCGCATCCACGATTTCGTTAAGATTGTGCGGCGGTAAATTCGTGGCCATGCCAACCGCGATGCCCGAAGAGCCGTTAACTAGGAGATTGGGAAATTTGGAGGGTAGAACCACAGGCTCCTGAACTGTACCATCAAAATTCGGCTGAAAGTCCACAGTATCTTCCCTTATTCCCTCAAGCATCTCCTCCGCAACCCTGCTCAATCGGGCTTCTGTGTACCTCATGGCCGCGGCAGGGTCTCCATCTATACTTCCGAAATTTCCCTGACCATCCACCAGAGGATATCTCATTGAAAAATCCTGTGCCATTCTGACAAGCGCATCGTATATGGGCGCATCTCCGTGTGGATGGTACTTACCCATAACCTCTCCCACTATCCTCGCGGATTTTTTATGGGGTTTATCGTGAGTCAAACCAAGTTCAAACATTCCGTAAAGAATTCTTCTTTGAACGGGCTTCAGGCCATCCCGCACATCTGGAATGGCCCTACCAACTATAACGCTCATCGCGTAATCAAGATAAGATTCCTTCATCTCAACATCAATTGCTCTGGTAATCATAGAAATCCGTATGACTATGATTATTTAAACAATTCGTCTTTCAATTTCTGCGAAAATTTTAAGTAACATCATTGACATGTTTTCACAAATCACGATAGAGGTGAATCAGCATGTGCAATCGTATATTCCTGTGGGCAGGGATGTTTGTTATTATAATTATGCTCAGCGGTTCTGCTCAGTCCCTTTTCCTCCCTGATATAGGGGCGTCGGTGAATAATATAGGTGTTATTAGGCAGGAAGGTAATTTCAAATATCCGTGGGAAAGAGACCTATTAATTAGCAATGGAACATACTATTTTGAGTCCTTTGGTGAGTGGGATAGATACGAGAATGTAACAATCATAAATGCAACAGTTTTTATAAAAAAATATGGTAGTAGTGATTTTAACACATTAAAAATAATAAATTCAACACTTGTTGTTGAAGAAAGGGCAAATAAATCTGATATCTTAGGGCATGAACTATATTTAAATAAATTATATGTTATAAATTCTTATATTAGTAGACTTATAGCTTATGTCGACGGCAAAATAACAAAAATAATCGGTAGTACTTTTACTTTCTGTGATCTGCATGTGGTGTGCGACTATATAAGAATTCAAAACACTACATTATCTGTGTCTGAAATTTTGTGTGGTCCACACTACTGTAATATTGTAAATTGTACATTTAAAGACGTCGGACTTTCTATGGTACTTGCAATAGTCAATGAATCAGATATGTCACCACCTGCGTATGGGAGTTTTCATCTATATTTTGTAAATAACACAATAACATTCACTGATGAACGAAATAACAGCAAAAATAAAGAAATTAGGATGTTTATTTTTTTGAGATATGAAGAGAGCTTTAAAAAAGCATATATTTGTATAGAGAATAACATTATGCACGCCCGCAAAAATAATTTCATTAAAATTTATGTATCTGGAACTTTCTGGTTTAATTTTAAAAATAAAGGCAAAAAAATTCCTTGGAGTTGGGAGAATCTTACTGATTGCTCTTTCAAAAATAATACAAATATGGAGTTCGGAATTTATTATGATGTATATGTTAATATAAAGGATGCCAATACGCTTCAGCCATTGACAAATGTGAGTATAGAAATTATTCCTCTTAATAAAAGTCCTCATCAGCATGTTGAGTTTAGATATTATATGTCGGTCTCACGTCTTAAGTATCGTATTTTAACATATTGCATCAACAGAAACGATACGCTCATCCACTATAAAATGTATAAAGTTGTAGTAAAGAAAGATGGTTATTATCCATCTGTTGCGTATTTAAATATGCCCAACGATATTTATAAGGTCATTTTGATGTATGGCATCATAACTTGGGAGTATTATATAACTTATGTTGTGTTGATTGCAGTCATAGTTATTGTCATTCTATATGCATTGATTAGAAGGAAATTAAAAACAAAAACATAAAGAATGAGAACCATCGTTTAAACATCAAAAGAAGCATGATTTTGGGTGGATAGGTATGAAAATGAAAGGAAGGGAGTTTGTAAGGTAGGGCCTTGTATGAGTGAGGCTTCTCTGAATAAACTTAAAATGATGGAAAAAATTTAAGTGCTTCATCGCCTATCTCTCCTCTATGAAAATTCTGCTAGTTATAGGAGACGGAATGGCAGACCGGCCGGCGGATGAACTCGGAGGGAAAACTCCACTGCAGTATGCGAAGATGGAATTTGTGAACTCCGTAGTTAAAGATTCCATGGTTGGGCTAATGGACCCCATCGCTCCGGGCATAAGGCCGGGGAGCGATACCTCGCATCTGTCCATCCTAGGCTACGACCCATTTGAAGTTTACACGGGAAGGGGGCCGTTTGAAGCGGCGGGTCTTGGCATGGAACTAAAGCCCGGAGACATAGCCTTCAGATGTAATTTTGCGACTGTGGACGAGAAATTGATCGTTAAAGACAGGAGGGCCGGAAGAATAAAGGAGGGAACCGAAGAACTGATCAGAGAGATAAACGGAATGGAGATAGATGGCGTAAAGTTTTTCGTAAAGCCTGGGGTGGAACATCGCGCCGCCTTGGTTATGAGGGGTGAGAATCTAAGCCCTTATGTCAGCGATGCCGACCCACATAAGATAGGGGAAAAAGTCATCATAAAAATAGACCCAAGCATACATCGAGGAATGCCATTTAAAAGGTTTCATGGAAAAGTGGGTGAAATAATTGAAAAAAGAGGCAGAAGCTACGTAATTCTTGTTAGAGATGGCAAAAAGTACAAGAAAGTAATTGCAAGGCAAGAACACATAAGACCAATATCAATGAAACTCTCAACTAGCCGATAAGTTTACTTTTCAT
>CAYVVU010000001.1:14529-63640 GCA_964455305.1 uncultured Thermoplasmata archaeon
GTGAGCATCCGATAAACAAAGAGAGGATATCCAGAGGATTGCTTCCCGCGAACATACTTCTTCCTCGGGGTGCAGGGGTAGTTCCGGAACTAAAAAGTGTGGATGAGAAGTACGGGATAAAGGCAGCGAGTGTTGTTGGCATCCCTCTGGTGAAAGGAATATGTCGCCTCGCCGGGATGTACTGCGCGGACCTTCCCACAGCCACAGGAAGTTACGATACCGATTATGAAGGAAAGATAAAAAAAGCCTTGGAACTGCTTAAAAATGGATACGATTTAGTTCTGGTGAATTACAAAGCGCCAGATCTTGCGGGACACGACGGAAATCCGGAGAAAAAGGTGTGGGTTCTTGAGAATATTGATAGAGGTTTGAGATATATTGATGGTGAAGATATACTCTTTATATTTACTGCGGACCATACTACTCCCTGCAATTTCAAAGACCATACGGGAGATCCCGTGCCTATACTAATACATGGGGAAGGTCTCAGAAGAGAGGGAGTTGAAAAATTTGATGAAATCTCCGTGATAAAAGGATCACTACGAATAAGAGGAAGGGATATAATGAATCTCGCTCTGAACTACGCGGGATATGCGGAGATGTTCGGCGCCTAATAAAATGTTGGCGTCTGTGGAACGCTAGCCAAATAAAGCATACGATAGTACGCAAATTCGGTGCCAACCTCTCTGAATTTGCTCAAAGAACTCTCAAGCATCTTTTTGGCATTGTTTTCATCGCCCAACTCTCTGTAAGTTAATCCTAATTCAAAGAGTATGTGGGCTTGATGTTCTGGAAGTCCCAAATTCTCTATGTATTTTAAAGACAGCATAAGGTTATATATGGATTTATCCCATTCTTTCAAATGCCTATAAAGTATTCCATAAACTCTGTGAGCCATCGCAAGACCTAGCGTATCGTCCATTCCACGCAGAATTTCCGTTGCTCTGTTCAGGTATTTTTCTGCCCTTTCAAAGATATTCATTGAAACATAGGTTTCCGCAGCGCTTATGGTTGCCCATGCGTATTCTCTATGATTTCCGAGTTTTTTGAATATTGCTCTCGCCTCTTCTAAATATTTTGCGGAATTTTTCAACTCGCCCATCGCCCTATATAGATTACCTATATCGTGAGAAATTCTGGCATATCCATATAAATCTTTTAGTTTCAAAATGAGGTTCTTGGCCTTAGCAAAATACTCTAAGGATGTGTTGAACTTTTCCAGATTTATGTATAAGCTGGCGAGTTCCATGTATAATCTCAGAAGATAACTTTTGTTCTGAGTATCCTTTATAAGTTCTTTCAAAAGTTTTTCCGCTTGATCGTAGAGTCCCATTTTTCTGTAACAGTAAGCGTACAAACATTTCTTACAAAAATTGCCACTCATTTTCTTTATCAATTTTAATGCGGAATTAACCTCACCCATTTCTACGAGCATATACGCCTTTATTTTTCTTGCGAGTTCTCTAACTCTCTCATTATTTGATTCTTCATATTTTTCCACCATTTTTAGCGCTTCATCCCACTTTCCAAGGCGGTAATATGTGTAGGCTTTTATTATCTGGAAAGCTTCATAGACCTCTTCACTTGTTTCATACTTTCCTATTTTGTCTAGGAGAAGCTTTATCGTAAGGGCTTTCTGGTCAACGATCTCTATGTTCCTTCCTATAACAGACAGGGCTCTCTCAAACTTTCCAGATTTTATATACATCTTTATAGCGAGGGTGTAATCCTCGTAATTCTCGGCGGCTTTTCCGAGCATTTCGGAAAGTTCCCCAATCTCCCTCCCATCCATCTTTTTCATAAAGAAATCCTTAATGAAATCGTGAATGTAATAGGAATCTTTCTCTTTGTTGACAAGAACCTTTTCCTCCAATCTTTTAACAGATTGGATTAAACCAAGATTCTCCAGAATCTCCCCCGACAGAGGTTGTTCGGCTAAAGCCAGGATTTTCATGCATATTCTCTCATCATCCGTTAGTTTAGAATAAATTTCTCTGTCCAAATACTCGTACATACCTCTGATCTCCTGACCTCCATATCTTCTTATGAGTTTGAGATAGAGAGGATTTCCTCCTGTTATTTTATGGAAATATTCCGCCTGAATTCTGTTTCTGAACATTTTCTTTACCGCGTGTAGCGGCAGACCGCCAAGCGTTATAGAAACGAAATTTTTGGGAGGGGAGTCTCTGCTTATGAGAATACATGCCTTTTTATGATTGTAAACTCTATCATACAGGTACCTTTTAGCATCATCTGAAAGCCTCTCAACATTATCAAACACTATTATGTTATGAGGTATATTTATTATCTCACTCAAGTCTTCAGGTTTCATCTCTTCTAGGCATTCCACCCACTGCACGGAATCTGCCATAATTTTCTCAAGAGTTTTCTTAACTAGTGTGGTTTTTCCAATTCCGGCGGGACCGCAAACAAATACTTTTTTACCTGAGGTTATAAGCGTGGATAAACTCTCCAATTCTTCTTCTCTGTCATAAAATTCCTCATCTATTTCTGGAGCTACTTTTACTATATCTCTAAAAAGTTTGGGATACCGTTTGAGGGCGAATCCTGTTACAAGAATAAGCACAGAGGAAGTTCCCACTATTAGTTTGTGCAGTATATCTATCTCTCCATATATCCTAACATATCCTTCTTCCGCCACAACATCGTCAAAATCATCCACCACTATAACGCTTCCTGCGTTCCTTTTTACGATTTCCTGTATGAAAGAAATTATGTTTTTATCCGGTGGTGGTTTGTATATTTTTGCCCTTATATTATGTACCTCTTTGAGTATTATTGAAGGATAGTTAGTTATTATTATTAAATTGTTGAAACTTTTGAGCAGACGGAAAAACTCGGAATCGTTTATACTGTATATGAATCCGCGGGATATTCTTTTCGTTTCCTTCCTCTCAGCATCAAGACCTTCAGCACATTTAAGTCCCATCTCTGTAAGAAAATATACCTTTCTTCTGCGCTGCCCATTTATTATATGCGCTTTTCTCTCAAAAACCAAACCACGATTTATCAATTTTTTGATGTACATAGGAACATGAGACCTCTGGATGCCCACCGCTTTTGCTATACCATCCTGCGTGAGTTCGTAAGGTACCATAAACTCCTCTTTATACTCTTCATACTGTGCAAGATGCAAAACAATTCGTTCCCATACTTTCATTTCAAGGTATGTTTATGTTAAAATACTATATAAAGATTTTTGATGAGCTTGACTGGGCGACAAAAAGTATTTAAATAGAAAGCTAATCTCCCTTAGCCTTTACGGAGGGAAAAACTATGGAAGACGCAGGCAATAGAAGAAATAATATAAGAGGTATTACGAGTGTGCTGGCCGTGGCGCTTCTAGTGCTTGCCATATTTAGTGTGGTTTCCAGTGCTGTATCGGCGAATACGGGGACCATAAGCTTTGTTTTGAAATATGTGGACTACGAGAATCCCAATGATAATGGTCTTCTCTCCAATATTGAGGCTTACCTTTACAATTATGATGGTCAAGTTGTTATGGGGCCCGTGGTTTCCAAACCAACGGTAACATTTGATGATGTTCCGTATGGGAATTATGTAGTAAAAATAGTTAGCAAGGTCCTCGGAGATAGATACGCTTACGAAGGCAAGAGTGTTGAGGTTAGTTTGGACTCTTCGGGCGATAGCATACAGTATGTGAATATAACCAGATATGTCCTCAACCACACTTTGAACCTCACTGTTTACGAAGATATGTCAAATTCGGTGATAAAGCCTTACGCAACTGTCAAAGTTTACACATCCTTCGGTCTTCTTGTGGCCAGCGGTACAACCAATGAGAATGGGACTATTACACTCAATGTTCCTAAGCTGGATCTATATGTGGATGTATCATACGAGGAAGGAGGAACGGAGAAGGTTTTCCATACAAAGATAGATACTTCCCAGATAGATTTACCAACTAATCAGAGTGTATCCGTAGATCTAAAAGGCTATAGACATGTGTATGGTACGGTTGAAGACGCCGAAGGCAATTACATAAACGATACTATAAGGATAACCCTTGTTAAGGGAGATGGTTCAATATACAAAGTTATGAAATTTGGTGGCGGTACCTTTGACTTCTTCGTCCCGCCTGGCATAGGCTTAAAAATGATTGTTACCGCAGATGGATACGGTAGATATATGAAATGGCTAACATCATCCGTCAGTCAGTTCTATCCAATAACTCTTTATAAAGCAAATAATCCAATAACCTACAAGATAACTTTCTCAGAGGATTTCAAAACGGTGTGGATAAACAAAACTATGTGGATCAACAACTATTCCATAATTGATTCTATGGGCTATGAGAATTTCGGCATTCTCTACTACCAGTTGAAATTCGCCGGATACGATAATGCCACTAAACTTAAAGAGTGGTTCAACAACAGCATACCATACATTCCGAAATTGAAGATTGGAGATTACAACTATACTCTCCAAGAAAAATATGTGGAAGATTTCAGCCTAGTTTATACAGGTTTTTCATTGAAAACTCACGCAAAGTACTATTGCGATGATGTTGATGTTGATAAGCTCCTTAAAGATGGTGGAATACCTATAAATCTGTATGTTTTCAAGGATGTGAACTACGGCGGATTCAGGAATTACACATACAGAATTTACATACCTTCCAAGTATGAGAGGAGCAACGAAATACCATCGCTAAAAATAGATGGATACATAAACACAATAACTATAAACGATGCCGATGATGATGGTTATTATACAATAGTTCTCAAAGAGAGGGTGGAGCCGAGCATAACTCTGAGCGATAGTACGGTCACCTTATACTGGAAGAATATGTCCTTTGAGCAGGATAGATATATACTTAATGCCTCCGAAGAAAACTTCACAGTGCTCGTGCCCGCGTACACCAATGTGAGCATCAATGTATCTGCCGCTTACATGGACAATGTGAGGAATATGAGTGACTGGCAGAACGCAACATTCACTTGGATTTTGGATGGCAATACAATACATCAGGGAGTTGGAAGCGATGGATGTAATCTAACATATAACTTTACCACCGGAAGATACACGATCGTTGTGGAGGTAAAAGATGTTGGAAGCAATGTGAACAAAACCAACATAACGGTCTATGCCGATGGATATGTGCCTACTGCCAAAATAAATATGACGGAAGGCGAAGAGAGCATTTTGAATATAGAATTGAACATTACCGGTGAGAAGTTAATTTATACATACAACAATACTACAAAAGAAATACCGATAAATCCCGAGGGCAGATATGTAAATGTCACCTTACCAGATATAATCACGATAAATGAATCGGCACAATTGCTTTACAACGCCTCATCCACCGAGGACACCTACAACGGCACGGAGAGCAAGAGCAATGTGCTTGTGGAGTGGGATTTCAATGGAACTAAGAGTACTGAGATAAATAAAACATACGCATTTGACAAGCCAACAAGAGGAAACGAAACAGTTTGGATAAATGTAACAATCAGAGATGTTGTGAACAATACAATAGAAATATCAATAAAGGCGAAGATAAAGGATACCACACCACCGGAAATCAAAGTTAAGATATTCAACGAATCTTGGAAGGAAGTTACGGAAGTTGATGAGGGAGGCATTGTATATTTAGATGCCAAGAACACTACAGACCCCGAAGACGGAAATATATCCTCTTACAACTGGACCATAAAGAAGAGCGAGGGCGGAGAAGCCTTGGAGGGCGAGGATTACGAAATTCTCAATGGCTCCCTAACGGATAATTTCCTGAAAATTAAGTTCCTCACATACGGTCTATACTATATAATACTCAATGTCACAGACATGGACGGAAACCACGCAATAAAGAACATATCCTTCCATGTCAATCCTGTTAGGCCTGACATAACCATAGTCAATGTCACAATACCCAAGGATATAGTTGAGGGAAGTCCAGCCAAGATAAAAATTACGCTGAAGAACAACGGCAAAGTCAATGTGACGAAGTTTACAGTTACGCTCTATGCGAATGAAAAGATCGTTGTGGACCACAAGCCATACAATTTGAGAATTGCCCCGGATGACACTAGGAATATAACAATCACCTGGACGCCCGACGCAGCTGGTAGTTACACTCTGAAGATAAACATAACCTGCGAAGATGAACCATCAATATATACCGATGATAACGTTTACACTGAGAAAGTGAAAGTGGAGCCGAACCAGGTTAAGAACGCCGGAATTGTGCTCACTGCGGTGATAGTAGTCATAATTATTGCGGTGGCTGCCAAGAAACTGAAGGAGAGGAAGAAAGAAGAGAAGAAGGAGAAGCGCAAGAAGAAGGAGAAGAAGAAAGAAAAGAAGAAAGAGGAAAAAGAGTAATTACATTCTTTCCAATTTTTCTATTCCTAATATTTCCATAGTTTTTCCCATAATTTCTTTGAAGATTAATACCAATGTGGCTCTTTCATCCCTCTTATCTTCCTCCGCTTTTATAACAGGACAGTCGCGGTAGAAGTCATTGAAAGTATCGGCGAGTTCTATCGCGTATCTGGCTATCCTGTGCACTTCTAAATCCATTGAGGTTTTTTCAACAACATCCCTAAATCTCGCCAGTGTTTTTATAAGTTTTATCTCGCTCACATCGTTTAGATTTAAAGGAGGTTTTTCGTTGAAGTTTCCTATTTTTCTGAGTATACTGGATGCCCGAGCGTAGGAATACATAATGTATGGTGCACTTTCTCCTTCAAAATTTAAGGCGTCTTCCCATCTAAAAACTACAGGTTTTGATACCTGAACCTTAAGTATATTAAATCTTACTGCGGAGTATGCTATTTTTTCCGCAACATATTTTTTCCAATCCTCTTTTTCCTCGGGATACCTTTTCTCTATCTCCTTCATACTTCTTTCAAAGGCTTCTTTAAGAACATCTCTGAGATAAACTACCCTTCCAGCGCGGGTACTCATCTTTCCTTCCGGAAGGCTAACGAACGAATAGTAAACTATTTCCACCTCTCTTGCCAAAATATCTCTCAGAATTCTGTTAAGATTTTTTCCGTAAGATTTGTGGTCCTCTCCCAGAACATTTATCATTCTATCACATCTTTTTGCTTTATACGCGTGGTAGAGAATATCGCGAAGGAAATATAGCGAGGTGCCATCACCGCGAAACAGATAAACTCTTTCTCCATCAACCTCTACATACTTTGCTCCATTCTCATCAACTTTCATAATATCTTTCAATTTTCTAAGGACTTCGGAATCGTAATTTTGGCATAGTATGTCACTCTCATAAACGAAAGAGTCATATGATACACCAATTTTTTGAAGAGTCTTTGCTATCTCTCCCATTATTATTTCTATGTGCTGTCTGGAAAATTTTCTAGCATTTACATCGCACTTTTCCAAATCCCTCATTATTTTTGTTGCTTCCTCGCCATATTCCTTTTCGTTCCTGTATGCTTCCTGATAAAGTTTTGTGTAATCATCTATGCTCATATTTTCTGCGCCTTTTTTCTTAATTGCGGCCAAAAGCATAGCAACCTGCTTTCCCATATCGTTAACATAGTACTCAACAGTGGTTTCATATCCCAGGAGTTTCAATAATCTCGCTATGGTATCTCCAATTATTGGATTTCTCGCTCTTCCGATATGTATGGGGCCGGTTGGATTTGCGCTTGTATGTTCTATAAGAACTTTCTCTTCTCTCCTTGGAAAACTCTTTCTGAAGTTTTTGTATAGATTCTTAGCCAGATGCTTCGGAGAGATAAAGAAATTTATGTATGCTCCCACATTCCTTATTTCTGATATTTCCTCTATTTTCACTTCTTTCAATTTTTCCGCGATTTCCGAAGCGATTTCTGCAGGACTTTTTCTTAACTCCTTGGCCAAATTGAAGGTCTTTACTGTAATATCCCCATGTTCCGAGAGTATAACCTCTGCTTTTACTTTAAATCCCGTAACTTCTTCTGTTATTTTCTCTATTTTCCTCGCGTAATCTTCAAGCATGCTCAATCCCCCAGAAGCGCAGATGCTAGGAATGGAAGAACAACAGTTGCGTCGGAATAAAGAGTTACATATTTCGCTTTTTCTTTGAGTTTGTGCCAGGAGATTGCTTCGCGCATTCTCGCTCCGCTGAGCGAGCCATCCCATTCCGGCGCGGTTGTTATATATACCGCATAATCCAAACCATCTCTAAACTGATTCCACCATATTGTGTGATGCTTGGAAATTCCTCCACCTATTATGAGTGCGGCCGTGCAATTTGCACTTATAACAATATCCGCAAGTTCGTGCTCGTCCAGAAGGGAATTAACCACAAAATCGCGATGTATTTCGTAGAAACTCCATAACTGCGAACCGAAGGCACCGTCGGTGTATCCCGGTACATATACGGGTATATCATTTCTATAAGCCCAGTGTAGGATTGAATCTTCAGGAAGTTTCTTGCCGATTTCCCGCACTATCTCTCTTACTCCCCAAACTTTTTTCTTGTTATAAAGTTCTGGGAGAATTTCCTGCATAAATTTTTCCACCATGCTTCCGTAGTTCTCACGAGGAACGAGAACATTCCCCAATCTGTGTATACCTTCCCTTCTGAGGGAGGTGTCATCCATATCAAAACTCCCACAGTAATACTTTGATAAACTTCTCGCTATATCGTGGTCTATACTTCCACAAGTGGTGATTATCACATCAAACATCTTTCTCTTGATGAATTCCTTCAAAATACCTCTCACTCCCGTAGCCACTATACATGCTGGAAAACTCAGAAATTTTGTGCAATCATCCCTTGCAAGGAACTCTTTCATAATTTCATAAGCTCTGTGAAGATGAGATGCTTGGAAGCCGCCAACATTGGCTAAAGATTCAAAGATTTCTTTAACACTATCCGTAATATATAAATCTTTGACCTCCTTTGCATCCCTCATTTCATCTCACCTGCAATTTTCATCATCTCCTCAAGAAGAGGATTGTTTTCCATCTTTTTCCTGATTGGAGAGAGAATATTTATAAGATAGTTTGCTACAGAGTTCTTGAGATCCAGGGGATGAATTTCCCTGTTCGCAAAGGCATTTTCAAGTTCCTCATAACTATTAAATTCTACATCTCCTCCATACTTCTCGTCTCTCTCCACAACGAATTTATCCGTGTAATATGGAAATATTATGTATCTAACTATGTCCAGGATGGGATTTCCCTCAACAACTCCTTCTGGACAATACGCTTTTCTTACCTTCTTTCTTATTTCCTCCTCGGAATCGTGGACGAATATTGTGAATTTCGGCTTGCTCTTGCTCATCTTCGCCTCCACAGGATCCATCCTGCCACCGCCTTGAAGGCCAGTGAGGAGGGGACCGTGTAGGGCGACAACCTTTCTATATTTTAACTTCTCCGCAACATCCCTTGCGAGCATATGCGCGTGTCTCTGATCCATACCTCCCAGAGCGATATCCACATCCAGATGAAATATATCGGCCACCTGCATGAAGGGATATATTATTTTGGAGGAATCAAGTTCAGCCTCATCTTCCCTTCTGCCCATTATGGTCATGGCTCTCTTCGCTCTCCGTAGCGTGGTTTTTTTGGCGACCCTTATAACCTTCTCCCAGTAGTCTTTATCCCCTACAATTTCCGATGCGAAGATGAATTGTGCATTTGTTCCCATAGCCCTAAAACATTCCCTCATATACTCGCCGCAAATCTTTATCTTCTCCAAATCCCCTCCAAGTTTGTCGTTAATGTACGCATGCCAATCGGCAAGAAGAACTACGGTGTGTATTCCACACTCCTCCAAATCCCTGAGTTTGAGGGGCCATAGAACTCCCGTACCAAGATGGACAAAACCCGAAGGCTCAAACCCAATATACGCTTTCAATTTTTTCCCCGATGATAGCAGGAAATCTAGCTCTCGTTCGGTTATTACCTCCACGATATTTCTCAGGATTTTCTCTTTCATACTTTGGGGTTATCGTTGATAGGTAAAAAGTTTTTACCTGCTATTTATATGGGTTAACCGTGAAAATAAGGCACGCGAATATAGATGATTGCACGGGAATATCCAAACTGCACAGGGCTGTGGATAAAACAACATCTTGGAGAGAAGGAGGGCCCTGGGTCAATGAGAATTTATGCAAAGAGCATATAGAAAGCGCATTGAAGTACGGATGGGAAATTTATGTGGCCGAGGAGGGAGAAATTTTGGGAGAAGTTGAGGTTGTCGCTGGGGAAGAGCCAGAGCCCTACGGCTACAATGTACACATATCGGTTTTATATGTCCATCCAAAGTATCAGGGAATTGGTGTTGGGAGGAAATTGATAAATGAGGTTGTAGAGTATGCAAAATCCAACGATGCAGATACTCTGACAGTGGTTCCATCAAAAAATTCAATGGGATTTTATGAAAAAATGGGCTTCAGAATTTACGAGGAGTGGAAAAAAATTATAGTTACTCCTCAAAATTGGCATTCAAAAAATAGCGAAAAATTGACCGCGCTTGAAAACAAAGATTATTCGGTGGTAAAATATCTTCCCCTTATCGTTGGAAGGTATCAGTCCTCAAAAAATGTGTGGGATTCCGTGGTCCGGAGAACTTTTTCCTTAATGCCGGAGGCGGATGTTTATGAAACGGAATGTGGTATTGTAGCCCTTGTTGGGAGAGATGTAAAAACGGCGTTTTGCTGGGGGAGGGACGAAAAAATGTGTATTTCTACCGCGATAAAAATCTGTAGGCGAACGGGGGCTAAAAAGTTAAAGATTCTCGTACGTGGGGAGGGAGGAGAATTGAAAATACTCAACAGGAATTTTTAAAAACCATAATAGTCCCCTTTTCCTCTTCCCAAAATTGAAGTGGCACTCTACCAATTATTTCAAAAATTTCTTTCGCTTCCTTGTTTCTTTTCAATATTGAAATCCATGCCTCCTCTGAAACTCTTATACATTCATCCACGAAACTCTTCCACAGGCTTTTCGGAATGTCCTGCATAACTGTAAACGAAACGCACAGATCAAAATAGCAGTTGGAGTAAGGGATGTTCAGAGCATCGCTCACTATGAATTCGGCACTTGGAACTCTTTCTCTCGCTATTTCTATCATTTTTTCCGCGATATCTATTCCTACGACCTCCACGGCACCTAACGCAACTATTCTTTCGGTAATTATTCCTGTTCCACACCCCACATCTATCACCCTTTTACCCGAAAAAGAGAGTCCTCTATTTAATGCAAATTCCAATTTTTTGATTTGCTCCTCGCCGTAAAGTTCATCGTAGCCGCGAGCAATGGCGTTGTAATATTCTCGTGCATTCACATAGAGGTGATTGACCTAAAATATTTAGAATTTAACTTCTTTCAGAGCGTATTTGAAATTTGGAGGAAAATTTAAATATCTGTTAGGTGATAAGATAAATATGGAAACGACGATTATGGAGAGGATATGGAAGTTGCTTGTGAGGAAATCACCTGTGCTTGAACTTATGAAATACATGAAATTGATAACTTTACTCTGTTCGCACATCCCTTTACGACTTATTGTTCTTTCTTTAAACTTATCTTCTCATCATATTTCCACATATATAATTCAAATATTAGTGGAGGTGATGCACCTATGAAAAAAGAGGATCAATCAGTTGATGATTTTGAATTTTTTGTATCAGCTCTCTGGTTGTTTTATTTAACTCTTTTACTTCTAATTATAGAATACCTCTCAAATATTATTATGTCTCTGCCCGTTTTTATGATGGGTGAGTTATCACTTTGGGGTTTGTATTCATACAAATCCAAACAAACAGGAAAATCCTATAAGGATTCAAAATATTGGTTCATGATATGTTTGGCGTTAATGTATGCGGTTATGATTATTGCTTATACTGCGCGTATGATGGTTAGTATCAGCGATTAAGTTTTATGGGGTTGGTATAGAGATTATAGGTGCGGAATACGAGATAATATGGAGATAGAGAGGTTTATATATAGCGATGCAATATGATTAAATATGAGCGAGGAAGTAGAGGAGATCAAGGATAAGAACTACGAGTTCTATATAAATGCGGATTTAAGCGAATATGCGGGAAAGTGGATTGCGATAGTGGATGGAAAGGTAGTTGCGAGCGGAGATAGAGCGGACGAGGTAGGCAGAGAAGCGGAGCGAAAATATCCAAACAAGAAGATAGCATTAGCCAAAGTTCCTGAAGGAGATACCCTAATTCTATAAGAGGTGAAATCCTATGATCGTATTTAAATATCGCAAAGAAAGAGGTATATTTGGAGTTACCTTTAGACCTGTAGCAGATGTTGATATTCAGAAGGTAAACGGAACTTGGGTTGAATTTCATCCGTACATTGATTCAGGAGCAGACATAACACTTATACCCTATTCATTTGGACTTTATCTGGGTTTGAGAGTTGGGGAAGGAAAAATTGAAGAACTAAAAGGTGTGAGAGGCATTGCAATACCAGTAGAAATAAGAAGAGTAAAAATGCGTATTGGCGATATAGAGTTAGAGCCGAGGATAGCGTGGGCGCTGATTGAAGAGGCACCACCTCTACTCGGTAGGTTAGATATATTTGACAAATTCAACATAACTTTCAAGGAGAGAGAAGGAAAGATAATATTTGAGCCCGTAGAGTGAAATTAGGTGGATAGCATGGGGCGAGAAATCCGCGCCTGTGAGACTTCGCGAACATAGAAGGAATGAGAACGCTGATACCTCGCACACTCACATGAAAAGTTCTCTTCCAAAATGCTTAAAACCTACACCTCATTTACCCACTATGTTCCGCGAGAAGATACATGAGGCGCCGGAGGCCCTGACTTTTGATGATGTTTTACTCATTCCGCAGAGGAGTGAAGTTGAGCCGCGCGATGTGGATGTTACAAGCAAACTTACAAGAAATATAGAGATAAAAGTACCTATCGTTAGTTCGCCCATGGATACTGTAACAGAAGATGAAATGGCCATAGCCATGGCGAGGTTCGGGGCCATAGGAGTAATACACAGAAATCTAACCGTGGAGGAACAGGTTTCTATGGTTAAGAGGGTTAAAAGGGAGGAGAGTTTCATAATAAGGGATGTGTACACCGTGCATCCTCATACTCCTGTTTCCGAGGCGCTTCAGATTATGGATGTATATGGCATAACGGGTTTACCCGTGATAGATGATGACGGAAAACTCGTTGGAATAATAACAATAAGGGATTTGAGATTTTACAGAGGAGGAAGTGTGGAAGTTCGTGAACTAATGAGCAAAGATGTTGTGACCGCCCCGGAAAATATAAGTGTTGAAGAAGCAAAAATAATAATGCACGAGAACCGTATAGAAAAATTGCCGGTGGTGGATTCATCCGGCAAACTCATAGGATTGATAACCTTCAAGGATTTGATGAAGAGGGAAAAGTATCCCAACGCTTCCCGCGATTCCGAAGGTCGGTTGATGGTCGGCGCCGCCGTTGGACCCTATGATATAGAGCGCGCTTTAGCCCTTGAGAGGGCGGGCGCGGATTTTCTCGTGGTTGATACTGCCCATGCTCATAATGTAAATGTTATGAACAGCATTAAAAAAATGCGCTCTAAGATAGATGTGGATATAGTTGCGGGAAACATAGCTACGGCAGAGGCGGCAGAGGATATCATATCCCTAGATATTGATGCCTTACGAGTTGGAATAGGACCAGGCTCTATATGTACAACGAGGATAGTGGCTGGAATAGGGATTCCGCAACTCACGGCTATAGCGGAGGTAGCGGATGTTGCCGAAGAACATAATATACCTGTGATAGCGGATGGAGGAATAAGATACTCGGGAGATATAGTGAAGGCAATCGCCGCCGGCGCCCATACTGTCATGCTCGGAAGTTTGTTAGCAGGCACGGAGGAATCCCCTGGAAAAGAACTTATCATCGGGGGAAGAAAGTTTAAACTTTACCGTGGAATGGGTTCCCTCGGCGCAATTCAGAAAGGTATATCGGACAGATACGGAAAGATAGGAGCAACAAAATTCGTTCCGGAAGGTGTGGAAGGTGCAGTGCCCTACAAAGGAAAGGTGGAGGAAGTTCTCTACAATCTCGTTGGAGGTCTTCGCTCGGGAATGGGCTATGTGGGAGCGAAAAACATAGAGGAACTCCGCAGAAAAGGAAAATTCATAAAAATAACATCCGTCGGTTTGAAGGAAAGCCATCCCCACGATATAACGATAATCGCGGAAAGTCCGAATTATCCGACAGCGCTGTGAAAACAGGTATTAACCTAACCAGCAAGTATTTTTATCTTCCCTAATAAATTCTTTAATCTCTCTTATATATGAGGGATTGATATGTTTATCTTTATCATCTTTGAAGTATTTCTGTTTCCACCCTCTATATCCACTTGGATGGTATATTCCAAGAATCTTCTTATCTTTCAATAACTTTTCATATTTAGAATCACTAGCAAGTTTTATCATATTGTTATATGATGCCTTTCCAAGACATAATATAATATCTCCCTTAATCAAATTCAGAACTTTACCCATAAACTTGTTTATACATTCAGTACTGTCTACAGATAACGATTTCTTATTGGCTTTAGAATTCTGATAATCTTCTTCGTATTCACAATACACAACCTCAGTCCATAGGATAAGATCATCTTTCTGAAGTCCAAGATATTTATACGTCTGATTCAGAAAACTTTTTGTATTGTGGAAATAGCTAAGGATGTTTTCATACTTTTTGTTGAGTTTTTCAAAGTATGTGCTGAGCCATAGAGTGTATATTTCTTCAAAAGCTAATTTACATTTGTCATTAATATCATTCTCTGTTGGATGTTTAATATTATACTTATCAAGTATGTGAAGATAAAACTTGTTTTCAAATGGCAGTATATGACCTGGATTAATTCCAAAAATACCTAGCCTTATCTCATCACTTGCATTCTTTAATTTTTCAACGAATTCTTTAGAATCATTCACATACTCTATTTTATCTAAAATGAATACCCTAGGGATTATTCCCTTCTCGGGTTTGTTTATGATGTTCGGACAGTTCTTCCTACAACATATTATTTCTGCCCCTATGTTTATGAAATCTTCATACACTCCCATAAAAATAGATAAGTGTACACAAAATATTAAATTTTTTCATTAATGCAGATTAGTCAAGCTTTAGTTTATTTATCTCCTGAAAGTGTTTGATCATTTGAATTAATGTTGTACATGGATAATTTTCGTGATAAAACCATCTATATTTGCGATCATACTTTTCTCTAATAAAATCTGCAAGCTCATTTACTATTTCCCAAAAACATTTAACTTCAAAACCTTTACTTTCGGCATATTTACGAGTATTATCCGTTAAATTCCAACAATAAATAACTTTTCTTAGTTTTCTGCAAGTTTTACTTTTTATATTCATATTTTCCAAACATTTCTGAAAATCCTTATTTTTAAATTGTTGTGCTATTTCATCTACATCCTTTCTTGAAATATCATATGATTTAACTTCTCCTATTATACATTCGGAAATTTTACCGTTTTCATCTATTTTGATAGCTACAATATCTATATCAGACCAGCCAGAACCCTTTTCAACTCTTTTTAAGAATTTAACATCAACTTTTACAATGTATTTTCCAATAAGCTCAAGGTATTCCCTCACTAAATTTTCATATATACTAACCATAAACTCTCATTACATTATGATATTTAAACTTTCCTATAATGGGCAAGGAAATTTTCAGTATGGAGAATATCATTACTAAAATGGCAGAATATTTTTGTGCAAAAAGTGCGGGGGGAGGGATTTGAACCCTCGAACCCCTACGGGACGGGACCCTAAATCCCGCGCCTTTGACCTGACTCGGCAACCCCCGCTCCGAAACCATTAAATCTCAAGTATATATAAGAGTAGCGGGTTCGGAGGTTTCTCCTGTGAAGGACATGGGTAAGGTACTTTACAGAAGTACTGCTGGAAAAGACGAACGCGGAAGGTTACTTGGAAGTATAGGTTTTGTTATGGGAATAATCGGAATAAGTTTGGGTATTTTGGCTATACTTATCGGTGGAGATCCTTTATTTGCCGGTATGGGTATTACTTATGGAGCAATGGGTTCTTTGATGGGTTACAGGGCGATAACCCTTGAAGTGATAATAGGAGAAAAAGGCATTGCAGTTCCGGGAAGCATAGGAAGGATATATATTTCATATAAAGATATAGCAGAAATTAGGCTGAACAATTCACCCGAAAACTTCAATTTGTTCGTTGAAATAGTTACGAAAGAAGGAAAAGTAATAAAAGTGAATAAAAATTTAATAAAAAATTGGAAACATTTTTACGATGTAGTTATGGAACATCTATCCAAGAAGGTTAAGGTCGTTGCTCATTAAAATTTATTATCAACTATTTTCCAGCTACTTGTAAAAACGACAAAAAACTAATATCCAATAAATTATTTTGCGTTTTATGGTTGAGCACGAGGTTTACGAAGCTGTGAGGGATAAAAAACGGATAACGAAAACCCTTATTCTTCTGGAGATAGTAAAGGGTGCGCGAAAATTAAAGGAAATTGCCGACGCTATAGGAATAACTATACAGGGCGTATCGGATTATGTGAGAGAGATGGTTGAGGAAGGTCTGATAACCAAAGATATGAAGATAACAATGGAAGGTGTGGATTTTATTGAAAAAAGTGTGAAAAGTATGGATTCTTTTCTTAAGGAGGCAAACAAAAGGTTACAGATGATAAGGATAGTTGACGCAATAGCCGCGGAAGATATAGAGGAGGGAGATGAGGTCGGTCTTTTCATGCGTAAAGGCAGGGTTATGGCTAGGAAGGGCGAAGAGGATTCCATGGGAATAGCGATTAATTCCGCGAGAAAGGGGGAGGATGTTGGTGTAACATCTCTCAGGGGAATATTAAAGATAGATAGAGGCAGGATAAAGATTTGCGTTCTGCCTTCCATATCGGAGGGTGGTAGCAGGGCTGTGAATTATCGGAAGATTGAGAATTTAATCGCTGAGGGATTTGATATATACGCAGCCTATGGCTCGGTGGCTGTGGTAACTCTTGAGAAAATAGGTATAGATAGATTCGTGGAGTTCGCCCCCGCAATTATGTGTGTTGAATGTGCCTTAAAAGGGATGAATCCTCTTTTGCTCGTCTCTAAGGATTACCTCTCCCATATAATAAGGGAGATAACCACTTACGGCTACGATGTTGATTATGAGATAGTCAGCGTGTAATCATCCCAGATCTTTTAGAACTACCGCGAATATCGCCGCGGAGCCGAAACCCGTCATAGCGCCGGTTATTGCTCTTATCAGATTTGTACTTTCGTAGGGAGTTAAAAGTTGTACTCCTCCATCCACCATAAGAGGAATAAGCAAAACGATATACACAATTTCGGGAATTCTAAACGACATAAAAGAGTATATTAGGAGGGTAATGGCGAATGTCACGAAAATCGCTGTACATCTTGAGCAAACGGGCATCTGATTTCCGTTAATGAAGAACGAGCGAGATGCGTGCTGATGACATATGAAATCCCCTATTTTGTAGGTAATTCTCGCTAGGTTCGTTTTCATCTTGGAAATTTCCTTGCCGTGGTCCATAATTACCGTTTTTCCGTCATCTCCGAGATATATCGTATTTGGGGGCTCAACCAACGGGGCGAGAATTATCATAAAAGCCCAGAAGAGGAAAAGAAGAGCCAACGAGAATACCCAAAGTGAAAATTTGAACTCAACGAATGGTCGTTCCATAGAATTTCTTTCCCTCCAGCGCCTTCTTGAAATTCTCCAAGTCATTTCCGTTGAGGATTTTTATAACTATTTTGCTCCTGGCCGCAATTTTTATCGCTAAAGGATCCATGACGAAATTCGTTGAAGCCCCCTTATAAGATTCCAACGCCATTTTCAATGCCCTATCGTAAGATATTTTTTCAATTAGTTTGACATCCCTGTGTTTTCTGGGATCTTTATCGTAGATGCCGTCCACATTGCTAAGATTTATTACCTCCTTACATTTTGTTCTCTCAGCCACCATTAAGGCCACGGCATCCGTGGTGTGGCCGGGCTCCGTACCTCCCATGAAAACAAGGTTGTGGGTAGCCAACGCCTTGACGGCTTCCACCACATTTAATGGCACATTAGGATAAGAATCTTCGGAGATGAATAGGGAAGCATTAATTCTTGTGGCCATTATCCCGAGGTAATCAAGCAGGAATTCGTCAAGACCGAGTTTTCTACCAACCTGAACATACTTCCTGGCGATTTCACCGCCGCCCACCACAACGCATATCTTATCCTTTCTGGAATACTCCCTCACAATGTTGTGAAATTCTTTTATATAAGCAGTTCTTATGGCCCCACGCTTCCATATAAGCGAACCGCCCAGCGAAATTACTTTCATATGAAGGATAATGGCCTTAAACTTAAAAAATATGGTGGTTAATGTGGGAGAGATGGACGATGATATGAAGAGGTACGAGTTCCGACGCATGCTGGAGGAATTGGCGAAGTATCAGGGTAGAGGAACTCAGCTCATCTCTCTTTACATCCCTCCGGACAGGCAGATAAGCGATGTAATGGCTTATCTTAGAGAGGAATATAGTACCGCGAGCAATATAAAGAGCAAGAGCACAAGAAAAAATGTTCTCTCGGCTCTTGAAAGCATAATGAGCAAGTTGAAATATTTCAAAAAACCGCCGGAGAACGGCTTGGTTATATTCACCGGACATGTTCAGAAAAGAGGGGATCAGACGGAGATGGTTTCCTATGTTCTTGAACCCCCCGAGGCAGTGCCATCCTTCATATATAGATGCGATTCCACATTCTTCTTGGAACCCCTGAAACACATGCTCACGGAAAAAGATGTTTACGGCCTTCTGGTTATTGATAGAAAAGAGGCAACGATAGGTATTCTCAGGGGCACGAGAATAGAGGTGGTCAAACACCTCCGTTCCATGGTCCCCAGCAAGCACCAGCAGGGAGGCCAATCGGCCAGAAGGTTTGAGCGTCTAATAGAACTTGCGGCCCACGAATTCTTCAAAAAGGTGGGGGAGATAGCCAGCGAAGTATTCCTCTCTGAGGAGAATTTGAAAGGCGTGTTTGTCGGAGGTCCCGGTGGTACCAAGGACCAGTTCATGAAAAAGGATTATCTCCACCATGAAATTCGCAAGAAAGTATTGGATATAATAGATGTTGGATATACGGATGAATTCGGGCTAAGGGAACTTGTGGAAAAAGCCTCTCAGCGTTTAAAAGATATGAAGATAGCTAAGGAGAAGGAGGTTGTTAACCGCTTTTTGGGCGAAATCAAAAAGGATACTGGCAAGGCAATATATGGGGAGAGGGAAGTAGTGGACGCAATTGAAAGGGGAGCTGTGGATACCCTCCTCCTTTCCGATTCGCTGCGTAAAATAAAAGTAAAGTATAGATGCCCGGTTTGTTCGCAAGAATACGAGGAAACATTGAGCGAGGTGGAGGATAGAATATGCGAGAAGTGCAATGTTCCCATGGATGTTGTATCCAAAGAAGATATAATTGAAAAATACGCGGAAATGGTGAAGGAAAAGGGAGGTGAGGTTAGGCTTATAAGTAGTGAGAGCGAGGAGGGTAAATTATTCCTCCGCGCCTTCAATGGTATCGGTGCTATCCTCAGATACGCCCTCTGATTTTTCTTCCTTTTCCTCTTTTTCTTCGCCTTTCTCCTCGGGTTTTTCCTCTTCTACCTCCTCCCGCTTCGGATACTCTTCCACAAATCTTATTGTTAAGTTTCCAACATACTTTCTTAGATCCCTTATTATCTTCGGCTTCGCCATGGCCCAGTTAGGGTCAAATTTTGCCTTGCCTTCAACCTTAATCGTTATCTCTTCCCCCTCAACATTTATTTCAAAATTTTCGGCATCCGCGTAATGCATATCTATTATTGCTTTAACTTTTGCTAGGGGTTCCTCTGCGACCTCCCTTATGTACAGTTTGTATTTTACGGTTTTTCCGGCTAGCGGGTGATTATAATCCACCAGAACCCTGCCCGGCGTAACGGATATGATTTTACCCATCATGCCCCGAATATAAACTTCCTTGCCCACCTCGGGCTCTATATCAAGTCTCGCGAGCTCGCGGTAAGAGTGAACTCTTATGAGTTTTGGGTCCCTGGGACCATACGCCTTTTCGGGAGGGAGTTCCACTTCAATCTCATCTCCAACATTCCCATTTTTTATGGCATTTTCAACATCGTCCAGCAAATCGCTCTCCCCAACTATTACAACCACAGACCTGTACTTTTTGCTCGGATCGTATATTCCATGCTCCTTGGCCACATCCTCAATAGTGGTATCGTAAAGTTCGCCCGTATCCTTAATCCATACCTCGTAATCCACTCGTACTATGTCTCCTTCCTTCATAAACCGCCAGAATACAATTATGAATATAAAGTTTGGGGAGAGAAATCGCAAAATCAGAAAATGCCAACATTTATGAACTTCCTTCTTTTAGACCACTGGATGTTTGAAAAATTGCCTCATGTGGCTACATCGGAGGAAATAGTGGACCAGGCGTTTAAAAGGGCTTCAAAGATAACGGTGAAAGGAATAAAGGACCCTCTTAAGAGATACAAGAGTTTGAACATAGCGAAGATAACCGCCGTGCGGGACATTGTTCTGAAAAATCTTAGCATCGTGGATAAATGGCCCTATGTAAATAGAATACATCCATTTTACCGGGAACTGCTGGACATAGTTGTTGGAATCTCCCCCTACAAAAAGGCCCTATCTGAAATTAACTGGGCTCGCGGGAAAATTGAAGGTCTCTGGGAGAAATACAAAAACAGGATCAAGGGCGCTGAAAGTGAGAAGGAAATATATTCCCTACGGAGAGAGTTTTATGGTAGGGTTGCATCCATACTTGATGAGATAGAGGATTCCCTGTTATTTTTGATAAATGCCAGAGAGAAATTGAGAAAACTTCCATCTGTGAATCCCGATGATTTCTGTGTGGTTCTTGCCGGGTACCCAAACGTTGGCAAATCAATGCTTGTCCGTAGGATATCCACAGCTGAGCCAGAAATAGCCTCGTATCCATTCACGACGAAAGGGATAATTGTGGGTCATATGGATTATGATGGTGGAAGGATAGTTATTGTGGATACCCCGGGAATCCTTGATCGCCCACCGGAAAAGATGAAGGATATGGAAAAGCAGGCATTATTAGCGCTAAGACACCTCGCTGATTTAATAATTTTTCTCTTAGATCCCACGGAACAATGCGGGTATTCGCTGGAAGCACAGGAATCTCTTTTGCTCTCGCTGAAAAAAATGTTTCCTGACAAAGAATTTCTTGTGGTTGAGAACAAGGCAGATGTGGTTGAAAGACCAACAAACAACATAAAGATTTCCGCTCTTACGGGCAAAAATGTAGATTATCTGGTGGATGTTATTCTGAGGAAAGTAAGAGAGAAAAAGAAATGAAATGGTTTGTATTGTTGTTAATAACCTTTCATCTCCCTCCACTTATTTACTAGCTCTATAACTTGGGGTTTATATTTTTCGGGAACATTTTCCCAGATTATATCCACCCGCGAAATTAGAGGCAGAAACATATTGGCTATTTCAATATACGCCTCGTATGTTTTTTGAGATGGCAATATCAATATATATTTGTAGCCGGGGTAATCTCTACATCCGAGAAGAAGGGTGTATTTTATTCCACTTCTTGGCTTTATACAAAAACCGCCTGTAAGTAAGATTACGCTTTCAATATCCTCTTTTCTGATTATATACTTATATGGAAATCCTATTACCGTTATTGAGTCATTACCTACCCTTATAATAAATGGTATTCCTGTAGAAATGAGAAGCATACTTAAGATTCCAAGAATATTTGCGCCTATTATTGTCCAAGTTCCAGAATAGAGTTTTTTCCCTATAGTTGGGTGAAGAATAAATATAATAATAATGTCAGCAAGTAAAAGTCCAGGAAGAATTGCAAAAAAGAACAATATCTGAGAATAAGATTTTGTTCTATAGCGTTGAATGTTAAACCTCTCGCCCGGAGGAGAATAAACTTTCCTGTTCATGGGATTCCTCCTCTGGTAGTATGAAGATATCCAATATATAAACTTCTCTATTTCCAGATTATCCCATATTCCCCGCCTATAACCTCTATACTAACCCCATAAAACTTAATCACAGCTACTAAATACCATAAGCACAATATAAGCAATAATCATAAGAGCATACATTAACGCCAAACATATCATGAACCAATATTTTGATTTTGTATAATATTTTCCTGTTTTTTGAACCCACCCGCTCATTTTCCGCCCTACGCATATATGATTTCATACTCAACACCAATCTCCTTCATGGCCTTCTTGAAGCGCTCAAATTGGTCATAGTATAAAATATAATACTCTATCTCACGCCTATGTAACCGTTTTGAATAGATAACCTTTCCATTTCTAAGGTATATTTCAATTCTCTTTTTCCTCACATTAATTATTAGTTTTTGAATATCATTCTTTGGTATAAATTTTATTTCTTTATTGCCTCTTATTATTCCTATGCCTGTTTTATATATAACTATATATGTCAAAGAGCGTGTTAACGCAGTTAATCCCATCCATCCAGATAAAAAAATCCACATTAATGATCCTAACATTCGTAAGCACCATGTTAATAAGTCAATAATACCTTCTAACATGGAAGTAGTATAAAGCCACAATATTATAGAATGCAATAGAAATATTATTAAAAGTTCTATTTTCACTATTTTTACATACTTTTTTATAAGTTTCTTCTCATTCCTGTAAAAAACTTCAGAAAAAAGTGGCTTCTCCTTTTTATTTATCTCCGAGGTTTTCATAATTATCACACCCTTATAATCTCCGCCATCGTTCTTTTAATCAAAATTGAGGTGCATCTCAAAGCAATTCCACACATTACCTCTTCTATTATCACCTCCATATTTCTCTTCATTATTTCTGCATATTTAAGTTTTATCTCTCGCAATAATCTTCTCCTGCGATTCTGTTGCGCCACACTCCTATTTAAACCTCACCGATTAACTTTATATACCTCCTAACATTCCTCGCTAAAAAAAGGTCAGCCAGACGCAGAGGGCTTCCACAAAGCCCGTATTGTCCCCGCAACTTGTATTCTGCGGGGGCAAAAAAGCGTCACGGCTGATCCGGAGGTGAAAAAATGGCGAAAACATCGCGACCTAGACGTGGCTCTATGGCGTATTATCCGCGTGTAAGAGCGAGAAGTGAAGTACCCCACATTAAGTCATGGCCTGAGTGCGAGGAAGGCCCCAGAATTCAGGGATTCGCCGGCTACAAGGCGGGAATGACTCATGTTCTGATGATTGACCCTAGGGAGCATAGTACAACGGCTAAGCAGGAGATATTCGTGCCCGTAACTGTTATAGAGGTTCCTCCGATGAAAGTTGGTGCGGTGAGATTTTACACGAGAACCCACTACGGCTTGAAGAGTTTGGGAGAGGTATGGGCTCCACGCGAAAAACTTGACAAAGAACTCTCCAGAAGGATACAGTTACCTACGGAGGATTACGATCCGGAGAAGAAGTGGGAATCAATACCTATGGAGAAGGTGGATGAGGTAAGGTTCATAATGTACACTCAGCCTAAATTGGTTAAAGGTATACCGAAGAAGAAGCCAGAGTTGATGGAAATAAGGATTGGTGGAGGGAGCATAGAGGAAAGGATAAATTTCGCGAAGAAGAATTTGGGCGGAGAGTTCAAGTTCAGTGATTTCATAGAGGAAGGTAAGTTTGTGGATGTAATCGCGGTTACCAAAGGCCACGGCTTCCAGGGTCATGTTAAGAGATTTGGAGTTAAGCTCCTGCATCACAAGAACAGGAAGCACCGCAGGATGATAGGAACCCTCGGTCCTTGGAGTCCCGATTGGGTCCGCTATACCGTGCCCCAGGCGGGTCAGACTGGTTACCACCAGCGCACGGAGTTCAACAAGCGCGTTCTGAAATATGTGGATTTTGTGGAGGAGGATGGTAAGAAGAAACTCGCCGAGGAAATTACGCCGAAGGGTGGATTTTTGCACTATGGAGAGGTCGTGAATCCTTATGTTCTTATACATGGCTCGGTACCCGGCCCTGCAAAGAGACTAATAAGGTTCCGCGACGCCATAAGGCCGAGAGAGGATGTCTGGACGAAGGATATGATAAACATAGTGTATATTTCAAGGGAGAGCAAGCAGGGGGTGTAAAAGTTGAAGGTAAATGTCTATGATTTGGATGGCAATGTCGTCGGCGAGGAAGAACTTCCCGAGGTGTTTAACTATCCGTATCGTCCCGACATAATAAGAAGGGTGGTTCGCGCTTTCCAGTTCAACGCCCGCCAGCCCTATGGAGTTAAGGAAGGCGCGGGTATGAGGCAAGTAGGCCATAACTGGGGGCCGGGCCATGGAGTGGCAAGGGTTCCCCGAAGACCGGATGGTAGTAGGGCGGTGATAATAGGTAATGTTGTCGGTGGAAGAAAAGCCCATGCCCCCACGACACAGAGAAACTGGTATAGAAAAGTGAATAAGAAGGAGAGAAAGTTGGCGAAGTTCATCGCTCTATCCGCCACGAAGAATCCCGAGTTGGTTAAGGCGCGGGGACACATATTTCGGGAGGATTTGACCCTACCTGTGGTTGTGGTTGATGAATTTGAGAATATAGCGAAGACGAAAGAAGGTATAGAGATTATGAAGAAGTTGGGTTTGTACGATGATATTCTACGAGCATCCCTAAGGAAGGTCAGAGCGGGCAAAGGAAAGCCGAGAGGAAGGAGGTACAGGAGGAAGAAGAGCGTTCTTGTGGTTGTGAAAAATAAAGAAAATGTTATGAGAGCATTGAGAAATCTGCCCGGCGTGGATATTCTCACTCCCAGAGAACTCAACGCCGAAGTTCTGGCGCCGGGAACCCATATGGGAAGGCTTATGCTCATAAGTAAGGGAGCACTTGACGAGATAAGGGGGTGGAAGATGTGAAGGTGCACGATGAGTACGGAGTGATAATAAAACCGTGGGTGACGGAAAAAACTCTGCGAATGATAGAGAAGGAAAACAAACTCACATTTATAGTGAGAAAGGATGCGAACAAAATGGAAATAAAGCAGGCGGTGGAGAAGATATTTGGCGTAAAGGTAGTTCAGGTAAACACTATGATTACCAAGCACGGGAAGAAAGCAATCGTTAAATTGGCGAAGGAATACAGCGCCGAGGAGATTGGAATGCGTCTCGGAATATTCTGAGGTGGTGATGTATGGGTAAAAGGATAATTTCCCAGAATCGCGGTCACGGTTCCCCGGTTTATAGAGCACCAAGCCATAGGTATGTTGCGGATATAAGGCATCCGAGTATTGGGGAAGGAGTAGGCGTGGTTGAGGAAATACGCCACGACCCGGGCAGAACGGCGCCCGTGGCAAAAATAAGGCTTGAAAACAACAAAACATTTTATATGATAGCGCACGCAGGAATGTTTGTTGGGCAAAAAATACAGATAGGAACGAACATCCCTGTAAAGCCGGGGAACATAATGCCTCTCGGCTATATCCCGGAGGGTGTACCGATATACAACATTGAGAAGATTCCGGGTGATGGCGGAAAGTTCGTACGTTCCGCCGGAACTTTCGCCACGGTAATATCCCATGGTGAGAAGACAACGGTACAATTGCCATCGGGACAATTTGTGGATTTTGACCCTAAGTGTCGTGCCGTAGTTGGCATAGTTGCAGGTGAGGGGAGAAAGGACAAGCCTTTCCTTAAAGCGGGCAAAAAATTCCATGCTCTGAGGAGCAAAGCCAAGAAATGGCCGAAGGTTAGGGGAGTTGCGATGAACGCCGTGGACCACCCCCATGGTGGTGGTAGCCACCAGCATGTTGGTAAGCCGAGCACGGTTAGTAAGGGCGCACCTCCCGGTAGGAAGGTTGGTAGAATAGCTCCCAAGAAGAAAAAGAAGAGGTGATTAAATGGCCAAGAGATTGGCAAGAAGTGCAAAAGCGGCGAGAAGAAGGAGGAGGAAAACTAGGAAACTTATACTTGAGAGGGCAAAGGAATTTAGATATAGGGGATATAGCATAGAGGAACTGCAGCAAATGTCTCTTGAGGAATTCGCAGAATTATTGCCGGCAAGGCAGAGAAGAACAATAAAGAGAGGATTCAACGAGGAGCAGATGAAACTCATAAGAAAACTGATGCAATCCGATGGAAGTAAGGTTATAAGAACTCATCGCAGAGATGTTATAATACTCCCGCAATTCGTTGGAAAGAGAGTGGCGGTTTACAACGGCAAGGAATTTGTGGAGTTTGAAATAAAGCCTGAGATGATAGGCCATTATCTGGGCGAGTTCTCCCTCACACGCAAGGAAGTTAAGCACTCCGGCCCAGGCGTGGGAGCGACCAGAAGCAGCAAGTATGTGCCTCTGAAGTGAGGTGTTGAAAGTATGAAGAAGATAAAATATGCAATGAAGGTTCCGGAAGAAATGGAAGACAAGGTTGCTAGGGCGATCGGCAGAGAGATGCCTATATCAAGAAAGGCGAGCATAGAGGTAGCCAACGCCATAAGAGGAATGAAGTTGAACGAGGCGAAGGAGTTTCTGGAAGATGTAATTAAGAAGAAGAGAGCGGTTCCTTACAGAAGATTCCTTGATTCCATATCCCATCGCCGAGGAATCGGGCCTGGGAGGTATCCTATTAAGGTGGCGAAATACTTCCTTAAAGTTCTGGAGAATGCAGAGGCGAATGCTAAAAACAAAAATCTTGATGTGGATAAGTTGAGGATAATACACATCTCCACGCACAAGGGAAGAACCATAAAGAATTACATGCCCCGCGCTTATCGACGATCAACACCTTGGTTTCACGAGACCGTGAATCTGCAAGTTATCCTCATGGAAGAGGAGGAGTGAGCCATGGATGAGAGAAAATTTGTTAAGGAAAATCTGCGGAGAATACTGATAAAGGAGAAACTGGTTGAGGAAGCGAAAAGTGCCGGATTCGGAGGATTACTCATACAGAGAACTCCACTCGGTACGAGAATAGTGCTTGAAGTTGAGCGTCCCGGCCTTATAATAGGAAGGAAAGGCGCTAAAATAAAGGACCTCACGGACATGCTTGAAAAGGTTTATGGCGTGGATAACCCGCAGATAGAAGTTAAGGAGGCGGAGAATGTCGCTCTAAATCCCCAAATAATGGCGGAAAAGTTGGCCCTCGCACTTGAAAGAGGTTGGCATTTTAGAAGGGCAGGCCACTCAACACTCAGAAGGATAATGGAAGCAGGCGCTAAAGGAGCGCAGATAATAATATCGGGTAAGATTGTTGGTGATCGCGCGAGAACCGAAAAATTCTTTGCGGGCAAAATAAAATACTGTGGAAAGCCCGCCGAATATGTTAGGATTGGCAGAACTGTGGCGAAAACGAAGCCCGGCGTCATAGGAATCACTATCAAAATACTTCCGCCGGATGTCAAACTTCCCGATGAGATAAACATCGTTGTGAAGGAGGAGAAAGAGGAGGAAAAGGTTGAGGAAGTATCCGAGGAATCTATGGAGGAAGAAAAGGAGGTGAATGCCAATGCCCAAGGAGTTGAAAGCGAAGGATCTACGCGAGATGAGCATGGAGGAACTGCACAGCAAACTGAAGGAGTTGAGGAATGAACTCATGCACGAAAGGGGCGTCGCCTCCATGGGAGGTGCCCCCGTAAGCCCGGGAAAACTCCGCTCTCTGCGCAGGCAGATTGCTAGGGTATTGACGGTAATGCACGAAAAGATGGAAGAGGAGATGAAGAAATGAGAGCAAAAAGGAATGCGAGGAATCTTGCGCTCCACGAACTGATAGGCCTTAAGGTTAGGATAGTTGAGGCGAGAAACAAAAATTATATCGGGAAGAAAGGAATTGTGGTTGACGAAACGAAGAACACTCTGGTTATAGAGGAAGGTGGAAGGGAGAAAATAATCGCGAAGAAAGGCACCGTGTTTGAATTCCATCTACCGGAAGGTAAGGTTAAGTTGGCTGGTGATATGATAAATTATCGCCCTCACGAAAGGACTAAAAAACTGTGGAGAAAGAGGTGGTTTAATTGAGAGATATAGGAGTGGATGTGAAGCCGCCGGAGAAGGAGTGCGATGATCCCTACTGTCCGTTTCACGGACATCTGAAGGTTAGAGGACAGATTATAGAGGGAGTGGTAATCAGCGATAAGATGAACCGCACTGTTACGGTTAAGAGGGAATACCTGTACTACTTGAAAAAATACGAGAGATATGAAAAAAGAACTTCAAAAATTCACGCGCATAACCCGCCGTGCATAGATGCGAAGGTAGGTGATAGAGTCAAAATCATGGAGTGCCGCCCTCTATCCAAAACAGTTAGTTTCGTTGTGATAGAGAAGGTGGGAGGTGAATGATTTGAAGGGCATAGCGAGCAGAAACTATCGCGGATTGCCGGTGGGCGCGCAACTGGAATGCGTGGATAATACGGGCGCGAAGGTTGTTGAGATAATAGCAGTTGTAAATTACAAAGGAGTCAAACGACGCTATCCTGCGGCTGGCGTGGGGGATATGGTGATAGTAACTGTGAAGAAAGGAACGCCCGAAATGAGAAAAAAGGTGTTGCCCGCGGTAATCGTTAGGCAACGCCGCCCATATAAGAGGGCAGATGGTCTCACCGTACAATTTGAGGATAACGCTTGCGTTATAACCACACCCACCGGAGAGACAAGAGGAAGCGAGATAAAAGGCCCGGTTGCCAGGGAAGCGGCAGAAAGATGGCCCAGAATAGCGGCCATAGCCGCGACGATAGTGTGAGGTGATTTGAATGGCAGATAAAATTGTTAGCAAACAGCCGAGAAAACAGAGAAAGAAAATGTATAACGCTCCAATCCACCGTAGAAGAAAGATGATGGCAGCCACATTAAGCGAGGATCTTCGCGAGCAGTACGGAAGGAGGTCGCTGCCTGTTAGAAAGGGGGATGTAGTCAAGATTATGAGGGGTAACTACAAGGGATTCGTTGGCAAGGTTGTTGAGGTTGATTACAAAAGAATGAGAATCGCTGTGGAAGGAGTAACTATAAGGAAGGTTGATGGAAAATCCGTGCAGAGGTGGATTCACCCTTCAAATGTGATGATAACCAAACTGGAACTCAGCGACGAGAGGAGAAGGAAGATACTGGAAAGGGGTGGTGAGTGATGGTTAGGACCAAGAGACTGGCAATGCCCAAAATAATAAAAATTCCGCGCAAGGAAAAGAAGTGGGCTCCAACCACGATACCCGGACCGCATTCCAAGGAAAAGAGCATACCGTTGGTTATCGCAATAAGAGATATACTTAAATTTGCGGATAGGGCGAAGGAGGCGAAGAAAATAGTTGCTCGCAGAGATGTTCTCGTTGACCAGAGAGTGGTAAGGGATCATCGCTTTCCCATAGGATTTATGGATGTAATTTCATTCCCCAAGATAAACAAGCATTATCGCGTTCTTTACGATGTTAAAGGTAACATCCGCTTGGTAGAAATACCCGAAGAAAACGCGAACTGGAAACTGGTGAGGATAGAGAATAAGACCCGCGTTAAGGGAGGGAGGATACAACTTAATCTTCACGACGGAAGGAACATACTTCTTGACGAAAACAAGTACAAGACGGGCGATGTTCTGAAGATAGAGATTCCTTCGCAGAAGATCCTTGACCACTTCCCTCTGGAGAAGGGAAGCATAGCCATGGTTATTGGAGGAAAACACCGCGGAAAACTCGGTCATATAAAGGATTACATAATTACGAGGGGGCCGCAGCCGAACATAGTTAGATTTGAAGAGGGCTTTGAAACGATAAAGGAAAATGTATTCGTGGTTGGAATAGCAAGACCCGAGATAACAGTGCCGGAGGTGGAGGTCTATGAATCCTGAGAAGGCGAAGAATCCGATGAGAGATATAGTGATAGATAAAGTCGTGATAAATATGGGCGTGGGCGAGAGCGGAGAGAAGTTGCGCAAAGCAGCGAGGGTGATTGAAATACTGGTGGGAAAAGATGTAAAGGTTACATTCACCAAGGCGAAAAAGACGATTAGGGAGTTCAATATAAGGAAGAAACTGCCGATAGGTCTTAAGGTCACACTTCGGGGCAAGAAGGCGGAGGATTTCCTCAGGAGGGCTCTGTGGGTAAAGGAATTCAAGGTTCCATCGTATTCCTTTGATTCCACAGGAAACCTGAATTTCGGAATAAAGGACCATACGAATTTTGAAGGGGTGAAGTACGACCCTGAAATAGGAATATTCGGCATGGATATATCTGTGGTATTCAAGAGGAGAGGTGGTTACCGCGTGGCTAGGAGAAGAAGGGCGAGAGGTAAGATACCCAAGAGACATAGGGTCACGAGAGAGGAGTGTATGAATTATATGAGAGAAAAATTCAATTTGGAAATTCTTGAACTTGAGTGAGGTGGTGATTATGGCAAAAGTTGCCCTCAGACCCAAAAAGGAGTTCGGAAGGAGAAAGGGTTGCGTTAGATGCGGAAGGAAGAGAGGAATAATAAGGAGGTACGGCCTCCACCTGTGCAGGCAGTGCTTCCGCGAGGTCGCGTTTGAAATGGGATTTAGAAAGTATTCATGAGGTGATGAAGAATGCAGCATGATGTGCTCAGTGATGCGATGTCATCAATAAAGAACGCCGCCAGAGCGGGCAAGAAAATAATAACAATAAAGCCGGCCTCAAAACTGATAGGGAGAGTTCTCAAAATTATGCAAGACCATGGATACATAGAGGAGTTTGAATATCAGGAAGACGGTAGGGGAGGGAAATTCATAGTGAAACTCGCTCCAACCATAAATGATTGCGGAGCAATAAAACCCAGATTCCCCGTTAAAAGAGTGAATTTGGAGAAGTACGAGGCAAGATACCTTCCCGCACAGGATTTTGGAATAATAATACTCACTACGAGCAAGGGAGTTATAACACACAAACAGGCGAAGGAACTGGGCATAGGAGGTAAACTCCTTGCCTATGTGTACTGAGGTGATATGAAATGCCCGTTGCACCTTATGTGAGACACGAGGTAGAAATTCCGGACGGCGTGAGCGTTACAAAGGAAGGTTTCACCCTCATAGTTAAAGGGCCGAAGGGAGAGCTGCGCAGGGATTTCATACACGAAAAAATTTCCGTAAGTATAGAGGATGGCAAGATTGTGGTTTATTGTCCTTTGCCAAGAAGAAAGGAGTACGCCCTAGCGGGCACATGGAGGGCGCATATAGAAAATATGATAAAGGGCGTTACGGAAGGATTTGAGTACCGCCTTCGTATAGTTTACGCCCACTTCCCGATGAAGGTTAAGGTTCAGGGAGACAGGGTGGTTATAGAGAACTTCCTTGGAGAGAAACATCCCAGATACGCAAAGATAGTGGGAGATACCAAGGTTGAGGTTAGGGGAAATGAGGTTATAGTCACGGGAATAAACATAGAACATTGCGGTCAAACGGCGGCGAACATAGAGAGGGCAACGAGAATTAAGAATAGGGATCCTCGCGTGTTCCAAGATGGAATATACATAGTTAAAAAGGGGTGGGACTAAAATGAAGCCAAAATTGACTGAGGAGGAAAAGCGTCTCCTTAAAATAAGGAACCGCCTGAATCTTAAAAGACCGTGGTTCAGAAGACAGGAGTGGTTCAGGTATAAGAGAGTGGGAGAATCGTGGAGAAGACCCCGAGGAAAGCACTCCAAACTCCGCGAGAAGAAAGGTTATCGCATCCCTGTGGTAGATGCCGGGTATCGTGGTCCTAAAAAGGTAAGGGGTCTCCACCCCTCCGGTTTTCGGGAAGTTCTAGTGCATAATCCGAAGGAACTTGAGAAGATAAATCCGGAGAGGGAAGCCGTAAGAATAGCGTCTACAGTAGGAATGAGAAAGAGATTGGAAATAGAGAAAAAAGCCGAAGAGTTGGGAATCAGGGTTCTCAACCCCGTTAAGAGGTGATGATGATGAATCTCCTACCTCAAAGAAGGATGGCCGCCCAGATACTCAAATGCGGAATAAACCGCGTGTGGATAGATCCGAATTCGCTTGAGGATGTTGCAGAGGCGGTTACGAAAGACGATATAAGGTACCTCATAAAGAGAGGAATAATACAGAAAAAGCCGGTCAAAGGTCAGTCGCGGGCTAGAGCAAATTATATAAGAAGGCAGAAGGAGAAGGGCCGCAGAAAAGGGCCCGGGTCGCGAAAGGGAGCTAAATACGCTAGGTATCCCCGCAAACTGAGGTGGATGAAGAACATAAGGGCGATAAGGAGGACATTGCGCGAATTGAGAGATAGCGGTAAAATAGACAGGCATACATACAGAAAATTCTATCGTCTTGCGAAGGGCGGAGTGTTTAAGAGCAAATCCCATATGCTCACCCATCTCAAAATGGAAGGTTATCTTAAGGAGGAATGAGTATGGCCCATGGCCCAACATACAAGGTGAAATTCCGTAGGAGAAGGGAAGGTAAAACCGATTACAGGAAGAGGCTGAAACTCCTGTATTCGGGATTGCCCAGGGCGGTTGTGAGGAAAACCAATACCAGAATAATTGTGCATATAGTTGAATACGACGAAATGGGGGATAAAACGCTTGTTTACTTTTCATCGGATCAACTCAGGAAATTCGGGTGGGATCTGCCCCACGGCAATGTGCCCAGTGCTTATCTCACGGGATATGTTGTGGGTCTGAAAGCCCTGAAGAAGGGAATAGATTCCGCCGTTCTGGATATAGGATTGCATCGCCCCACCAAAGGTGCAAAAGTATTCGCCGCGCTGAAAGGAATGGTTGATGCGGGAATGGATATACCTCATAGTGAAGAAATACTTCCTGACGAATCCAGAATAAGGGGAGAGCACATAGATGAGAAATACGCGGAGGTATTTGAGAAGGTTCTTAACAACATAAAGGAGGAGTTGAAATGATGGAAGGAGACTGGCAACCAAAAACCAAACTGGGAAGGTTGGTCTACGAAGGAAAAATAACGAGTATAGAGGATGCCCTTCGCTCCAATCTACCGCTGAAAGAAGTTGAAATAGTGGACATTCTCGTCCCCGAGATGGAGGATGAAGTTCTGGATGTGAATTTGGTTCAGAGAATGACGGACAGCGGAAGAAGGGTGAAGTTCTCAGTAACTGTGGCTGTCGGGAACAAAGATGGAATAGTAGGTGTGGGAAGGGCGAAGGGAAAAGAGGTTGGCCCAACAATAAGGAAGGCCATAGATAATGCAAAATTAAACATAATAATGATAGCCAGAGGATGCGGTTCCTGGGAATGTGGATGCGGAAAGCCCCATACCTTGCCGTTCAAAGTCGTTGGAAAATGCGGAAGTGTTAGAGTAACTTTAAAACCCGCTCCCCGCGGAGTTGGTTTAGCAGTTGGAGATATAGCGAAGGTTCTCCTCCGCTTAGCGGGGATAGAGGATGCTTGGGGTTTCGCCAGAGGACATACAAAAACCACGGTGAACTATGCTCTGGCTGTATTTGATGCTCTAAAGCAAACATCCATGATGAGAATAAATCCCAGATTGCCTCTGCCCCTTTACTACGGAGGTGTTAAAGGTGTACGCGGTGATCAGAGTTAGAGGAAGGGTGGGCGTAAGAAAGGACATAGCGGATACCCTGAAGCTTTTAAGGCTACATCGCGTAAATCACTGCGTTCTCGTACCGCCAACCCCATCCTACAAAGGAATGCTTCAAAAAGTAAAGGACTATGTTACTTGGGGAGAAATAGAGAGGGACACTTTGATAAAACTCATAAAAGTTAAGGGTCGTCTTTACGGCGATAAAGAAATAACCGATGAGTATATAAAGGAGCATACAGCCTTCGGGAGTATTGAGGAATTCGTAGACGCCCTACTCCAAGGAAAGATACAGTACAAGGATTTGCCTTCCGTTAAGCCCGTGTTCCGTTTACATCCTCCGATAGGCGGATGGGAAAAAACCAAGAGATCATACAAAGAGGGCGGTGCTTTGGGCTATAGAGGGAAGGCGATTAATGAACTCATACTTAGAATGCTCGGTCCCGGAAGGTGGTGATTATGGGAAAGAAAAGGTCAAGAAAATTTAGAGGGTTACGCCGCCACGGACATGGAATGAAGGGAAGGAGAGGAAAGGGTCTTCGTGGCGGAAAGGGTATGGCGGGTCTCTGTAAACACAGATATATCTGGATGGTTAAATATGCGCCCGACCACTGGGGAAATTATGGTTTTACCTCTCATCATCCCAAGAAGGAGATAAAAGCCATAAATCTCAGGGAAATTGAGGAAAGACTTCCCGAATTCATAGAGAAAGGATTCGCTAGGGAAGAGGATGGTGAGATTTTCGTTGATTTAACGGCGGCGGGCTATAACAAACTTCTGGGCAATGGTAGGATTACAAGACCGATGAAAATAAAAGTTGAATATGCTTCCGCCAAGGCTATAGAAAAACTGAAAAGTTTGGGCGGAGGTTTAGTGGAAAATGAGTGAGATGGAGAGGCGATGGAGCAAATCTATATACATAATAATTCCGTGGGCATTGATAATTTACGCGTATTATGTATGGGGGGCTCACGGAGATTATTTGATGACCTCAATATTCATACTGCTCACTTTCCCTCTCGCGGGAATGGCCATTTTAGCTGCTACTTATGCTGGAGAGGGGAGCAAACTATATGGCTTAAGACCCATGTACACCAAGTTACCCATAGTGAAGAAGCCAGAGGGTCATGTGCACTTCCGCCAGAAGATGATGTGGACCCTACTGGCCCTCATAATATATATGTCATTGACCAATGTCTTCATATATGGGCTAGATAAGAAAAATGTGATAGATGTGTTTGAGAGTTTCCGTGCGATATTGGCTGGGGCCTCGGGCTCTTTGATGCATCTCGGTATAGGACCGATAGTTACTGCGAGTATCATAATGCAGTTGTTTGTGGGTGCAAAAATATTCAATCTTGATCTGGGAAACGATGAGGATAGAGCTGTGTACCAAGGAACGCAAAAATTGCTCGTAATTATTATGATTTTCGTTGAAGCAATACCCCAAGTTTATGGATATTTAAAACCATCTGATAGTTTTGTTGATATGCTTGATAAAGCTACGGGACACGGAGCACTTTTGGCAAATACAATCATTGTTGCCCAGCTGTTTGCAGGTTCTTATTTGGTATTCCTTCTTGATGAGATGGTATCAAAATGGGGAATAGGTTCTGGAATTTCGCTTTTCATAGCGGCTGGTGTTTCTCAGGCAATATTCACAGGAACTTTCAACTGGGTCCCTGTAAATCCCAACGAACCGCTCAGCGTTAGTAATCCGCCAAGTGGAACCATACCGAAAACAATATATCTCTTGCAGAACTCATCCGCAGGTGAGGTGCGGGGAGGTATTTTGGAGAGAATTCTGTTTGCGAACCCAAATCCCGTTATTGCACTCATAGGCACAATAATAATATTCCTCGTTGTGGCGTACGCTGAGAGTACAAAGATTGAACTACCGCTTGCCCACGAAAGAGCGAGGGGTGCAAGAGGCAGATACCCCATAAAATTGATGTACTGTTCAAACATACCGGTCATACTCACATCCGCTCTGCTCGCCAATATATCTATGTGGACTCTTCTCTTCTGGTCCCATCCGACATTAAGTAAAGTGCCCATTCTCGGTCATAATCCTTGGCTCGGAAGATATCCTACCGCGGAACAGGCGGCGGAATGGGGAATAAAGCAGAACACACCCATAGGAGGTTTGGCTTACTATGTTAGCAGGGTGAATGGCTTGGGAAGTTGGCTTCTGCCCCTTATAAATCCCAATATGTACGGTTCGTATGTATTCTACATCCATACATACTGGCAGCATCTGGCCCATGTGGTTATCTATTTCGCTTTTATGGTAGGTTTCAGCGTTCTCTTTGCGAAGTTCTGGATAGAAACAGCGAACATGAACGCTAGGGCAGTTGCGGAACAAATTCAGCGTGGCGGAATGCAAATTCCCGGATTCAGAAGAGATCCGAGAGTGCTTGAGAAGATACTCAACCGTTACATCCCTCCGATAACCATATTCAGCGGTGCAGCCGTGGGAGCGTTAGCGGCAACAGCTGATCTTATAGGCACCGTGGGAAACGCATCCGGAACGGGAGTTTTGCTCACTGTGGGCATACTTATACAATTCTACGAAGCGATGGGTAGAGAGCAACTGATGGAGATGCATCCAGTAATAAGACAATTCTTTGAAACCGGAGGTAGGAGATTATGAGGGTCATAGTATGTGGAGTGCCTGGCGTTGGAAAAAGTACTGTTATGAACATAGTTGCTGAAAAATCATCTTATCCGATCGTGAATTTTGGCACTGTTATGTTTGAAGAAGCAAGGGAAAGAGGTCTCGCCACACACAGGGACGAGATGAGAAAACTTCCCATGGATGTACAAAGAGAACTTCAGAGAAACGCCGCCAAAAAAATAGGAGAAATGAGTAGTGCGCTCATAGATACGCATCTCAGCATTAAAACGCCTTACGGCTATTTTCCCGGTTTACCTAAGCATATTCTCGCGGAAATAAGACCGCATTTAATCGTGGTTATAGAGGCACCGCCCGAAATAATTGCTGACCGTCGCGGGAGAGATGAGGATAGAATCAGGGATGCCGATGAAATTCGGGCAATAAAAGAACAGCAGGAAATAAATAGATATCTAGCTGCGGCCGCCTCTGTAATAACGGGAGCGAACATAATATTCGTGGAGAATAAAGAGGGAAGGGCAGAAGAAGCTGCGAACAAAATACTAAAAGCGATGGGGGTAATATGACCGACGGAAAGCAAACCTCATCACCTTTCACATTTTTTCTCGTAATGCTACTGATTCTTTTTCTCATAATGGATCCAGGTATAAGGACCCTCCTTGCCTTAGGAGCAGGAGCGATTTTTGAACCGATCATAGGTTTTGATGGAAATTTTCCTCTTCTCACTCTACTGTTCAGCGGTTTAATCGTTACGCTCATCACCGTTATACTCCGTCATCTAACAACGGATTATTTAGATGTGGCAGAGACACAGCATTATACGAAGCACATCTCAAAAATGCTCCGCGAAGCGTTCAAGGAGGGAGATAAGGAAAAGATGAACAAAATAAGGGAGAAACAGATGGAATTTGCGCAGAGAAGTATGAAGCAATCCACATCGCAGATGAGAGTAACTATGATAACTATGGTTATTGTTGTGGGGATATTTGCTTGGCTCTGGTATTTTTTGACAGCAGAGGTAAATTATCCGTATATAGCGGTACCTTGGAGCAACTTCGTTGATTTGAGAGGTGTAAATATTCTTCCTAACTGGATTCTCATATATTCGTCGTTTACTATCCCGTTATCTCTGGTTATCGGCGCAGTGCTGCGATACCTCAAACTCAAGAAGGTGTTGGAGAATGAGGATAGCGGTGAGTGGTCCGCCGGGTAGTGGAAAAACCACGCTGGCAAGAAAACTCGCTGAGAATTTAAAGTACAGATATGTATGCGGTGGAGAGATTTTTCGTAGGGAAGCAGCCAAACTGAATATGACATTGGAGGAGTTTTCAAAGTATGTTGAGGATCATCCCGAGGTGGATATAAAACTTGATAACTATCTGGCGGAGGAGGCAAAGAATCTAAGGGTTGTTGTGGACTCCCGCCTATCCGGATGGCTCATGAAAAAGCACGGAATAAAAGGATTTAAAATATATGTGGATGCCTCGCCAGAAGAAAGGGCTAGAAGAATCCAGAAAAGGGATGGTGGAAGAATAGAGGATATTATGAGGAAAATGCTTGAGAGGGAGGAATCTGAGGTAAAAAGGTATCAGATGCTCTACGGTGCGGATTACAGGAATAGGGAAATTTACGATTTGGTTCTTTATACCGATTATATGAGTGAGGAGGAAGTTTTCTCTAAGGCGCTGGAGGAATATGAAAAATGGCTGAAGATTTTCTGGTGAGGGAAGAATGCGAATCTATGTACGGAAGCTATCCTGAAGAAAGGAGTGTAGAGGAATTGATAGATTTCGGATATGTTATAGTGGATAAGCCGAAGGGTCCCACAAGCCATCAGGTGAGCGCTTGGGTCAAGGAAATATTTCAAATAGAGAAGGCTGGTCATGCTGGAACCCTTGACCCCAAGGTAACTGGTGTTCTGCCAGTGGCGCTGAGCAGAGGAACAAAAATAGTTAATATACTGCACAGAAGTTCCAAAGAATATGTATGTCTGATGCGTATCCACAAAACTGTGAATGAGAGAAAACTCATACAGATTATGAAGGAGTTTGAGGGAACTATATATCAGATTCCTCCGGTTAGAAGCGCGGTCAAAAGAAGATTGAGGAAAAGAAAGGTTTACAAAATTGAGATAATTGAAATAGATATGCCCTTCGTGCTTTTCCGCGCAGAGGTATCCGCAGGTACTTATATGAGAACCCTCTGCACAGATATAGGTCTCGCATTGGGTGTAGGTGCCCACATGCAAGAATTAAGAAGGACGAAAACCGCCCACATAGCCGAGGATAAATGCTCAACCCTACAAGATATACGCGATGCATATATATTCTGGAAGGAGGATGGTGAGGAAAAATACATAAGAAAAGTTCTCCGCCCCGCCGATGAACTGGCTGAATTTTTGCCCAAGGTTTATGTGAAGGATTATGCCGTGGATGCCTTATGCCACGGGGCTCCGCTATATGTAAGAGGAATATGCAAAATCTCTTCTAATATAAAAAGAAAAGATCTGGTTGCTGTTTATACATTAAAAAATGAACTTGTCGGGATAGGGAGAGCGGAAATGAGGAGCGAGGAAATTATGATGGCCGATAAAGGAATAGCAATTAAAATGGATAGAGTGGTTATGCCCCGCGGAAAGTATCCTAAAGGATGGAAGAGTAATTAAATACTTAATTATTTATTAAACTTTATGATAACTTCACGATTCGTTAAGTTTTATCGTTAAGCGATACTTTACGATTGTAAATGAAGTGCACAAAACGAATTTGCTTAAAATATGGGAGAAGCAAGAGATTATCTTAGAGACAAGAAAGGAGAAATAAGACAGAGGGGAGGCATGCTATTTACAGAACTAAGGATGGGTGATGGATAACTAATCGAAAGCAGTCTTACATCTGAGAAATTTAACTCCATATAGCGTGTTTCGAAGTGCGCAAATCATTTAAATAGTAAATTCATATTCTTAAGTGGTGAAAACCTATGAAAGATGCATGGCCTTTCTTTGGGAACATAGTGGTTAGGAGTGATCCTTACTTCAAGTTATTTCGGGGTCAATCTTCAACTCTTTACGTTGACTTTCCAAACACAATTATTAGGCAAGTAATTGAAAGAATTGGATTTTTTAGTGAAAACTCCCAAACAAAGGATGAATTTTATAATAAGGTAAAAATATTTCTAAACGAGGTAAATAAGAGACTGAATGAGCTTGGCATTTCTTGGTTGAAATTTTCGATACAATCAAACAAATTTATGAAAAAGCCCTACGGCTTGAAAATTTTAGTAAAGTGGAATAAATTTATAGAATTTGTAGAAAGCTTCTCTAGCGATCCAAATACTCAAGTCTGGGAGAAATACCAGTATATCTCTTCGAGTCGGCTTCCAGTCTTAATAGAAATGCTTCCACGGGGAGAAAAACAGTATGAATACTTCAAAAGAGTGCAAAATAGAGTCAGAATGCTATGTAGTCAGGACATAGAGGTTATTGAGAATAAATTAAGCGAAATTGAAACCACACTTAGTGCAATGCAAAAGATGCTTTGGCGAATTTCGAAGAAGGAAGGGGTTCCCCCTGCAATGTTGGCTTATCTCCTTGAGGCAAAAGTAATTATGAAAACTATTCACCAGATGACAAAGGATGGTCTTTTCCCGAGTTGTTATAGGGAGCTCCGTAAGTTCCTAGAAAACCTTAGTTGGGCGTTTTTTGGTGATTATCTCCTAATCAAAGCCTATAGGAGATATGGCTTTCTTCACGACAACTATGCTCTCATAGCCTCAAAAGAATGGTACGAGTGGATACGAGAGCGAGAAGAGTATAAGAGCCTCATACTCAATGTTAAGACTGCTCGACACAGAGTAAATGAACTTCATAAAAAACTCAAAAAGACTTATCCAACCCTCCCTGGAAAAGATAAATTCTGGAGTATTTTTATGTCAGAAATAACAACCCCCTCGTTTGCTTTTATCTTTGGTGAAGGGATAAACAGCGAATCTCTCCCAATGGAGGTTCCACGGTATTTCCTTCCCCAACAAATAATCCCCTACGCCCGCAAAGATTTTGAGAACATTGGAGAGATTCTTTGCCTGTCTGATCCTGAAACGTTTGGAGAAGTTGGCGTAAGGGCAGTTATGGAGATCAATAAAACTAGTGAATCGGCTTTTATCGTTCCTCCATACCCCACTAATGACTTAGTCCTGATGCTTGTTGAAAAGTGGAGTAACATCACCGAGTTGAATAAGAAGTATGAAGAGTATAGCACCTTTGTACATTCTTATATTGATTCATGGGTAGTTCTCCCGTTTTCCTCCGTCATGGAGGTCAAAGTATTCAAGAAGGAAATTGAGGATATTGAAAACCTTGTCAAAAGACTCTGTAAAATTTATTTGAATATGTTCAAAAGCTAAATCTCAACATTCCTCCAAAAAGAGAATATAAAATCTTGGGGGTGCTTCTACGATTTCAGTCTTTGCCTAGCCTCCTGTATTATATACTATTGTTAAATGAAGTTAAGAAAATGACTGTGACATCGATTTCTCTATCGTGATTTCTGCAGAGCCTCCTTCACAGTAAATACAGAAAAAAAGACTTACATATCATTCCGTTTAATCTCCTTACGCAATTTTTCATCTAAGCTTCCATCTGGAAGCATATAATCTGGATGAAACTTGCCTTCTTCTTCCATCCGATACCGAACGCAACTTTCCCAATCTCCCTTGCAGTACAATTCTATCCATTTTTTATCCAACTTTCCTTCTTCATAAAATCTCCTCATCGGACACACAGGATACCACTTACAATCTTCAAAGATACAACGGGTGGCATAATAACCTAAGGGAGCCAAAACTTCTGGATTTATCAATTTAATCTCTTCATTCAGGTAATAACTGCAGGCTTTAATTTCATCCTGCTTGGGTTTTCTGTATTTTGGAAGCATGCATTTAATTAGATTTGTCATATAAATCTTCTCTCTGCTAACTCCCGCTTTACTCAATAGCTCGTCCAATACTTTCCCAGAAGGACCAACAAACATTCTACCCTCTTCATCTTCTTTCTCTCCTGGAGCTTGGGCAACTAACATTATTTTAGCATTTAGATTTCCCTCTCCACAGACCGCATTTCTTCTTGTTTTATACAACCTGCATCTTTTACATTCCTTTATCTGTTTGTTCAATTCCTCAATTTTCATTTTCACACACCTCTTTTAATCAATCAAGAAATATCAATCCGTAGAGCGCATTTTCATCGTAATTTATTTCCGTTATGGAGGTAATTTCAATTCCCACAGCATCTATTGACGGTCGCACATTATCTCTCAATGGACATCTTCCACTCTTTTCAAATTCGCAATCATTGCAAAGATTACAAGCTCCAGGAAACAGAGCAAAAACATATGGATATTCGGAGAAAAGCTCCTTCTCCCGACGGAGAAGATAGAGGAGTACATCTCTTTTCTCATTATCAAAATTTTTCATATTCACTTCAAATTTTATGAGCAATGCCTTTTTATAACTTCTCACCCAATCCTTCGCTTCTTTCCAGTGGGGAGCATATGGAGGGCAGGAAGGTCTTTTACCGTAAAACTCACAGGTAAAACATTTCCACACGGGTCTGGGAGATACAGCAATGCTTTTCGTGCTTATCTCCTTCTCATAAATCATACGCATATAGCCTGATGGAAATGATTTATTTAAAAGCTTTGAAAATGAAAAATTCTATTTTCACACCGCGTCCAATTATGCCACAGGCATATTCCAACCCATAAGGTCAGAAACAAGTGCCCAATTCTACTGGAGAGACTATCGCAGAGAAGTTGATTCCCTTAAATATTTTTCAAAAAAATATGGTGTGGAAAATCTCTATTTAGTTTACTCTGGCGATGAAGAATATGAAATGGAAAGTGTTTTTATTCTGAAACATGCCCACAGTTTTACTGACTTTTAATTTATCACATCAACCTTGGAAGGAGTGATTCAAACTTTACATTACAAAACAATTCAAAAATAAAAAAAATAAAATAAAATTATTATTGTATTTATTTATGGAAACTGCACATCACCGATCACTGATCCCTTATAAAGTAATTGAAATTCTGCACCCGAACCAGCCTGAACATATATTATATCCTCTGGACCTATTTTTCCATCAGGTGAACTTGTTGGTCCATCTATAATATGGACCACTGTTCCGCCTGATTCCGCATGGAACTTCCCGCTGCTAAGAGTTACCTGTTGCGAGATGACTGCAGTGCCATTGGTCAATTTTATTGTAATATCTTTCCATAGTATTCCCTTACTCGGTGCACCGGTTATCTTGACTATGTTCAATGTATAGTTATACTCAGAATTTTGCACTTTTGTGAAAGATACCTGTACATTGGTTGTGGATACTCCAGTCATATACCCACTCACCATTATGTACACTGTAGCCGCTAGTACGACGGTAATCGCCACCATCAGGATGGTAGCGATTACAGGGCTTACGCCCTTCTCCTTCCTTATATATCTCACATCCTTCATGTTTGGTCACCTCCTGCCCTTACGGGCAAAAGAAACATGTGCTTCTGAGTATTTAAATCTTTCGCAAAAATTCACAATATATTTTGTCACTTTCCTAACTTTCTCTGTAATTCGTACAGTTTGTTCAGAGCTTCTACGGGGGTCATTTCCATCACATTGATATTTTTAAGTTCTTCAAGTACTGGATGCTCTTGAAAGGAGAAAAGGACCATCTGTTTCATCTTTCCGCTTGATTTTCTAACTTCAAGAACATTTTCCTCCTCTATACGGGAAAGAATTTCTTTTGCTCTCTCAACAACCTCATTTGGCAATCCAGCCAGTTTGGCAACCTCTATCCCGTAAGATTCGTTCATCGCACCCCTCTTTATCTTCCTAACGAAAACCAAACCGTCTGGAGTTTCGCGCACCTCAATATGGTAATTCTTTATTCCATCAAAGAAGTTCTCCAACTCGCTCAGATGGTGATAGTGCGTCGCGAATATGGTTCTCGCTTTTATTCTGTTGTAAATGTATTCAGTTACGCTCCATGCTATGCTAAGCCCATCAAAGGTACTCGTTCCCCTTCCTATTTCGTCCAGAAGTATTAAGGATCGTGGGGTGGCAGTATTGAGTATATTTGCGAGTTCAACCATCTCCATCATAAAGGTGCTCTGTCCCCTCACAATATCGTCCATTGCACCCACACGGGTGTATATCCTATCCACCATACCTATCCTTGCGTAGGATGCTGGCACGAAGCATCCCATCTGCGCCATTACGGTTATTAAGGCGACCTGTCTCATATAAGTGCTTTTTCCAGCCATGTTCGGGCCCGTGAGTATTATGAACCTGTGGCTATGGCCATCAAGATAAACATCGTTTGGAACGAAATCTCCCTGTATTTCTTCCACTACTGGGTGGCGTGCATCCTTCATCTCTATGACCATACTTTCATCCACTATTGGACGGGTATAATTGTTTTTCACTGCAATCTCCGCGAATGTGTTGAAAACATCTATTTCGCCAAGTATTTCGCCCAACCTCCTGAAATCATCAGAATAATTAGACAAACTCCTTAGCACTTGCAGGTAAAGTTCCCTTTCCAATTCGCCTATTCTCTCCTCGGCACTTTTGATCATATATTCTTTCTCCTGCAACTCCCTTGTTGTGTACCTCTCTGAATTTTTAAGCGTCTGCTTCCTTATGTAATCTTTCGGTACTTTGTGCAGATTCGGCTTTGTAACCTCTATGTAGTATCCTATTACGCTGTTGTATCCTACCTTCAAACTCTTTATTCCGGTGCGTATCCTCTCCTTCTTCTCTATCTCTGCAATCCATCTTCTCCCCTCACTCAACGCTTCGCGGTACTTATCAAACTCCTCGTTGAAACCAATCCTTATAACTTTTCCTTCCCCCACGCTCCCCGGCTCATCCTCTACGGCTTTCCTTATAAAAGATGCTATTTCCTTCCAACGATTGCTTTTGAGTTCTTCTGAGAAACCTTTCAAAATATCGCTTTTGAACCTTGAAAGTATTTCCGAAAGTTTTTCAAGATTTTCAAGAGTTCTCGCCAAAGCAACTATCTCCTTTGGATTGGCGTTTTCGCATATTATTCTTGATGTGATCCTTTCAACATCAACCACTCTTTTCAGTATTGATGATATTTCCTTCCGTGCAAAAACATCCTTGCTCAGTTCCTCCACGCAATCAAGTCTGCGATTAATTTCATCCGTATCCAACAGGGGCTTTCTCAGAAACCTTTGCAGAGTTCTTGAGCCGAGCGTGGTGGTACACTTATCCAAAACGCTTAAAAGGGTGCCCTTCCTGTCCCCACGAAAACTTCTGAAAATCTCAAGGTTTCGTAGTGTGGTTGAATCCAGAACCATATAGTTTGTATCTCTAACACTTCTTAACTCTTTCAACATTCCGAGGGATTTGGGATGAACCTCTCCAACATATTTTAAAATGGCTCCTACGGCATACGATGATGGAGAATCCTCTTTTAAGCCGAGACCTTCTAAAAACTCCACTCCGAAATGGCTCTTCACCGCTTCAATGCACTCCTCAGCGCCATAAGAATGTAGATGTACATATGCATTCACAACTTTACCAACAATTCTTTTAATTTCCTCATCACCGCATATTACCTCCGCTGGAGATAATCTTATCAGTTCTCCCTCTAAACGCTGAAGAGAATCCGTACCCACAAATTCCTCCACGAAAAACTCTCCTGTGGATATATCTGCGGAAGCTAAAGCGTAAATTTCTCCTTTTTTGGATACTGAGCATAGGTAGTTGGTTATCTTTTCCCGCACCAACTCCTCCTCATAAACGGTTCCTGGCGTGAGAACCCTCACAACCCCTCTTTTAACAAGGCCTTTGGCCTTCTTGGGATCCTCCAATTGCTCGCATATCGCCACCTTATAGCCCTTATCAAGTAATTTTCCCACATAGGCGTAGAGGGCATGATGGGGGATTCCAGCCAAAGGAACGCCATCTCTGGCCGTTAAAACTATTTTTAGTTCTCTAGAAACTATTTTTGCATCTTCCTCAAATGTTTCGTAGAAATCACCCACTCTGAAAAATAGGATGGAATCTCTATATCTGGACTTTATTGAGTGATACTGTCGCATAAGTGGGGTGGTCATCTCAAACGCAGAAATTTGGAGGTTATTAAATTTTGCTGTTGATTTTTACTCGGAAGCGTTTAACTTAAATCATCAGAAAGGATTTTGAACCATTTGGTTTTATCCCCAAATATGCAGGAGAAAAAAGTTCCGAAGGTTCACCCTTCCGCGTATATAGCACCAACCGCGGTGATCGTAGGGGATGTAACAGTAGAAGAGGGGGTTAGCATCTGGGAGAACGCCGTTCTTCGCGGAGATGTGGATCGCATAGTCGTCGGGAAAAACAGCAACATACAGGATTGTGCTGTCGTGCATGTTTCCACGGGGGTTCCCACAATAATAGGGGAGAATGTAACCGTTGGTCACGGAGCCATAGTTCATGCTGCCACTATAAGAGACAATGTTATAATCGGGATGAATGCCGTGGTGCTGGACAACGTGGAGGTTGGGGAAGGAAGTATAATTGGTGCGGGCGCTGTAGTTACACCGGGCACAAAAATTCCTCCAAAATCCTTGGCTGTGGGAATTCCAGCGAAAGTGATAAGGAGCGGCGATGATGTTATGGAAATGGCTGTAAAAAATGGACTAATCTATCAAGATTTGAGGGATAGACATAAAAAAGGGATTTATGCGAGGTATGAGAGAAAGTAAGGAAATTTTTGTGATAATTCTGGTAGTGATTTCTTCATCCATGGGGCTCGTCGCGTATTCTTGGAGTTTAAAGCCCATTAGATGCTCATTGGAAGATTTGAAAAATTATGAGGGGAAGTATGTGGTGTTTGATGGGATAGTTGCGGATATCTTTAATTACACGGGCGGTACAGGAATAGAAGTTAAATCTACGAACAAAAATTCATCATCCCGTGTAACGGTTTTCTGCGATTTTTATATAGCCATAGTACCCGGAAGTTTGGTTGAGGTTTCTGGAACAGTATCTGATTACGGCGAAACAGTTAACGCGTACTCCGTAAAGATTCTCAAAAAATACTACGAAACAACTTTGGAGGAAGTTCTGAGAAGTCCAGAATACTTCGTGGGTCTTCATATAAAACTATCTGGAAATGTTTCCGATATTAGATTTATGCAGAACAAGAGCAGGTTGATAATCACTGACGGTGTGAGGGAGGCAAGGGTTTTCCTTTCCGCCCCATATTATGGGGAGCGTACAAACCTCCACTTCTACGGATTTTACGACGGAGAAAAGATAATATGCTATCCAGAGCCCTACGGAATTTATCTCAATTCATCCGAAATTCCTCTGAGGGAAGTTTCGTTTGATGAATTGGATGAATATGTTGGGAAAGAAGTGCATGTTGTAGGCGATATACTTTCTTACGAAACCTACGGATATTTCTTCTATCTGAACGATGGAAATTTCAGATTGAGATGTTATTCCTCGCAAAATCCAGAAAAATTGGAAGCTTTTGAGGGAAAGTTTTTATACGATTACGATGAAGGTTATTATTACTTGAAAATTGAGGGATGAGTATGAGAGAAAAGGTAATCCGCGTAAAGGATGCTGTGGAGGTTATTTACGAAGATTGGAGATGGTCTTTGCTTTATTCCTTGCGAAAAAAAGCGCTGGAGATTATGAAAAAAATTCCGTACGAATCCTTTGTCCATGGCTCAGTGGCGAGGGGGGATGTTAAGGAGGGGAGCGATGTGGATATAGTTATTCCCTATCCCGTACCTACTTACAGCGTTGAAATTCTTTTCCCCAACATATACGATAGGGTAATAGTTATGGCCACGCCCAATACAGTTCCGAAAGCCCACATTTACTTGGAGGAAAAGGTATCAATAACCATACCGCTGGTTAGGTTCAGCAGGAGAGAAGAGGAATTTTACTCCTTCGCAGGCAAGGTTGGTTTGGAGGATATACTAAATGGCCGTAGAGTTATGGGCGTGAACAAAAAACTTCTAGCGATAGAGCCGACGGAGAGGGGACATGTGGAATACTCCATAATAGGCAGAGAGGGTGCTGTGGCGAAAAAATTGAACATAGGTTTGGATGTGGTTGAGGAGAGAATAAGGGTTCTGACAACTCGCGATAAAATAGGAAGAACAGGAGTATTCTTGAAAACGAGGCCCGCGGAGGATGAGAGTTTTGAGGAACATTTGGAAAAAATATCTCACCGGAATCCCGCGGTTAAAAGAATTATGGAGGAGAGAGGATGATTCTGTACGACATGCATATTCACTACGCGAAAAAAGAGGATATTGATGAAATACTGGCCACAGCAAACATGTTGGGATTAAAATTAGTAGGGCTGGTTACACATCACAGAACGAATGTCAGGAAATACATAGATTTGGACTACGATATTGAAGTTCTGTGGGGAATTGAAATGAAGTATCCGTTTCCTTCCAAGCCAAAAAACTACGATTTTGTATTGGTGCATATGCAGGATATGGAAGTAACCCCAGAAATAATTAGGAGGATAAAGGGAGATATAATAGCGCATCCCACGGCATATAATGTAATGTGGAGTGAAGAAGCGCTGGAAGAGTTAAAAAGTAAGGAAATTCTCGTGGAATTCAACGCCTCTCATTACAAGAGTAGGGACGAAAGGTTTTACAGAGAGTTAATCAAAAGAGGAATAGAAATAATATATGGGAGCGATGCCCATAGCGTAGATGAAATATATTCCTCTCCGCATCCATCCTATGTAATCCCTTTGGAAAGGGTTAGGGAAAGATTTTCAAGAAAGTAGTTCTTTTTCCACAACTTCGCACACCATTTCAAAAGCTATTTGGTTCAACTTCTTTCCTATTTCCTCGCTTGCCCCAAGCGGATCGGAAAATGTGCCATACGGTATGTATTCCTTCAGGTCCTCTAGAACAAGAAATCTCGGAATATCCCTCTCTCTGGAAAATTTCCATTCTTCCTTTACCAGTTCGGGACGAATCGCCAGAATTCTGGCGGTCTCCATAAATCCCGCGTGACCATCATCTTCCGGTATGCCCTCCTTTCCTCGGAGGTCGTATATCAATTCATAATCGGATAGAACAACAATCCTCATATCCTTATTTCTCTCAACGACATCCCTCGCTGCTAGACGCAATGCAACCATATGTGCCCTGCTTGCGTGGGATGACAGTATAAGCAACTTCTTGAATCCATTCCTGTAAACTCCTATAATTATATATTTCACATACGTTCGCAGAGAATCAAAACTAACAGATATCGTTCCCGGAAAGCATTCCAAGCTTTTAGTCCAACCATAGTGTATTGGGGGAAGAATTATCGCGCCGTACTTTTCCGCTATTTTTTCCGCAATAGCCATCGCCTGAATAGTATCGGTGGATAAAGGTAGATGATTGCCATGCTCTTCCACAGAGCCCACCGGAAGGATCACGAAACTCACCATATCCCTGATTTTTTCAATATCCTCCATAGTCATTTCGTGCCAGTACTTCATCTACTTCCCTCCCTTAGCCATGGATATTCCGACCTCTTCCTCTCCAGCCAATGGTCTAAAGCGGTATATATGGCTGCATCAATACTCGGAATTATTCCATTGTGCTCCAACTTCGCTAACTCCTCCGCTATGACGCGGGGTAAAGATATGCTCATTATTATTTTGTTCCACGAAAGTTCTCTCTTGGACAGATACTCTTCCAGTGCAGCGCGAATCACATCCGATATGCTAAGCCCCTCTCTTTCAGCGTACAACTCCAACTTCTCCCTCAACTCGTAATTTAAACGGACGGCAATTCTAGTATTCTTCTGTTCGCCCTTCGTCATACAGAACAAATGAGCATGGTATTATATTTCAAAAAGTTTTCCATGAAA
>CAYVVU010000002.1:0-46485 GCA_964455305.1 uncultured Thermoplasmata archaeon
CCATGTTGTTGGCATGCAGTCCCGGTAGCAGGCCCGTGGCAATACCGCTCAGAACCCCGAGGATAATATATGCCACGAGCAGTAACACGAAACGGGTAAAAGAAATGAAGGATAAAAAAGTTGTGGAAAATTTTCCAGAGAAGCCATGTTTCTGTCTGCCGATATCAAAAAAGAAGTAGCAATATTTAAATATAAAGAGTGATATAGATAGATATGGTATTCCTAGGGACTTACATGATTTGGCTGTTATGGAGGCAGTGGGAGGATGAAATATTCTCACGAGGGATCTCGCATACAGAGGTGATGTATTTATGAAAAGAGATGATAAATCTGTTGAACTGTTTGAATATTCTATGTTTGGTGTTTGGTATTGCTACGCACTACTTTTTTATGTAATTTTAATATTATTTTCAAATATTGTTATGTCTTTAGTTATTTTTTTGATGGGGGAACTATCACTTTGGAGTTTATATTCATATAAATCCAAAAAATCAGGAAAATCCTATACAGAATCAAAATATTGGGCTATGCTCGCCTTGGCATTAATGTATATAACTATTCTCGTTGCTTACATAGTGCTGAGGTATGGTGTCTTTAAGTGAAGGGAATTCCTTTCGTGGTTTTGCCATTCTCTCTAGTTGTGCCTAGTCTTTTTGTTCTTATATACATACTTATCGCAGTATTAATTCCAACAAAACATGTAGATGATAGATTTATAACAGAAGATAGTATAAATTTACCCTTTCTTTATGACGGAAAAACAAAAGAAAATTTTTAAATTATAGTGATGTTTAAAAAATAATTGTTTATATTAATAATAAAATATATATAATTGAATTCACTGGTGTTGATCCGTATCAATTTATAAAAGCCATAAGAGAATATACTAAGAATAAAATCTATTGAATTTAAATCTTGGGACGATCTAAGTAGAAAAACTGTGAAATGTTTAAAAGTAAGATTTAAATAAAAGGAGGTTATAGTAAAAGTATGGAGGTAATAAGGATAATAAAGGTACATATACCGCTGGAGGGAATAGACGCCAATAATATACTGGAGGGATTTAGGGATATTGTGTACAGATATGGAAGAGAAGTCAGAATGGTGGAAATAAAACAGATGATTGAAGAGAGATTTGGAGTTGAGTAAAATGTACATAGATGGAAATTAAGCGCGGACAAAGACATTGATGGTATTTGCAAATAACGAAATTTATTTTTTGCACGCCAAGAATAAATACGCTGGCCAGCACAACTTTAAAATTTCTCAAAATTATGTGGGGGTGATGGAATTGAGGGAAGATGAAGTTGTTGAGGCGCTGCGCTCCCTCCGAAACTCGGATGATTTGAAAAGCATAAAAGAAGAAGCATCGTCTATTGTTGTGGAGTTAAGGGAGAAGAAAAAATATGAGGCGCTGGTTGAGATTTTAGAGAAGGTGGTTAATTCATACTCGCTTGAGAGGGCAAAATATTACATAACCTCCGCAATAAAATACCTCACGGAAGTAAAGACCAACGGAATAAACGATATAAATCTCAACCGATGGCGGGAATACCGCGATGTTCTCACAGATAGTTTGTGGATATTTCCCAATAGGGATAGGGGTAATGGCCATTCGGCTTGGTACTGGGGTAATTTCGTGCCTCAAATACCCAGGCAGTTGATGTACAGATACACAAAAAAGTACGAATGGGTTTTTGACCCGTTCTGCGGAAGCGGAACCACCCTCATAGAGGCGCTGCATCTTGGAAGGAACTGCATAGGGATAGAACTCTCCGAAGAAATAGCCAAAAAAAGTATGGAAGTTGTCCAAAAGATTGATAATAAGTTCGGCGTTAAAGCGGAAATAATTGTCGGAGATTCTGTGGAAATGGATTTCGGAGAAATTGCGGAGAAATTCGGCATAGATGGTTTTAAGTTGGCTATACTTCACCCTCCTTACCACGATATAATAAATTTCACTGATGACCCGAGGGATCTGTCAAACTCGCCAACAATTGAAGTATTTTTGGATAAACTGGAAAAAGTTGTGGAAAAAACTTACAGAGTTCTGAAATCTCCCGGCTATATGGCGATGGTCATAGGAGACAAGTATGAAAACTCCGAGTGGATACCTCTGGGCTTTTACGCCATGCAACGCGCCATGAAAATAGGATTCAGATTGAAAAGCATAGTGGTAAAAAATTTTGAATTGGGCAGAACGAGAGGTAAAAGATTCCAGAAGGAACTGTGGAGGTATAGAGCGCTGGTTGGGGGATTTTACATATTCCGTCACGAATACATCTTCATATTTGAGAAGAGGTGAAATAATATGTGCAGAATGCTGGGTTTCATATCCCGAAAACCTATAAGCGTGGAAATTTTCTTTCCTGCATTACTTAAAATGGCTAAGGAAGGTAAGAACTCGCCGCACAGTGATGGTTTCGGAGTATGCGCCGTAAAAAACGGAAAAATAACGGTGTACAAAGAAATACATCCCATATGGGATAGAAGCAGAGATTTTAGAAATATCGTTGGAAATGTGGGAATACTGCACGCCCGGAAAGCATCTTGGATGAAGTCCTCAATACTCTGTACCCACCCTTTCGTGAGGAGATTTAAATGTTTTGCGCACAACGGCAGAATAGAGGGTTTCGCAGAAAAATGCGATTCAAGAGAACTCTTCAATATGATAATTGAGGAGGGCGTAAAATCGCTGAGAAAAATAAGGAATGCCTCCTCGCTAACTTTCATAATGGCCGAAAATGGAAAATTAACGGTATGCAGATACTCTGTGGAAAAGGAAGAGTATTATACTCTCTATGAGGGCTATGTGGATGATATTTTGGTGGTATCCAGCGAACCGCTTGATGAAAATTTTTCGGAAATAACTAATTACACTATGGTTGAGTATTCTCTTAAAGATGGTCGGATAGATAGGAGGGAGGAAAAATTATGCTTCCGATAACTATAATAACCGATTTCGGGTACAGCGACCACTACGCAGGAGCGATGAAACTGAAGATATTGCAGATATTTCCGGAAGCAACGATAGTTGATATAACCCATGGTGTAAAGAGACATAATGTAAGACATGCATCTTATGTTTTAAACGCGATTTACAGGATGGGTATAAAAGCGGTACATCTTGTTGTTGTGGATCCGGGGGTGGGTAGCGGTAGAGAATGTCTGGCGATTAAATTGAAAAATGGCTATGCCGTTCTTCCAAACAACGGAATAATCTCCCCCCTCAGAGACGAGATTATTGAAATTTACGAGATACCTGTGCCACCGGATGCAAGCGCAACATTTCATGGCAGAGATGTATTCGCCCCGACTGCGGCTAAAATAGCGAAGGGAGTAAAGCCAGAAAAATTCTGCACAAAATTCCCCAAAGAGAAACTGATTCTTTTCAACCAACCACTGCTCAGCGGTGAAAAAATAGTTGGTGAGATTTTCCACATAGACCACTTCGGAAATGTTATAACAAATATTCCCGCCGAACTGGTTTTTTTCAAGATTGGCGATGAAATTCAGGTAAAAATTGGGAATAAAATTTTCCAAGCCAGAATGGTTAAAAGTTATTCGGAAGGCGGAAAAAACGAAATAATTGCATTGATAAACAGCGAGAATTTTCTGGAGTTTTCAGTTAATATGAACTCTGCGGCTAATATTCTTGGAGTGAAGGAGGGAGATATGGTGGAAGTATGCTCAGCATAATGCTTAAAATAACACAAAAGGTTTATATATAACGAGGTATACCTATGTCACATGCTGAAGAGATTTGGCGTATCAATGGATGAGAAGTTGCTTGACGAGTTCGACGAGACAATAAGGAGAAAAGGATACAGAAATCGTTCCGAAGCCATAAGGGATCTCATAAGGGAAATGCTTATAAGCGAGGCAGTTAAGGAGAACGAATTCGTTTACGGAACGATAACTTTCATTTACGACCATCATGTGCCCGGTCTGGTTGAGAAGATCATGGATGCGCAGCACGAGCACAGGGATGTCGTGGTATCCACGACACATCTGCATATAGATGACAGAAATTGCTTAGAAGCGATAATAGTGAAAGGTAAATCCCAGGAAATAAAGAAATTGGCGGATAAACTCTCCTCGTTCAGAGGAGTTAAGAACGTTAAATACACATTTACCAAGCCAAAGGTTTAAACAGTTTTTACCAAACCTTTATCTTTTTCTTTCTCTATACCCGCTTGATGAGAGAGGATATTATAAAGAATTTAGCGATGGAGGGCATTCTGGTTGATGCGGATGTTGTTGATTTATTACTTCAAAATCCAACAGAGATTTCAAAATTGAAGAAGAGCCTTGGAAAGGGGTTTTGGAAGAAGGAGGATGTTTTGAGAATCATAAGTCCCGTGGAGGAATCTGCGCAAGAAGTAAAGAAGAAAAATTTCACCATAGTAAAAAATCTGGACAATATAGATATGGAAAGCTCACCTGAATATTTCAGGAATCTATTTCTCCATAGATATAAAGTTTTGTTCCAAATCTTTAAGAGAAATCCCGCACTTCGCGGTATGGTTAAAATATCTTTTGCTAAAAAGATTGATGGCGAGGTAGCCATCGTGGGCATGGTGAGACATATATGGAGAAGGAAGATAAGAATTGAAGACGATACCGGCTGGATGGATGTTGTATTACCCAGGGATTTTAATGATGTAATTCTGGAAGATGAAGTTATTGGAGTAAGGGGATATAAGAAAAACGATGTTATCTTCGCCAACGAAGTTTTCTATCCAGATATAGAGAAGGTCACAGTAACCAAAAAAAAGAGGGGAAAACTCGCGGTCATAGGAGATGTTCATGTTGGAAGCAAGATGTTTGAGGAGGAGAGATTCCTATCGTTCTTGGATTATCTGAAAGGAAGCGATGTGGATTTCCTCGCAGTGGTAGGTGACTTGGTGGATGGTGTTGGGATTTATCCGAACCAAGAGGAGGAGTTGGAATATGATGATGTTTACGAGCAGTACGACGCCTTGGCTTCATATCTCAAAGAAATTCCTTCCAGAATAGATGTTTTTCTAATTCCAGGAAACCACGATTTTGTTCAACTTATGGAGCCCCAGCCACCCTTAGATGGTGAGATAGCCAAGAAATTTCCATCAAATGTTCACTGTCTGAGCAATCCCTCGTGGGTTGAGATTGATGGGGTAAGAATTCTCATGTATCATGGAACAAGTTTGAACGATTTGATAGAAAGGATTCCCAACGCCTCATACGAAAATATAGAGCCAGCATTGATTCATATTTTAAAGGCCAGACATCTTGTTCCCATATACGGGGCGAAGGTATCTCTGGTTCCTACGAACATAGACCATCTGGTGGTGGATAAAACCCCCCATATATTCCTGACGGGCCATGTTCATTCGTACTATGTAAATAATTACAAAAATACGCTTGTGATTAATGCATCAACATGGCAGTCAATGACAAAATATCAGAAAATGATGAACTTTCAGCCGGTGGTTGGCAAGGTTTGTTTGATAAATCTGGATGATTTGAGTTACAAAACTCTATCGTTCTGAGGTGATTTAAATGGATGTAACTCCGAAAGAGGAAGACTGCCTTGAAGTGATATATCGCGGAGATAAGAGAGTTAAGGATATAGCAAAAAAATTGAACATAAAAGCACCCACTCTCGTGGAATTGCTGGAGAGAATGGAGAGGAAGGGTTTGATAGTGCATAAAAAGTACGGACCTGTGGAGTTGACGGAAAAGGGAAGAGAAATTGCCGAGAAGGTTCTGAGAAGGCATGGTATTCTTACCAATTTCTTTATAGAGGTTCTCGGAATGGATGCCGAAAAGGGGGAGGAAGAAGCGTGTCGCATAGAACACTATTTGGATGAGGAAACTATAGAGAGATTTGTTGACTTTATACATTTTGTTAAGGAAGAGTTTGACGGTGAAGTTCTGAAAAAATTCAGGGAGTTCATTGAAAAAGGAAGTAGATGAGTAGCGAGGATACGAAAACACCCACTAAACTAGGAGTGATTATGCGTATTACTCTTCCAATCTTGGCGTTGAAATGTTTTGAAGATAATACCAGACATAGGTGAACGGGAGAGAGAAGATGACCTATGTATCCCGAAGCATATGCGAGTATTATCGCGGGATAGGTCATCGGATACGCTTTAAGAAGGGGGAAGGTTATGCTGACATATGCAAGCGTTACACCCGTCATTAGGCCCGCGAGAAATGGAAGGAGTATTATTACTACAACTGCAGGAATACCTACGCGAGAAAAGAAGGAATAGGTGTATTGCATGGCGGATGTAGCTATTACAACATTTTTCATAAAAAGAGATGCAAATACTATTCCGAGAATTGATGGTTTTGCAGATAACTTTAATATTTCTGGAATTTTGGTTGCCTTTCCCTTGCGTATTAAATAAAATAAAAGAATGGAATCAACGATTATTAGCGATATTAAAAGAAAGTTTATTCCGAGAAGTACGGTGAGAACAAAAACAAATGCTATTGGAGATATGGAGCGAATAAATTTCATAACTTCCATTAAGTTTCTGCCATCATATTCTTTATTTATTTTTCTGAAAATTCTGCGGTATATGAATACATATCCGAAAAATATAGATACTACCGTGAGAAAGAGCATATGAAGTGAGAAATCTCCCACATCTTTATTAAATATATCCGCTGCAACGATGACGCCGGTGTAAATCGGCCAGGAATACTCCCACACATGTCTGAACCAGTAGTTTATGGCCGTGGCTTCATCACCATTTAATCCCAATTTTTCCTTCAGAGGAGTTATTATATTTGCAGATACATATGCACCACCCGGCATCGGCAGGAGGCCTATACTGGCAGGAAGCACGGCAAATGTTCTTTCATCGCTTTTTAGTAGAGACCTTATGGATGACAACATATCGTCCAGCAAAGAGCTCTCCCGCATGGTATATATTAGAAGCAATGAGAAGAACACAATGAGCATTATTCTAGCTGTGTCCAAGGAGAATGTGGAGGCTATGGCCTCTATATAATTGCCTCCCAATGCAAATAAGAGAAATATTGCTCCCGCAAGTATGCTTATTCCTATGTTTACCCTTAACCTTGGAAGAATTATAACGATTATGATACTGACGAATACAAGTAAACTCGCTGTGAAATCGTCCACAAAAAGCTAATGAAAAAGAAGTATTTTATTATTCCTCTTCCTCGCTAAGAAGTGATGCTTTGATTTCCTCAAGTTTCTTCATCTTTTCTTCTATTTCTTTCTCTCTTTCATAAATTTCTTTCTCTTTCTTTTTGATATTATTTTCAAGGTTCTTCAGTTCTTTCTTCTTTTTCTCAATTTCGCGCATTTTTTCTTCAATTTCCTCCTCCTTTGCCATAATATCGTACTCTCTAGCAGCGATTTCAGCCTCTAACTTTTTAAGTTCTTTCTCCATATTTTTTATCTCTCTTTCTTTTTTATTCAACTCCTTTTCCCTCTCTTTAACATCTTTTTCTCTCTCCTCCAGAACTTCAAGTTTTTTGGAAATCTCTTCTTCTCTAAGTGACAACTCTGCATCCTTCTCCTCAAGTTCTTTCTTTAGCAATCTTATCTTTTTCATATCCTCTTCAACACCCTCCCTAAGTTTGATAATCTCCTCTCTATCCTCTTCTAATTCTTTTCTTTCTCTCTCAATTCTGCTTCTCATAGAAGATAATTCCTTCTTTTCTACTTCCAGTTCTCTCCTCTCCTTTTCAATATTTTCTTTCATCTTTCTTAAATTGTCTTCTAAAATCAAAAGTTCTTTTTCCTTGGTGTTTAATTCTTTTTCCTTTTCTTCAAGTTCTTTCTGCAAAGACCTTAATTCCATCCATTCACTTTTGAGTGAATTTTTTTCCTCATTGATTTTGCGATTCTCCTCTTCCATCTTCTCTTTTTCTTTCTTAATACGGTTCCACTCTTCATCTAATCTTTCCTTCTCCTCCTCTAATTTTTCTCTTTCCTCTTTCAATTCTCTCTCTCTTCTACGCAGATCATCTTCTCTCCTCATAATCAAGTACTCTCTGTCTATGAGTTCCTTCATCCTCTTTTCTATTTTTTTCTTATCTTCTTCAAGCTCCTTCTCTCTATCTACGACTTCTCTCCTCATATCTTCAATCACACTTTTCTCATTCTCTATCTCCTTTCTCATCTTTTCAAGCTCTTCGGCAAGAGAATCAAGTTCTTTTTTTCTATCTTTAAGTTTTTCTTCAAGAATTCTGAGTCTTCTCTCCCAAGCACGGAGTTCCTCTTCCTTTCTTCGCAGATTTTCCTCATAGTTTCGGAGACGAGCCTCTTCCATCCTCAACTCGTAGTCGTCCTCCACCCTTATTTTTCTGCGAGAAGTTGGAATCTCAATTGGAATATCTTCAATACTTAGAGAACATTCTGGATAAAGTTCCGCGAAATACTTTGGAGATATTGAAGATGAGCGATAAGAAAAACTTCTTACCTCCATCATACATTTTTCATCTTTTGCTAAGCACACTATATTTTCAATGGCCGAATCGCCACAAATCCTCTCCTCACCTAGAAATTCGGCGAGTATGGGAATGCCTTTATCAAAAACTAGGTATCCCTCTATATAGTTTTTTCCATCAAATTTGCTAAGATGAATATATCCTGAGAGCTCTTCTCTTTTAACGGTATCCAGCAACTCGCGGAAATTATCTTCTCCTCCGAGCATTACTTTTACAACTTTCCCGCCTGGCAGTTTCATAAAACACTATAAGGACACAATGTATATAAATAATCCCATCTATTCCCTCCTATGCATACCTCCATATACCCTCCCTCAGACGATACCTTCTTCCTGATGGATGTCCTCCAAAAAGAGCTCGGAGATGGTAGAGGAAAACATGCTCTAGATATGGGTACGGGAAGCGGAGTAATTACAGAATTTTTGAGAAATATGGGTTATGTGGTGGTTGGAGCGGATATAAACCCGCACGCGGTGGAATATTGCCGGAAAAAATATCCCGATATAGATTTTCGCGTTAGTGATTTGTTCTCTAACATTCCAGAGAGATTTGATCTTATAGTTTTTAATACACCGTATCTACCAGGCAAGGCGAAAACACTGGAGGAAAGGGGCTGGTGCAGTGAGAATGGCGAGATTCATAGAAGATTCTTTGCGGAGCTACCTACGCATATTAAAGATGGAGGCATCTGCTATGTACTGCTCTCTTCTCATACACCTTATTCTCCGCCCAAAAAATTAAAATACGAAATTGTTGCAAGAAAAAAACTGTTTTTTGAGGAAATATATGTATTAAAAATAAAATTTTAGAAAGAAGAATTATGGATTGTACTCCGGCGGTGGAGGTGGTGGTTGCTGCTGTGGCGGTGGTGGAGGAGGATACTGTTGATAAGGTGGAGGTTGCTGTTGTGGATATTGCTGTTGCTGATAATGCTGTGGATAATACTGCTGCATGGGCTGTGTCGGCTGAGCAGGAGGCCTAGACTTTTTCCTCTTTATAGCCACTAGTATAATGACGATTAAAACCACGACAATCACAATCACGATGATAAGTATATAGATTAGGAAGTTACCACCGTAAGCACCGTATTTGGCAGGGGCGTTCTCTCTAACATCATTGACCTCGCTCTCCGTTGTTGGTGAGGAGTAATCGTTTCCAGCATAAACATAATCAAATGACCCTATTTTCTGTTTAGTATAGAATCCACTTGATGAATCATATTCAGCATCATTTGAACTCTGCAGTGAGGAAACCATAGAATCCACATTGGCATCCGATCTGGTAAGGTAGTATATAGGATATCCAAAAATGTACATCGCATTTTTGCCGCAACTTGTTATAATGGCCGGTTTCTCAACCTTTGCCTTATTTCCAGAGGGATTTACGCTCATAGATGAGTAGAAATATACCGAGCCGCTGTAATTTTTGTTTATATTGAAATCATATGTGTTGGTGCCTGTAGAGGAATCTTTTGCTGTTACTTTCAAATTGGCTTTTACATGAGCATCATAATCGGCATAAGTGTATTCATAGATAGTATAAACACCAACATCCTTCGGCATAAATGGTACTCCGCCACCAAACGATATCTCAAGTTTTATATCAAAATTACCGTTTATGCTGATACTTCCAGAATAAGTGGAACCCTGATATGATGCTTTATACTCAATTGAAATATCCATGTCCTGTTTTGTGTATATGTGCGCATTTAGATATGTCAGCTTGTAGTAGGTATAATTTGAGTCATCCCACCAATCATAATATTCATCTTCCACCAGATAGAAATAGCCATCAAAGTTGATCCAAAGTGATTTGATATCGGCTGTTCCTTCTCCGTATGCGCCTTCATATGAGCCACTGGACACGATATGAGCCCATGCATAGAACGAACCAGCGAATTTGAATTTGTACTGTCCGTTCTCAATTCCAACATATTTTATATAGTACAGATACGCTACTTTTCCGCTTGCATCCACGCTTCCAGAGAGGTTTCCAATTTGCGAGGAAGCGGTGTGGGAAACATCGTATTCCCACTTGTATCCCCATGTTTGTCCTTCCTGCCAGGGCGCCGATTTTGTCGTTGCACAGCTCAAACCACTAAAGCTTATCAGGGCAAATATAATTACCCCAAGCACAACTGCTTTTTTTAACATTTTAGACACCCAATAGCTCTTAATGAAAAGATTATATTTAAATGTTTCTTAGATGCTTCCTTCTTTCAATCATATAGTAATCTTAGGAGCCATGAGCGAAAGTTTTAACTTCTTTAAGGAAATAACCTTGTTATGCAACGAAACATAGTTGTTGAGGATATAATATCAATCTCAACAGAAAGAAGAGATGTGGAAATTGTTGAGAGGAAAGGTATAGGACATCCGGATAGCGTAGCAGACGGTTTGGCCGAAAGCGTTTCCAGAGCATTGTGCAAATGGTATTTAGAGCATTATGGTAGGATTCTTCACCACAATACTGATGAAACTCAAATAGTTGGCGGTCAAGCCTCACCGAAATTCGGAGGAGGTACGGTACTTGAACCAGCGTATATTCTGCTTGTTGGGAGAGCAACCACGAGGGTTAATGGAGAGAGGGTACCATACAGGACAATCGCTATAAGGGCAGCAAGAGAATATTTGCAGAAAAATTTCAGAAATCTTGATGTTGATGAGGATGTTATACTTGATTGCCGCATAGGACAGGGTAGTGTGGACCTTAAGGCTGTTTATGATACTCAGAAGTTTTTGGCTAACGATACATCTTTTGGTGTGGGTTATGCCCCTATGACGGAGACAGAAAAGATAGTTTATAATACAGAAAGATACTTAATTGAGGAATTAAGGGATAGATACAAGGCTATAGGCGAGGATATAAAGGTGATGGGTTTCAGAAAGGGAGATACAATAAATTTAACGGTTGCACAGGCCTTTGTTGGTAAATATGTGGATGATAAGGATCATTATCTAAATCTCAAAGAGGAACTCACATCCCTCCTTACAGATAACGCCATAAAATATACGGAAAGAGAAGTAAAAGTTATGATGAATACTGCAGACATACCTGAGGAAAATGTTTTCTACATTACTGTAACTGGACTATCCATGGAAAATGGTGATGACGGTTCTGTGGGTAGGGGAAATAGGGTTAATGGTCTTATAACTCCATACAGACCAATGAGTATGGAAGCCGCTGCTGGAAAAAATCCTGTTACCCATGTTGGCAAGTTGTACAACATAATTGCATTCAAGATTGCGGAGGAATGCTACGAAGCAGCGGGCGGAGATATAGAAGAAGTGCATGTGAGGATAGTGTCGCAGATAGGGAAGCCCGTGGATGAGCCTCAGGTTTTGAGCATACAAGTTATACCCGCGGAGAATGTGAATACTAGCAGATACAAACAAGAGTTTGAATCTATAGGAAACAAGTGGTTGGATTCTCTCCGTGATGGAAAAGTAACAGATATGATAATTAACGGAGAGATAAATGTTTTTTAATTTTATCCACTATACTAACGGCTTTTCCGCTCCTAAGTGCTATATGGTCATCCAATTCCATCTCCTCTCTTATATATTTTAACAGTTCTTCGCTTATTAACACTCTGCCATTTACTATTGGATATCGGTAAGGGAGTTCAATTATTCTCTCGTACTTTCCTGGAATGTTTATTTGGAATCCATCAACAAAATCTATACTATCTATGCTTATGCCTTTTTCAACCATTGACGCAATATATACAGCGGAATCTATTGAAAATTGTCCTTCTCCGAGAGTTCTCGTCTCACACCTTACTTTTGACGATAAGAGTTCTCGAGTTCTCCCTCGTGGAGGATGGTCTCCCAGAATACCTCCAACCACAATGACCGAATTTTTGAAATCATCTTGTGTAAGAGGTTCTTCCGCTAATGGGTCAAGAACGACGACCTTCTTAAAAGGTATATCGGTGATTGATAGCGAAATAGCATTGCAGTACTCTGAGAGTACTATCCTTTCAAGATAATCTCTTACATTTGTTATTAGCAGTTTTGGATAGATTTCAGCACTATGTTTGTACTCATAAAACAACCAAGGTGATAGAACATCCTCCAAATGCTCTATGATTATCATAACTCCTCCTCCGCGACCGCCTTGAGATTTTCAATAAACAAATCAACCTTTTTTTCATCAATATGCGGCATAAAAACCAATCTTATTGAAGAATATTTTGAATTCAGTGACACATAAACTCTTCTTTTCAAAAGTTTTTTGTATATTTTTTTTGGATTTTTGAATTTTAGATTTACGATCGTCATTGGCGGCTTATGAAGTATCTCCAACCCTTCCTCTTCAAACCTTTTTAGGGCATAATCTCTAACATCAAAACATCTCTTTACAATTTTTTTATATCCGCCGTATCCGAGATAATTTATTGCCGCATAAGTGGCAGCGACTGCCGCACTACACCTAGTTCCAAGCAATGAATCAGAATAACCATTGGAAAGATATTCCGCCTCAAATCTTATATATCTAAAATAATCATCTCGGGTTATAAGGGCACCAGACGGAATAGTACTCATACCCATTTTATGGGGGTCTATGGAAAAAGATTTGACTGCATAAACCCTAAAATCAAACTCTCCCTTCCATAAACCAAGTTTCTCCATAAATGGCAGTATGAAACCCCCGAAAGCACCATCAACATGGAGAAACTGATCATCAAGAAGTTCAGAGATTTCTTTTATAGGGTCAACAGTACCAAATAGAGTTGTTCCTGCGGTTAACACAACCGCAATGACATCATCCCTAAGTTTTTTCTCTACCTCGCCTATATCCGCCCTGAAATCATCATCAACGGATACCTTCACTCCCTCAAGGTTTAAAAGATCAATAGCCTTTATAACAGATATGTGCACAGTTTCAGGATACAATACTTTCCCCTTTCCATAAATCTTTCTTGCGATCCATAGTGCAGTGATATTTGATTCCGTACCACCGCTGAGAATCTTTCCATGCCCCTCTTTAAGGTTCAATAAACTACTTAGGTACTTTACGCACATATCGTGCATTTTGGAAGTTCCTGGATAGAGGAGAGGATTTCCGAGATTAGATTCAATGAATTTCAGGTGCGCTTCAACAGCAATTTCAAGGGGACAAGTCCATGTGGAGTTGAAAATCAAGCCATCCTCAAAGTGTATGTCCTCTTTATAAAGCTTTTCTAGAGTTTCTTTTAAAGCAGATAAGTTTTTAGGATGAGGGGGGAACATAGAGGGAGTATCGCTATTCTATAATAAATTCTTTTTTGATTATGGATACTTGCTAAAATAAACTTTATATTAGTAAAGACATGCTATATATCAATGTCGAAGCAAGAGAAAAAAAGAAATAATAAAAAAAGAATACTTATGCTATTGAGTAATCCCTTCAAGCCCGATCCAAGGGTATATAATGAGGCAAAAAGTTTAGTGGAAGAAGGATATAATGTTATTATATTAGCATGGGACAGGGAAGGTAAATATCCTTTAATTGAAAATGTTGGCGGGATAACAGTGTATAGAGTTAAATGCAAGGGAGATTATGGAAAGCCTAAAATCTTTTTAAAGGGAATCTTATGCTTTTATATAAAATCTCTGCAAAAGATAAAAGAAATTGAATTTAACGTTGTGCACGCACATGATTTTGATACACTTCCGTTGGCTATAATAATCTCTAAAAAGAGAAAATCTAAACTTGTATACGACATCCATGATGATTATGCTTCAATGATATCAGAGGTCGTTCCTCAAATTGTTAGTAGTTTTATAGATATATTGCATAAAATACTTGTGAAATTTGCTGATTATATAATTCTTGCAAACAGAGCGCTTGGAGAAATATTGGGAGTGAAAGGCACCGTTGTTATGAACTGTGCAGACGTTGATAGGTATAATGAAATATCACAAGAAGATGTTCTTAATTTAAGAAAAAGATTGCGCATACCGGAAAAAGCTTTTGTAATAGTATACATAGGTATACTTAGAAACTATAATTTCTTAAAATCTCTTATAGATGTTGCTAAAAATATTGATAATTGCTATTTAATTGTTGGAGGAGACGGTCCATGTAAAGAGAAAATTCTTAATTATATTAAATCATGTGAAAGAGTAAAGTATGTAGGTTGGGTCAAGGCGCAGATGATACCATATTATACAAAATTAGCTGATGCAATTGTGGTTCTTAATAATCCGTACAAAAGATATGATAGGATAAGCACGCCAGTTAAGATGTTTGAAGCTATGGCTGCAGGCATACCGGTGATAGTATCGAAAGGTGGGGAAGCAGAAAAAATTGTTCAAAAGGAAAAATGTGGAGTAGCTGTAGATTACTACTATTTAGATGATTTAAGTAAAATTATAAAAATACTTATGGCTGATAATAATTTGAAGGAAAAGCTGGGACTTAATGGAAAAAAAGCAGCTGAAAGATATTATAATTTAAGAAAACAACTAGAAAATTTAAAGAAAATATATAAAGATATTTTAGCTATTTAGACATATATACTTCATATCATACTTCTTCGCACATACATCCACGGATCCACTTTTAGATCCTTTCTTATCACCTTCATTTGTATCACCTCCTAAATGGTATATGGAGCACCATTATTTAAACTTTTCTAATGTTGTTATACCAAAAAGGTATAACATCTTATAAATCTATTTTGGAAGGTTGTGATAGATGTCTTCTAGCCGCAGGAGGTACCTCATAGGTACCGATATTTATTTCTCGTGAAATCTTTTCTAAAACTTTTCCTTTGCTTTTTTTACCACATCTCGGACATCTATATCCCTTATTTTTTCCGAGGGACTCCATTCTTATTCCGCATTTTTTACATATAGGATTCCTCACCACTTTATCAACGAGTTTAATTATTTTTATTTTTTCTAGATTTATGGTGTTTGGATATCCACAAACTCCACCGTAAACTTCAACAACATCTCCCGGAACAAGATTCATTATTACATTCCTAAAATTCTTTGTAGGTTCATACGCGGCGCATTCTATTTCACCCGTATTATCTCTAATTTTAACAATCACATGCCCTCCTCTGATTATCTTGGGTTTTTCAGACACTTTTCCTACGACTCTCACTGAATTGTAATCTTTAATTTCGGATATTTTCTTCTTAACTATGTGGTCATCCGTCCCCTGGTTAGTTTTGAACAATAGAATTCCGTCTATCTTTGCTTTGCATTTTTTCATAACTTCCAGAGAGGCATTTAGACAATCCTCGGCATTTGTACCTCTCACTCCATAGAGTACTGGAGTTTTGCTCCTTGGAAGCATAACAACATATTCATTCTCGTAATCATAACAATCAAATAGTGAAGAATATTTCTTTTCCAAACATTTTATCAAATCAACATCAAGTAAATTTTCATCTCTATCTATATGCCACAACTCCTGTGGTAGATATGCTAAGCATTCATAAGTCTTTTTCCTACCTCTCCATGCAAGTGATGCGTACGCCCCGATTAAACCCCTGCCTTTGTTCCAGAAAAAATTTGTGCATGGAATATCTGGAATCTTGTCTATGACATCTCTCACAGCAGTATAGTAGAATCTCTCCTCTGGTTTTTTGTCGCAAAAAATCAACCCTGTATCTGAACTCTTTTCTCGTAGCGATTCAACGATCTCATATACCTCCTTAATGATTTCTTGAGGCGGATTTCCGTACGACCTTTCATATGCATAAATCTCTTCTCCCTCTATAAAGCCTATTTTTATTTTCTTCCCACATCCTTTGCCTATACGGATGCACACCGCACCGTTACCGCGGGTTTTCCATGGAATGTTTGGATTCAACCTTACAAGACATGGGTACCCTATTATGTCTATACTTTTATGCAGTTCTTTAACGATCTGGTATATCACATAGGTGGTACACATCCTTCCTCGCGTATCTGTATCATCAATTCCTATGTACACAGATAGAAGTAAATTGTTGGACTATATTAAAATTGTTCCTGGTTTTTACCAGCATTTTCCCGTAAAACTATTTATTTTCAAATCTATTATCGGCTATGCTGGTACATATACTTGATGATAAACTACGAGAAGGATGGGCAAAATATTATATTATGCAGGCATTTCTGGCATTCATCGTTTTCTTTACATGTCTGCTTTTTTTGGCACACATATTTACAGGAATTCTTGTCGCAGCCATAGGGGCATCGGCATTTATAGTATTCGCTATTCCTAGAAACACTACCGCGACACCCAGAGCGGTTATTTTTGGCCATGCCATTTGTGGATTGGTTGGTGGAGGTGCGTTTCTTGTGGATATATTTCCAGATAATCCTCCCGTGAACTATGCATTCAAGGCTTCTTTAGCGTTTTTTCTGGGTTTTTTCCTTATGGTTATTACAGATACGGAGCATCCCCCAGCGGCGAGTACCGCGGTTGGATTCGCCATAGACGGTTTTAAAATAGATGCTTATGCGTTCGTCATATTTGCGGCGGTGTTACTAGCGCTTTCCCAAATTTTGCTTAAAAAGTATTTGCGAGACCTAACTTAAATGCCGGGACCGGGAGTCGAACCCGGGTCCGGGGATCCACAGTCCCCAAGGATAACCGCTACCCCATCCCGGCCATCGTGCGATGGAGGATATATGAATAAACTTATAAATTTTTCCGAGTGAAAAAATTTATATATCTCAACATCTTTTATTTATCGTTGCGAAGAGAGATAGGGATACTAACAGACGATTTCCGTGTGCTATACAAATGCACAAAGATACTTGAGGAACTTGGTAAATCCTATGTTATACTCAGCGATTCTAGAGAGTTATATAAATACCCTGTGATTCTGACTACTAAGAATCTTCGGGGTGAAAATGTGGTATTTTTAAAAAATGTAGATGTTGATGTCAGAAGGGCTATTCCTTTGCTCTACGGAAAGAGAAGATTCAACCACTTGTACATAGGTGTGGATCCTGGCAAAACTATGGGTCTCGCCGCATTGGGTGATGGCTTCATCCTTGAGAAAAGAAATGTATATTCTATCTCCTCCCTGAAGAAATTTGTGGATATATGGCTTGAAGGTTATCCCTCTCAGAACTATATTTTGCGAGTTGGGAACGGCTCTCCTACTGAAAGAAACGAGATAATAATGAGATTGTTCGGAAAAGTAGATATTGAGGTTGTTGATGAAAGAGCAACCTCTATAACAAAAGAGGACTCAGACGCAGCTGTGAGAATTGCTAGAATACGCGGAAGAAGGATATATAGAATACCATCGCTAAATGTAAGTGATGGCGAGATAAGGAACATTCAGCGATTAAGCAGAATAGAGAGTAACGGAAAAATAACAATATCTCGGGAGATGGCCAGAAAGGTAATCCTCGGCGAGATAACTCTCAGGGATGCAATAGAAAGGGCACTTCAAAAAAATTAAAAGATTTATTTTGCCCACTTCGGCTTCCTTCTCTTTCCTATTTCTCTTATAGTAAGGAATATTAGGAGGAAAGATATGAAGGCACTTATTGCAAATATTATTGGACCCCAGTTTATGGGCTTATACTCACCGTAGTAGAATTCCATACTCAAAGTTTTGTTTCCTGTATCACTGAAAACAACACCTTCACCTATTATCTTCGCCGTAAGAGTATGCCAACCCTCATCTATGTCCTTGGGTACCCAGACGAAAGTTGCTGTTGCATTTTGTCCGCCTTTTAGCCCGTTAACTGTGGTGTTTCCTATGTACTTTCCGTCTATGTAAAAATACACGGTGATATTTGAGGCGTCAAATTCATCCATACACTCCACGGTGACTGTGAATTTCAAGGATTTTACGACCTTTATGTGGACGGTTTTTTGGCTAATAGCCCACTTATCACCCAACTTTGCCTTACCTTCTATATATATCCCTATGGTTTGTGGAGCGTAATCTGGAGCGGTTATATTAACCTCAAATGTATTTGTAGAGTTTGATGACCCGTTGATTGTGTTTGTAGGCCCTCCATTTGTAAGGTTGTATCCGAAGATCACAAGGTTGTAGTAGTACATATCGTATCCTTTTGGAAAGATTATTTTACACTTGAAATTCTCGCCGTTGCCTACTATGGCTGGAACTTCAACTCTCATGTTGAGCTTAGCATAACCCAGCGAATTGAGTGGAACGATTGAAATAGATATTAGGATTGCCAAAATGATAGGTGTTACCCTCATGTTGGATACCTCCTCCTCATAATTATGCTGTATGCCACGCCGGCAACTACAATAACAACGCTCGCTATGGCCCAGCTCATAATCTCTGCGGTTATATCAGGCGGTTTAATGAGAACATTGCCCGTTATATCAACTTTTTCTATACTTAGCGAAGCATATGTTGCCTTTATCTCTAGGATTTTGCTTACATTATTGTTGTATACCATCAGTAGAATCCTGACGCTTCTAGCAGGGTTATCTATCGTTCTTCTAATCCTTACATATATTCTTTTGCTTTCACCGGAGTCCAAATCTATGCTATCAGCTTTGCTGTTATTGAAATATATTTCCGTGTACCATCCCTTGTCTTGCAATTCTTCGGAGTTAATGATTGTAAGGTTGAAAGTTGTCCCGACATTTCCATTATTCTTTACATCCACACCGAATTCTATGTATTGTGATGTGGTTCTGTTGTTTTTCCATGTAAGAGTTAGCGAATAGTATTCGGATACATTTACATATGCATGAGCATCAGCGAATTTATCCGCGTATTTTACCCTAAGAGTAATGGTATTATTACCCAAAGATGCATCCTTTGGAATCAGGACCATGGCTGTGAAATACTTTGTCTCACCCGGAAATATTGTCAATTTTTCAGGTATAAAGGACACATTCCAATTGTTTGTTAGTGAGAACTCCAATGTTTCTTTATCATTTCCGTGGTTAATCGCTTTAAAGATCAGAGGTACCCAATCTCCTACATCCGCTTTTACTTCCTCACCGACATATTCAACGCTCACATCATGTACGGAATCTCTTTTTAGATATATGTCATAAATGATGTTTCTAGCTATATCTATCTCTCCTCTCCAGTTATAAACTATTTGTAATCCATATTCGTATCTATTTACCGATACGCTCATATTGTACTTACCGACTGGAAGGTAAATCCAATATAATCCATCTACTACAGGAATCCTGAAATCATAATTTTCTATATGGATGTAGGTGTTCAATTTCTCGTTTCCTATATATACTCCTCCACGCATTTCGTAGGCTTTTTTGAGTTTTATTTCAAACAAATTGCTTCCGGCAATCAGATCCTTTTTACCCAGAAATGCATAGTAAGTATTGTTTATTTTCAAGTAAATATATAAAGAATATTTGCCAGGAGGAATTTCATCATGTATCTCGCCATATTCATCCGCCACTAATTTTTTCTCCAAGGCAGGGTTTTGTAGTATGGCTGTTGCAAAACTTGCCTCTTTACCGCCAACCGTGATTTTCATATCTATCTTTGCTCTCAACCTTATTTTCGTTATTCTAAGCTTTATCGTTTCGTCGGAATTGAGATTTTTAATTTCGGCGTAGCCATAGTACCTGTACTTTATTCCCTCCTCTTCCTTAGTCATATCAACATTCAATGAGTAGTTTCCAGGAGGCAGGAATAAGGATAAAGAACCGTAGGTACCTCTCTGCATAATGGCTTTATAACCTTTAATTAAAACATTCGCGAATCCTGTGTAATTCTCTATCTGAACATTAAGCCTGTAAGCGGATACCAGAGGTATGTCAATAACCCCGTTCTCCATAAGGCTCAGTTCATCAAAGAATACTTTACCCTCGCTGTACGCGTATATATAATAATCACCGGGTCTTACTGTTATGTTATGTCCAGTTGTGATGAGTTCACCCGTCGCATCATAAATATTTATTGATTCGGCGGAGGTGTTGAATTTAACTTCCACATTAACTTGAACTGGCAAATTCACATTTCTTATTTTTTCTCCTGAAGTTACAGTAATTTTGTTTATTATAGGCGCATATTTTCTTTTATCACCAAAAATTGTTATGTTATAAGTTCCCGGTGGTAATTGAATTGTATAGAAACCATCCTTAGAATGCGTAGTATAAATATTTTCTTTGCTTACAAATTGGATATTCACGCTCTCCCAAGTGTATGTTTCATTTTCATACATGATGTACCCTTTGAGTGTCACTGGAAGTTGAACAACCTGAATAACATACTTTGACTCGTTGCCTTCTCTATCAACAGTTTCATACCCAAGTGAAACAAGGTCAATAACGAAATCCCTAGGTGCGGTGACCGTGAAATTGCCGGATTTCGGAGTATTTATCAGATAACAGTTTCCTAACGATTTACTTTTAACGAAAAGCAGCCCTTCTCCTATACTTTCATTCTTCATTAAAACATTTCCATGCACTATAGTATTGTTTCCCAGTTGAATTTCCATATTCCTATCACTGTTAATTTTAATTGAGAAGAAAGATGAGTAAGGCGTACCAAACTGTACAACGCCTACATTGTACTGTCCAGCAGGCAAATATATCTTGAAATTGCCTTTATCGTCTGTGTGCTCTCTCAGAAATGTACTTCCTTGGAAAATGACGACATCCGCTGGAACCTTAGTTTTGTTATTGTAAACAGTTCCGCTGAAAACATATGCTTTTTTCATGGAGATATCCACGGTTTTATTTTCGTCAAGATAAACATTAGTGAAGAATACATACTTTTCGTTACCAACGAAACATTCGGCATAAACTGTGTATATTCCTTTTGTTAGGGTCCTTTCAAAAGAATTTTTAGCAATGAAAATATCTGCTTCATGAGTAAGCTCATTCTCAATCTTAACCGTAACTTCTCTATCACCTACCCCCATTATTTTTCCCACAACTTTGTATGCGGGATTGAGCTCCAGATTCAAAGAGAAGGATTGATTCCAATCATCAAATACTACACTCTGCTCATCGGAGATAACATTTCCTTTCTCCGCATATACCTTATAGTGACCTGGAGGTAAATAGAATCTGACTGTACCGTTAGTATCAGTATAGTTGTGATATTCAATATCCAAATCTGTTCCCTTGACCCATACGGATACATCCTCTTCCTCAGAGCCACCATATTTAATGGATATATTTAGTGTGCAGGGTTTAAGCGGAAAGTCCTTGGTAATTGAACCGCCAACATTAATCGTGATATTTCCTATATTCTCATATCTTTTGTCAAAGACCTCTATGGATACATTGTATCTATAAGGCGGAAGATCGTTAATTTCGTAGTATCCGTTGGTAAGGTTATCCTCAAAACTTATGTTGTATTCATCGTTTTTCAGAATCACTTTACCGTTGAACTTTACATCATCATTATCAACTTTGCCGTTCTTGTTCAAATCCATATAGATAGCGCCCTTTGCACCTCCACCTTTAATAACGAAATCCTTCTTGATGAAGTAGTCATACAGTCCATCATGATCTTTATCCACGGGAAGTTGCATCGCCTGCTCTTCTGTAACATTAAACTTCCAGGTAGCAAGAACTGTCTTCTCGGTTAGCATTTTTTTATCCAAATCTCCGCCCGTGGTAACTTTTATCTCCAATCCGTTACCCGCTATCGCGTATAGCCTATAATGCCCATTGGAGTCGGTAAGCACGGATGTATGGGGTATTCCATACTCATCAAAAAGTGTAACTCTAACTTTTTTCAGTGGAGTTCCATCCTCCAATCGTACATAACCCTCCACGATGGCTCCCTCATAGAATTTGACGATGACCACATCATTTGGAAGAACCTGAGATGCAGGAGGATTAAGTTCCACAACACCTATTCCTTCTCTCTGATACTCCAGCGCCTTGTCTATCGGTATTGCTTTCCAAGCATCACTGTGATTCTGGTAATCCTTATAGGGATTCCAGAATGCCGTTCTATAAACCAGTTTGAAGTGAGTTAAGTTCCACGCCTGCATGGGATACTCGCTCTGCAAACTCTGTGAAATTCCCGGAATTCCATCGCCTTTACCTATGTCTTTCCCAGAATATCCTATGAATATGCGATATAGCATACAATGGTAAAACATATCCTTGTAAGTTATTCTGTAATCCTGAACCTGCGAGCCGGGAGGAAATTCATCTGGGGAGTATTCGTTTCCGTACTGATCCACAAGCTTTATTTCATAAAAATCTATGGGAACGCTCATACCTCTCGCTTCTAGAATTCTCCTATCAGATAATTTTGCCGGAGCGTAAAATATTCCTGTATTTCTTGCGTTGAATGGAAATAATCTGTAGTCAATAGCGAAGTATCTTATGCTATATCCCGTCGCTCTCTCCAAATCCTTTAGAAGATTCAGAACTCCATCCTCGCCCAGAGTAACGAAAAGACCTTTTAATGCCACATACTTACAGTTCTTATCGGAAATATCGTTTGAATACGGTCCTCCGTATTTATCTGGGTTCTTTAAAATATCCTCTTTGTATTTCAAAGGATCGCTAAATATCTCGTACACTTCTTTTAAGCCATCATCACCAAGATATCTCTTTATTATCCCTTCTACTGTCGCCGAAAGCTTATTATCGTTGTGTTTGTAATCACCTTCAATTATTCTGGCGGCAAATAGAGCCATAACTTCCGTCTCGTTCTGAGCGGTTATTGCCTGTCCAGCGAGTTGGTAACCATACTGGAAGTTATCCGCCACAGTCGGATGCTTCCCCCTGTGAATAGCCTCAAAACCGTAGTCCCACCAACTTATGAATGCGGGCCTATCCTCTTCAGGATATATATTAGAATCTTGTTCACTTAGCCATTCCCACGCGCGAGACCATGCATAGGTCTTCTTAGGTATTGAATACCCGAAAGCTCCGAGATACCATGCTCTTTCCCTCTTTTCAGGTTTCCAGAACGGTGGCATCAAATCGTATATCTGCTTGTCGTAAGTGGATTTTGTTTCATAAGGTATTCCTGCATCTACTGCACTCCAGACATTCGGCGAGATTACGAATAATGCTATTGTAAATGTAACCACATTTCTCGCAGAAAATACTCTTTTTATTCTCTCCCTCCACTTCTTAGCTTTTGGTTTCTTTTCCACCCGTACCAATTTAAGGAGTAGATAATCTATGAAGAAAGATGATGCTAAAGCAAATGCGGGAGCCGCATTAAATATGAATCTTGCCGCAGATATGGCCATATATATTGAAACCAGAGTGTAAATTACAATAAATAGATAAACCTCATTTAGATTTTTGCGCAATCTCCAGAGTATATACCCGAGACCTGCCAAAGCTAAGAAGAATACTCCCACACCTATGGATATTATCAAAGATCCCATGGCTGCTGGCTGTGCTTCGGCAATCGTACTGTACAGTTTTGTTTTAATGAAATATCCCTGTCCCGTAACAATGTATTTGAACAGGTCCGGAAGAAGGAAATATATAAGTACAAGTCCTATGCCTATTGCTAGTACGGCAAGAGGAAATAGAAATGTCCACGGATATCTAACGGTAATCTCAAAGAATAGTGCGAGTACGAGAAGAGCTAACATTAAAATAAGAGGTGTTAAGTACCAATGCAAACTGGGACCGTAAACCGGGTATGCCGCTCCAAATGATACCAGCGTGAAAACTAGGGTAATCATAAAGAGATGGAGAGTACTTTGGTTCTTGAATCTATTTATGAATAGTTGCAGTCCAATATAAATCACGAGTATAGTTTCTATATAGGGAAAGCCCTGCCAAGTTAGCATTATGACTAATAGTGATGTTCCGGCTAGGGCTGAGTATATAAGAGCCAGACTATTTTCTTGCATAAAGGCACAAAATCCTGATTTTATTGTTTTCCAGCTTCGCCAGTTGTCAATCCACATATCTCTTTTTCCATATTTTATAGCTTTGAAAAAGAAATAGAAAACCCATATGGAAAAGAAAAGGACAAGCGAGTCATGGTCGGCATTCGTGGCCACACTCCTCATCAGGTGTGCGGGGCTAACCGCAAGCAAAAACGCGGCTATTATTCCCACCCTCTTGTTGAACATTTCTTTACCCAGCAGATACATCGGTATTACGCTAAGTGCTCCCCAGATCGCTGTGGAAAGTATCAACGCGGCGTAAACACCATCGTGTAGATTTCCGAATATAGGATACGCCAAATATCCCATAGCAACAGTGGAAACTGTAAAGAAGGGAGGTCTGGGATTTCTTGCCCCTAACGGATAGTTGAGCATGGGGTCATACCTTAGATAATGATGATTCTGAACAAAATAATCAATAAGTCTCTCATAATAATACGAGTCGGAACCCCCAGATACGGAAAAATCCTCAGTAACCGAAGGCTCCCAGGCAAAGTACGCCCTTATAAAGAGGGCTAGGGCGACGAACATAACAAGTATTCCTACAGTCTTCCAGTTTACCTTTGCCATACGAATCGCCCAGAGGCGATATATGTTCCCATATAAATAACTTCCTGATTTGAACCGTATAAATAGAAACATTAATTATCTTTGCTATGTTTACCGTAGGTCGGATGCAAGAAAGTAGAAGGATATTCAGGGATACCTTACTCACATTGGTGGCTATGGTAATTTTTGGCTCTACAAATTTTGTATTTAATGTGGCAATAGGTAGGTTCTACGGCAGCGAAATTCTCGGCGAAATTTCTGCATCACTATCCACCTCCCTTCTGCTTTCGTACTTCGTGGCAACAGGTTTTCCAAGAGCGTCTTCCAAATATATAAGCGAATATATTGGAAAAAACAAAGAAAATGAGGCGAATTATATCTTTAAGCTAGCGCTAAAATATGGTGTTTTAATAAGTATTGCTATTACTGGTATTGCAATAATATTTTTAGAGAATATTGCATCCATATTTGATGTATCCGAACACTTTTTTCTTTTGTCACTTCCCCTAATACCCCTCTACGGAATATATATGATTTTAAAAATGACATACTATGGATACAGAAGAGTAAAAAAGTATTTTAAAAATGAGATAATCTCTGACACCGTGTTTTTCGCATCTTTGGGGATTATAATTTTCTTTGAAAATATTTATCTTGTTTATACTCCATATATATTGCTGTATTTAATTTTCATTATTTTGAGCATTACTTTCTTCCGAAATAAATTTAAAATTGATAAAAATTTTAATAGAAAAAAATTACAGAAAAAATTTTTCATATACGCAGGCATAGCTTTTGTTGGTACCTTCTCCTCAATGGCTATGCGTAATCTGTCCATAATGATAAGTAGTATGTACCTACCCAAGAGCGATGTCGGGTTTTTGTCTGCGGCGTTATCGGTAAGTACGATATTTTTTCTTTTTCCAAATGCATTGAACCGCATTCTTTTACCCGAATTTTCATACACCTTTGGAAAAGGAGATAAAGAAAAATTGACCAAACTTCTTAACAAATCAACTGAATATGTATCGTTTTTCGTAACATTAGTAAACTCCCTTGGAATAATTTTTGCACCAATAATTATAGATTTCTTTTATTCCAGCGAATTCGCTGATTCAGTAATTTTACTTCAAATTCTTTTATTTTCATACTGGTTCACTATGGTTGCTAGGCCGGCCGTTGCGTCACTCTCCGGCACAAAATATGTTCACATTTCAAATTCAGGAGGTGTTCTGGGATTATTTACTGCAATCTGTGGATGGATATTTTTAATTCCAACATACGGTATAATTGGAACCGCTATCGGATATCTTCTGGGTATTGTTGTAAATACACTCGTGATTGTTATTTTTGCGCATAAGTATTATAGATTTGAAATCTGGATTTTGTGCAAACACTTTATTTTAATATCATTTATTCTACTTATTATTCTACTACATTTAACTGTAATATTTGCCCTATGTTTGATATGTATATATATCATCGCTGGTAGAAAAGTTGTAATTAGCTTTTTAAAATACTTTAAGCATACTGATAACTAATACTCAATATAATAAAGACTCATATCGCTGGTTGAATATATCTTCCAGCAATAATTATCAAAATCAATATATTCTAAATTCATGTAAACACGAGGCTTTTTATTTGAATAAATATAACTGATGCCCCTAATTTTGGCAATATCAAGCACTCTTGTTTGCGGTATAGTTCCAAACCAAGGGTAGATGTTCATATATCTCAAAGAATCATAAAAGTTTCCTAATGCATTATCATGTTTTTCACCAACAATTTTTGGATATGAAGGAATAGCGTTTTTTATATATGTGAAACACTCTATATGTTTATTTGTATACTGTGGTTCCTTTGAAACAATAGAGTAACTAACAAAAATTGATCCGTTCAATAACAATAAAACAATGAATATGGTTTTAAGAAGCATTTTATACTTTTTGGGTATAGGTGTTGAAAAAAACACGATAATGGCCAATGCTATTAATATATAAACAAATGGAGCCAGATAGAAATATAATCGCTCTGCGACTGTTGTGTAACTCCAATATATTTGAGTTAATATGATAACCGGTAAAATAAAAATCACCACAAAGCTGAACAGTTCTATGTGTTTATATTTTGAACCAATATTTCTTAATGTTACATATAAAGATGGAATTAGAAGTATTAATGCAATGATATTCCAATGCCATAAGTAAAATACTTGTTTTATAATCCTTGCAGTACTATTAGTATAGGTTTCTGCAGATAAAACCTGCCATAGTTTTATAAAATATTCAAAAATATTGCCACTAAAATTTATCATTAATTGTTCACCTAAATATATCAAACTTCCAAGCAGGGATATAGGAATTATAAGAGCAAGCACTATAAATAAAAATTTGTTTATACTTATAAATGGTTTAATTATTGGTAAATCATTTTTTTTATACTTTATACACAAAATCGTTATAAATATAACTAAAATATTAATACCTACAAGCCCAATCAAATATGTAGAATAATTTATGCTTGATATAATTTCTATTAAAAATTCAGGTAAAGAGCCTTGCCTTACATCTCTAATTGAGAAACCAAACAATAAGATATTCTCAAGTTTTATATTTGACCAGTAAACATAAGCAATATCCCATCCAAATATGAACGATGCAATGTAGGGTATAGTCATATTCTTCCATAAATGAAAATTCCTCTTAATTATAAAATATAGAGTTGAGTATAAAATAAGAGTTATACCAAACAAAAACACAAAAATCAGACCTGGTCTATGTGTGATAAATATCGCGCCAAACATTGTTGACGAAATAATAAACTTTTTATATAAAGTCTTAATAGAAATTAGAGTTATTATTATTGACAAAAAGAAGATGAAATCTAAGTTAGCGTAATGGGAATGTAAAGGACCTTGATTTATTGGTCCAGTTAAATAAGTTGCCATTAAAAAAGAAGATAAAATTGCACCTTTCTTATTTTTTAAGAGTGTTTTATATGATAAAAGAAAAACTAATAATATATCCAAGAAGTAATATAAAACCGAAAAAAATCCTACATAATATAAGGATATATTCCCAAGCAATGAAAATTCTGCTGCCAAAATAGGAAATCCTACCGGTTTTGGATCATATATCCATTCTGTTGTCCATGGAAAAAAATTTATTTGTTCTACTTTGTGCTCATTTATAAATCTTTGTGATTGTATTAAATTTGGAACAATATCCCATGATATTATTGACTGTATTGGATATGAGCCAAGCCTAATGTAGGTTGTTACTGTGATAGAAAATAAAATTATAAATGCTAGAGCAAAATAAACGATGCGCTTTTTAGATGACTGGTAATACATATATCTTAAATGTCTCATTGTGATTTGTGGTATTACTATTCATGTATAAATAATTTACTCATAAAACTCAAACTCTAATTTTTTTAATATAGATAAATTGCATAGTTCTTGGCTCACACAAGGCTCGTAAGTTTTTTATTGCAAAATATCATTCTCATCTGATGTCTTTAAAAATGGATTATCCAAATATTGTATTCATAGTGGTTGATTCATTACGAAAAGATTACGCTAAACCGCTGGAGAGAGAACTAAAGAAGTTAGGATTTATTTCCTATGAGAACGCTATTGCTCCTGCTTCTTGGACTCTTCCTAGTCATGCTTCTATGTTAACAGGGCTTTATACTTTAGTTCATAGAGCCCATGAAACAAAGACAAAAAAATGCCATGAAATAAAGCTTTCAGCCAACGAAATGCTTTTAACATATGAACTAAAAAGCAAATACAATTATACCAATTATCTACTTACGCCAAATATGTTCTTATCCCCTTACTTTGGATTTAAAGGGTTCGATAAATATTTAATTATTCCTACTCAAAATCGCCTCCTCTCACAGAAAGAGTTGGACTATATCAAAAAGCTTCTATTATCGAAGAAAAGCAAAATGCGAGTAAGTCTAAAACTCATTAAAGATAAAAAATTTATACTTCTTTCCAAGGCAATATTAACATACTTTAAAAATAGGATTGATCCTATATTAGGTCTAAGCGATTGGCCATTAGATAAAGGAATTAAAAATGCTCTCAAAATTGTCAAATCGATGAATTTTAATAAACCTGCTTTTGTATTTATGAATATAATGGAAGTACATCAACCTTATACTCTAAAGGAACCATCCTCCGTTAAATTATATTGGGAAAACTTTAGAACTAACAAACTAAATATGGAGATCGTAAAAAAATGGAGAGAAAACTATCCAAAAGAAGTTGACTATGTAACTAAAAAGATTATAGAATTGATGGTTATATTTAAAGAAAAAGGGATGTTTGATAATTCTTTGATTATTATCACCAGTGATCACGGTCAATTATTGGGAGAACATGGAAGAATAGGCCATGGTACATTTTTATATGATGAACTTTTAAGAGTTCCCCTTCTTATAAAATATCCAAAAAACTATGGAATTAGGCATGAAATACCAAAAGAAACTAAGTACATATCTCTTACGAAATTAAAACCATATATATTGGGCATACTTGATGGCAAAATAGTTTCTGATAGTGTTTTATATGAGGATATTGTATTTTCAGAGTCTTATGGAATACCAGAACCAAAACCAAAAGATATAATTAAACAATCTGATTTAACAGAGCAAGAAAAGCAGAATATTGAAAAACTCGAAAAATACCGCATTACAATCTATTATAGGAATTTCAAGGGAATCTTTAATGTAACTGACTGGAAATTTGAAGAAATAATTTCATATAATCCAAAGATTGAGATCACAAAAGATATTGTAGAGCTTATGAAAAAGGAAATTATGAAATTCCTAAAGACTGCTACTATTACTAAAGTTTCTAAAATAAAGCTATAAAAACTTTTTAAAACAGAAATTTAGGATTAACATATTTATTTGCATATAATTTGATATATTTCTATAATTTTATAAGCTATATTTTCCCAAGTAAATTGTTTTGCATATTCTATAATTTTTTTTCTATCCCAATCTTTTTCTAATGCTTCTAAAATTTTTTCTGCTAAGCATTCCGGGTCTTTTGACGGACAGAGGAAACCATAATCTTCAGAGTTTATTATTTCTGGAGTGCCGCCAACCGCCGTACCAACAAAAGGTAAACCAACGCCTAGCGCCTCAAACATTACTGTAGGATTACCTTCACTCAAACTTGGCAGAACAAAAAGGTCGGCGGCGTTCATCCAGTATTTCAACTTCTCATCTGGAACAAAACCAAGCAACTTAACATGTTCTTGAAGGCCGAGTTCGTTTATTTGCTTTTGAAGTCTGTCTTTAAAGGGGCCATTACCACCTATGTAGCACATAACATCATCTCGCTCCTTAAGAACCAATGAAATAGCATCAATAAGGTATTGAAAGCCCTTCCTTTCAACTAGGTGACCTAAACTAAATATTACTTTATATCTTGAAGGAATCTCTAAGAATGCCCTCGCTTCTTCTTTATTCATAATGGGCAATCTTTTGGGATCAAAGCCGTTAGGAATATGGAACACCCTAGAATTGAACTTCTTAAGTAAGGGTATATCTCCTTTATTAACTCTTATCAGGGCATCAGCATTTCTCCAAGTCCAATATACCTTCTCGTTCTTGGAGTTGTACTCTTCCAAGAACCAATCCCTATTCTCATGAATAGTTATTATGGATGGAACACCGTACTTCTTGGCCAACTTTACCGCAGCGTATCCACTTGGCCATGTAAAATGGGCATGTATAATGTCTGGTTTAAATTTTATTTTTTCTAGTATCTTTATGCTTTTTTTAAATGCCATTTCACCCCATTTTCTCTTATGAAAATCAAAAGGCAAAACAAGATCTTTTGTATAGTATACTTCAACATTATCATAAGAATAATCTTTCATTAGTGCCTCATGTCTTCTTTTTGGCTGCATGAATTTTGAAATAAATTTGGGTATATATGGAGATGTTGCAATAACAATAACTCTATTAAAATATTTCTTAACTTCATCAACTTGTTCTTTGACAAAAACATTCCGCGGAAAACCCTCTTTCGGAGGAAATCTTGGAGAAATCACCAGAAGATTTTTATCTTTAAAGTAATTATAATCAATGTTATACATACCTATACCTCTCTAGATATGCACCCAAATATGTATCTATAATTTCAATATCTTTTTTATTCAATTCTCTTTTCCATCTTCCGGAATGGCTTTTGCTCAGGTCTACCTTCAGCATATTATCATCAAAATCAATGTTCAAAAATTTGCAAATTTTTTCAAGAGTATTTTCCGTGTTTGTAACCAAATCTTCCAGAGAAATTTCTATATATTTTTCTTTGGGTATCTTTTCTTTCTCAGCATCCCATTTTTCCAGAATTTGTTTTATTGAATAAACAGCGTCTTCCGTTGTTTTTGCACCCCAGCTCTTAGTTTTATACGAGCAAACAACATCTCTGAAATCCCGATAAATGTGTATTATTTTTGCTTCAGGAAACATTTTGATAAGTGTGGATGCAAAGAGTATGTTTGGAGGAGTATGATCTGCCCAGATGTGCTTTTTATATTTATGTAATGGTTGTGATAGTAGTTCATCAACAAAATCGCCGGTAATCTTGAATATTTCTTCTTTTGCAAATCTTCTTGTAACAAAAATCTTTGGCTTTAAAGTAAGAGATTCTGTTCCAGTCCAATGACCTGAAAATTCTTTGATCACTATTTTGTCCAAGAATTTGTTTATTATTTTAAAATAATCTTCCCTCTCAATAAACACGGAAATTGGTGGTTTTGTGTTAGTGTAATAGCTTTCATTTCGCCAATGTCCGGCCATTGTGTATGTATATTTGAATGGTGATATTAGATTTATCATTTTTGTTTTCTTTAGAAAATGGAAAAAGCCAGCTTTTAAAATATAAACGGGCAAAGGTGGATACAAAAGATTCATGAATTCAATGAACTTCTTAACAGCATAATCTCCGCGGTGGGGCGTCCATTTATCGGATAGATTCTCGCATAGATCAATAGCGCCATTAGGGTCCACGATGAATCTGGTCTCAAATGGATAAACAAATATATCTCTATGATAGGATAAAACCCTGCCAAGGATCGTTGTACCGCTTCTTCCGGTTCCTCCTATGAATATAGGACCAGCCATGTATTACCACCTATAACCTACAGTTATGTATGGTATATCAATTTTTTTAGATATAGTCCTTCTTCCGTCAGCAATCAGTACTAAATTTTTATATCTACTGTAATCTAAGTTTTTAAACTCATCCCAGTCTGCTTGAATTATACATATTTCCGCTTTTTTTAGAGCATCATCCACATTATCTACATATGTTATATTTGGGAACAATTGCTGGAAATTTTCCTTGGCCTTAGGATCATATGCAATTATATGGGCACCTCTCTTAATGAGTTCGTTTACTATTATAATTGCTCTAGACTCTCTTACATCATCTGTGTTTGGTTTAAAAGATAATCCCAAAACACATACAGTTTTACCTTTCAGCGATCCTACCTTTTCTTCAACTCTATCTACCAGATGCTTTGGCTGATAATCATTTACCTCTAGAACGGATTTAAGTAGAATAGGCTCGTAGGATTTTTCTTCCGAGAATTTTATCAGGGCTTTTAAATCCTTTGGAAAGCAGGAGCCGCCGAATCCAACACCAGCGTTAAGAAAGTATGGGGATATTCTGTGATCCATACCAACCCCCTTCATAACATCGTATACATCCACGCCACCAATTTTCTCACAGATATTAGCGATTTCATTAGCAAACGAGATTTTAGTGGCTAGAAAAGCGTTGGAAGCATATTTTATCATTTCCGCAGTTTTAAGATTAGTCCTAAGTATCGGTGCGTTTAATGGCTTATACAAATTTTCAAGAAAGTCTCCGCTCTTTTTATCATATTCACCAATAACTATTCTATCAGGATTGAAGGAATCATATATTGCGCTCCCCTCCCTCAAGAATTCGGGATTCATACATACACCGAAATCTCTTCCCACTTTTTTACCACTACCTTTTTCAAGTATAGGTATAACAACATTTTCTGTGGTGCCCGGAAGTACAGTGCTCTTAACAACAATAACCTTATATCTATTTATTCTCTTGGAAATCTCTTCTGAAGATTTTCTTACATAATCAAGATTTATACTTCCATCTTCTTTGCTAGGCGTACCCACACAAATAAAAATAATATCACTTTCATTGATAATATCATAGGAAGTGGATGCCGAAAGTGCTTTGCCAACATGTTTTTCAAGAAGTTCTTGCAAGCCTTTCTCATATATGGGTGCTTTTCCAGCGTTTATCTTCTCAACCTTCTCTTCATCAATATCAACTAAGGTCACTCTGTGGCCTAATTCGGCGAATAATACCGCTGTAGATATGCCTACATATCCTGCACCTGCTATTCCTATTTTTTTCATCATCAGCAGTTAAACCAAACATATATATATTGTTTATCTATGTACGCAAATATGAAAGCTGTTATTCCCGCTGCGGGCTTGGGCACCAGAATGCTCCCAATAACAAAATCGCAACCTAAAGAAATGCTACCGGTTTTAAATAAACCGGCCATACACTATGTTGTGGAAGAAGCAGTAAACTCTGGATGTGAAGATATTTTGATAATCACGGGCAGAAGCAAAAGGGCTCTAGAGGATTATTTTGATAGAAATCTTGAACTTGAAGAATTTCTGAGGAAAAGAGGAAAGAAAAAAGAGTTGGATGAAATTATAAAAATATCTGAAATGGCAAACATTATGTACATAAGGCAAAAGGAGCCTCTTGGATTAGGACATGCAATTCTTCTCGCCGAAAAATTTGTTGGAAATGAACCTTTCGCGATATTACTCGGGGATGATATAATAATAGATGATATTCCCGCCACTAAGAAATTAATTGATGTGTATAATAAAACTGGGGATCCTGTTATAGGAGTTATGGAGGTGGAAAAACATGAAGTGAATAAATACGGAATAATAAAGCCATCCCATACAAGCAATCCACCTATATATGTGATTGACGATGTGGTTGAAAAACCCGAGATACATAAAGCCCCGTCCAACCTGGCCATAGTGGGAAGGTATGTTCTTACGCCCGAGATCTTTACATATCTTAAAAAAATTGAACCTGGTAAAAATGGAGAATATCAATTAACCGATGCGATTAAACTTTATTTGTTCGTGAGAAAAGTACTTGCCCTTAAAATTGAAGGAGTAAGGCTAGACATAGGTTCCCTAGAATCTTGGCTTGAAGCAAATATATATATGGGAAAAAGACTTGGAATAATCAAATAGAAATAACCATCTTTTTACTTGCTGCTTCCTTAACTTTTTCAATGATTTCAACAGCTTTTTTACCAACATACATATCTGCTTTTGGTTTAGTTCCATTTTTTATACACCTAACGAAATCTAAAAGTTCCTCTTTCAGAGGTTCCTTATAAGGTACCCTCCTAATAAAACTACCCTCATTTTTTATTGATTCTTTTGTTATTGAAGCATCATACACAACGATTTCATCGGGTTTAAGATAATCTATTTTTGCAGAAGATTCGGTACCAATAACAATTAATTCCCTAATTTTACCACCAACTGGAAAGTTCCAACTTACATGGATATATCCAAAAGTTTTTTGAAATTTCATAAAAATATGGGCATCCTCCTCAATACCTTTTATAAAATTACTGTTAAGTTTCGCAAATATTTCAACAGGATCTTCATTTAAAAGATAAGTATAAATATCAACATCGTGGATTGCAAGAGCCATTAAAACTCCCATGTCTTTGCGTGGTACCCTAAGCGATAATCTTCTCGTATATAATGTTAATATATCACCAAATTCTCCCCGTGATATCATATTTTTTAACTCAATAAGTGCTGGGTGGTATCTAAATATATGTCCAACCATCAAGATTCTTTCAAAAGATTTTGAAAGATTTATCAACTCCTCACATTCAATACTATTTTCTGCCATAGGTTTTTCCACTAGTACATGTTTTCCGTTCATAAGAGAATTCTTTGCTAGGGTATAATGGGTGGGTGTTGAAGAAGATATATCTACCGCATCAATGCTTTTATCTTCAATAATTCTCCTTGGATTCGTTTCGTATTTAACTCCAAAATCTTTTGCAAGAGGTTTCACAGCATTTTCATTTATATCACACAAAATAAAATCATCTATAATTCCTTCATCTTTCAATTCTCTCCATACTCTGGCATGGTTTCTTCCCCAGTAACCGGTGCCAATTAACCCAACTTTCATTTTAAACACCTCTATAAAATTCTCGGATTTTATTTGCGATAAATATTGCATCTTCATCGCTAAGTTGCGGATGCATAGGTATTGATAATATTTCATCAACAATTTTCTCGGTTATGGGCAATTTTGTCGGAGGAAATCTTTCCTTTATACATGGCTGTAAATGAACGGGAATCGGGTAATAAAGTCCCGTGGCGATGCCTTGATTATGTAAATATTCCCTTAATTTGTCTCTCGTTTTAGCCCTGATCGTATAAACATAATAAACATGTCTTGCCCAATCCTTAACCGTAGGAGTAACAACAACATCTTCTAAAATTTCGTTGTATATTTTTGCAATTTCATTTCTTCTTTTTATCCAATCCTCCAAATGTTTTAATTGTATTCTGCCTACCCCAGCAAGAATCTCGCTAAGGCGGAAATTGTATCCCAACATTGTGTGTTCATATTTTTTGATTCTTCCTTGGTCTCTCAGGGTTGCTATTTTTTCAGCAAGTTCTTCATCATTTGTAACAACCATGCCACCATCACCGGCCACGGTCATAACCTTAGATGGGAAAAACGAAAATGCAGATGCTATTCCAAAGTTTCCAACTTTTTTATTATAATAAAGTGCTCCATGCGCCTGTGCACAATCCTCTATAAAATACAAATCGTGTTCTTCCGCAATTTCCAAAAGAGGTTTTATATCCGCAGAATGGCCGTAAAGGTGTACCGCAACTATGGCCTTCGTTTTTTCTGTAATCTTTTGTTTTACATCGTCGGGGTCCATCGTATATGTGTTTTCATCAATATCGGCAAAAATTGGTTTGGCACCCATATGAACTGCAGGCGTTACGGTTGCTATGAACGTATGCGATGGTGTAATAAATTCAGCACCATTTTTTATTCCCAAAGCATCATATATTAACCAAAGTGCTGTTGTACCGGAACTGGTACTCACAGCATATTTCGCGCCAAGATATTCTGCAAATTCTTTTTCAAATGCTTTACTTTCGGGACCTTTTATATATCTTCCAGACTCAAGAATTTCTAATACCCTTCTTTTGATTTCATCATCCACATACATTTTTACCAGTGGATACTTCATAAGACCACCTCAATAAGAAATTTCATCGGCCCATTTTATTATACGAGCAGGGTTCCCGGCAACCACAGCATTGTCTGGAACATCCTTTGTTACCACCGCTCCTGCTCCTACAAGAGCATTCTTTCCTATCCTAACACCAGGTAATATTGTTGCGTTTGCACCTATTTTAGCGTTTTCTTCAACAATCACTCCTTTGAGATTTTCCTTTACACCGGGATATCGGGGATATTTCGCATTTGTCAGAACAGCTCTTGGACCAATCCAAGCATTCTTTTTAATTACACAGTACTCTGGAATAAATGCTTGAGAATGTATTCTTACATTATCTTCAATTTTGACCTTGAATTCTATAACAGTATTTGTGCCTATGCTTACATTGTCGCCTATTTCGTTAAATTCTCTTATTCTAGTTCCATGCCCTGTCTGGAAATTCTTGCCTATTTTGTTGCCTGCATATATACTTGTATGCGACCTTATTACAGAATCATCTCCAATAATTGTAGATAGTTCATCCTCACCATAGCCCTTTGGAGGTATGCCTATAACCACAAAGTCCCCTATGTGTACGTTTTTACCAAGTATAACATTTCCGATTAATTTGTAGCTTATCATGGGAAGTGGAGTATGAAAACATAAAATATAAAATTTATTCCTCACATCCTAAATTTAAATTTCTCAATGATTTTATCTTTATTTTTTATGTATTCATCTCTGGAATATGGGTAGTTTTCAATAAAGTATACAAGAAATTCTGGTATATCTACGAGATTTTTAATTTCATTTTTGATTATATCTTTTTTAGGTGTGAGCAAATTCGTAATATTTTCATTATTTAGTTCTTTATAACTATTAAAAATCTTGAGGAAACCTTTATCTGATAAGTGCAATATTACACTTTCTAGTTTTGCACGAGGAGAAATTAGAATAGATGGTATTCCAAGACAAACCGCTTCTCTGGCAGACATATGACCTTCACCGATATAACCTGAAGAAAATGCTAAGGCATCATGAAACATGTAGGGTGGAATATCTAAAGGTTTTCCGTATGGAATTTTGCCTATGATTTTTTCCTCTGATGATATAAAAACCTCACCTAACCTAGATAAACTTTTGATAATTTTTTCTCTCTCCTCCCAAGTTATATCTAAACTTAATCTCCAATCATGAGATGCATCCCAGGCGGAAAAACGTACTATGAAAAATTTATCATATTGGCTTATGTTTAAATAATCTAAAACTTTTTTATCTGGTTCAAAATATTTTGGATGTAAATATGCAAGGGGTCTCCATGTTGGTAAAGAAATATGTTTATTTTTCGGAAATTTATATTTAAAACACTCTTCCGTAATAAAAATATCTGTGAAAGGTTCCGTTAATTTTATAATTAATTTAGCATCTTCAGTATCTGCAAAAGTTATGTGTGGTTTACCTATTATTTTGCTAACTTGTGCAGAGTATGGTGAGGTCATACTTATAAGAATATCTGGATTTATCTTCTTTGTTATTTTAAGTAGCTTCAAATCATTTTTAATCATAGTTATTGCTTTAGGAATAATCCCTTTGGCATTTGGATATAATTCTATGTAACTCATATTTAAACGTTCAAGAAGGACTTTCACAGCATTCTCTCTTTCTCTCACAACGATAGATATATCATGTCCTCTATCTTTAAGCATTTTTATTACATGTTTAAACAGATGTACATGGCCTGGATGACCTAAATCAAACAATACTCTCATCCGGTCAAGGAAAAACTTAAAGTGATATATTAATTTTTCAATCACATGCTTTTAACAATACCTCTGCATATATCCAAGTGGAAGCAGATCAATTGAAAAGACCGGGATAATCTGTTGAAGAGAATGCTTAACAGAAGAGTATACTCACAGAGCTCTTATAAGGGGAACTTAAGAAATTCTCGATCATATACAAACTTTATCTTCTAATGAAATGAATTATATTGGCGAACCTTCAAATTATATCTTTTCCCAATACGCTATGCTAGAACTAGCCATCATTGCTAAAACAATTCATATATCCTCATTATATTTTATACCACAGAATGTCTCCTAACATCTTCATCATTCTCCTACACACTTTCTCGGCATACATATTATCTAACTCTTATGTGAAGATACTGTATAAAGACAAAAGTTTTATGAATGATACTTCATTTAGCATTAACAATGCTTGATATGTATAACTTAATGTATTGTGCAATATGTTCCTTTGCGCTATCTCTGATAGCCATAGTACTATATCTTAAGATGGGTGGGGTTGGTTTATGGCGTGACGATATTAATAAACCTGTTAAAAGAAAAGTACTTACAGCGGGAGGAATACCTGTACTTATAGTTCTTTGCGGTTCATATATTTATTTGGGTTTGGCGTTCAAGGCAGAATTAAAACTATTCCATGGTCTTGTTCTCGCAACGATAATGGCTATGGTTATTGGATATATTGATGATGTATATGATATAAAGGTATGGAAAAAGGTGCCACTGATGCTCATTCCTCCTATACCTTTGGTTATAATGTCTCTGCCTGATCCTTTATGGAATCATACAACTGTTTTTGGGATAGATTTCGGTGTTCTTTATTGGCTACTAATTATACCGATAGTATATATGGGGTTTAGTAATGGAGCAAATATAATCGCTGGTTATGATGGATTGGAAGGAGGTGTTTACATACTTATACTTATTCTTTACATTTTCATAGGATTTATATCTAAAAATGATATAGTTTTATATCTATCTATCCCTCTTCTTGCTGTGATCAGTGCATTTGAAATTTTTAATTTACCTCCATCTAAATTACTACTTGGAAATGTTGGCAGTTTTTCCATAGGTGGTATTTTAGGCATAATACCACTTGCAGGAAATTTTGAAGTAGTTTTACCAATAATTTTTCTCCCTCATTTGATTGAATTTTTCTTTAAGATAAGATACAAAGGCGAGACCTCTGTGTTTGGTGTTGTTGACGAGAAAGGTATAATTCACAATAAAGATGGTATAAAATCGGTAATTCACTGGGTAATTTCTTGGGGTAATATGACCGAGAAAAAGATAACTGCAGTTATGTTATCAATTGAAGCTATTCTTTGTGTTGTAGCATTTTTTGTCTGGTATTTATTATAACTATCAATCACAAACTTTTAAAACATCCAGCATATAACCATATTTAATGTTTGAGCTAAATCTGGTGATGGATCCCTCGTTAGGTAGGTATAACGATCTTGACGAGTTGCTGCTTAGATTTCTTGTGGATATAGGATATTTGCCAAAGAGTCCACGGGGCAGAATTCCTTCCGATTTGAGCAAGTCAACAGCCTACCGTCTTTTTAAGGAATGTTTTGTAAAACATCCAGAAAAGTTCTGGACACCGGAGGAAATGATCAGTTATCTGGGGACAACGAGGACTACCCTTTATCGGCATCTTAACCGCCTCAAGGATTTGGATATTCTTGAGGAATCCATGGAAGGTAAAAACAAAGGTTATAGGCTAAGGTATGGAAGCATAGAGAAGGCATGGATGTTTGTGGAGAGCAATGTGAAAATAGTGCTTGAATATTATCGCGAGGCAGTTAAAAAGATTGAGAGATTAGCTCGGGAGGTGTGATTATGAAGGGCTTGAAAGTAGGATCTAAGTATGTATTTTATGTAGCGGTGAGCAGAGAAGACCTTATGGTTACCTCTGGAACATTTGTGGGATATAGATTACTGGGTGAGGATGCAGCCGTATGCGTCAAGCTGGACGAAACGCATGGCGAAAAGAAGGGACAGATTAGGATAATACCCATAAGCTTCATAGCGGCTATAGACATAGTTGAAGAGAACAGCGAATCCGAAACTACCGAAGATATATATTACTCCTGAAGTTCCAGAACGAATATATCATCGTATATTGGACCCTTGGGCGTTAGTTGGCTTTTTTTCAGTTTTATTTCCTCAATGATAACGGATCCGAAATCTTTTTTCAGGTAGGGACGCGGGTCAAATCTGATGAAACCCTTTACCCTAGCAATAGTTATATGTGGCACATATGATTTTTCTTTTTTGAATCCCATTTGATGAAAACATTCGTCCAATCTCCGCATAATTTCCGAAAGAATATCTTTTCCCTCATCAACTCCTATCCATATTACTCTTGGTTTTGAGAGAGATGGAAAAGCCCCAAAACCTTTCAACTTTATTGAGAACTTTTTGAAGTTTTTACACGAACTTTCAATGCAATTCTTTATATCCGACAGTTTATCATCACTTACCTCGCCAAGGAATTTCAAAGTTATATGGAGATTTTCCTTCTCAACGGCTTTAACCTTTCCCGCTTTTTTCACATAACTCATAACGCCCTCTATTTCGGTGTTGATGGGTATATCTACTGCAACGAAAAGCCTCATAGTGGAGGAAATGAGTATTTCAAATATAGTTTTTGTCCTGGTCAAGTAAACAAAGAAGAAATTATAATTTGAAAAGGATAGGATTATGAGTGCAAAGAACAAATAACTCATTACTTTTTAACTCCCTTCCTCTATTTTACCGTCCTTCATTTCTAAAATCCTTGTAGCGTATTTCTTAAGTCTAAAATCATGGGTGGCAATTATTACAGTTTTTCCTTCATCATTAAGTTTCTTAAATAACTCAATTATCTCCATACCTGTTTCTGTATCAAGTTCACCAGTAGGCTCATCTGCCAACAGTATAGGTGGATTGTTAGCCAAGGCCACTGCAATCGCTACCCTTTGCTGTTCTCCACCGCTTAATTCATCAGGATAATGGTCTTTGCGATGAAGCATACCTACCTTTTCAAGGAGAGCGAGCGCTTTTTTCTTTCTAATCTTACGAGGTAATGAAATGAATTCCATGGGAAGCATCACATTTTCAAGAGCCGTCAGTGTGGGTATTAGATTGAAAAACTGAAATACGATTCCAACATCCTTTCTTCTATATTCTGCCAGTTGTTCATCATTAAATGAGGTTATTTCTTTTCCATTAACATTTATTTTCCCGGCAGTAGGTCTATCTATGCCTCCTATTAAATGGAGGAATGTAGTTTTTCCAGAGCCGCTTGGTCCTATGAGCAATACCATCTCCCCATCATTTATTCTGAGAGAGACATCTCTTATAGCTATAACTTCTATAGTGCCTCTTTTGTAGACCTTTATCAGATGCTCAACTTCAATCACCTACATCTCACCTCCTAAACCTCTTATCACGCTATCTATATCTACTCTGGCGAATATCATTGCAAGTATATACTGACATAGAAAATATATTCCTACGATTATTCCCATACTTATCAAGAAATAGTTGCCAAGTACAAATAAATCAGGAAGATTAAAAATTTCTGTCTGTGCAGATACTAAAAAGCAGGAGAGGGCAGTTCCAGTTAGGAACCCTATAAGGACGGCGAGAATAATAACTGTAATACCTTCAACAAAAAGCAGCAAAAGAACTTGCGTATTTCTGGCGCCCCGAACTTTGTATAGAGCGATTTCTCCTTTTCTGTTCATAAATAAGGAGTATTGAACAACGAATATTGAGGCTGCTCCCACTACTATAAGGTACATTTGAATGGTATTTATGTAGGAATATACTGTAGATAATTGGTTCTGCGATTTGTAAATCCCTCTGAAATCCAGGTAGTATACTGAATGTGAATCCAGTTGTTCTTTGAATTGCTGATAATTTTTTGCTTTAGTCACCACATGTGTGGCATTATCAAAATTTACATCATTATACATACCAATCTCACTCTGAAAACCTGGAAATGCATACACTATGAATGTTATTTTGTATTTCTTGTAATTACCATCAACATCTAAGAATATATAGTCTCCTATTTTTATACGGAAATTCTTTGCGAAATCCCAAGTAACACCAACTGTACCTTTTTTTGGAAAACCTTCCTTTAAAAAGATTTCCCAATCGTAGACGGCATTGTTATACCTATCAAAATTGGTCATAATAACATTAACATCATGCATAAAAATCTCATTACCAAAAGAATATCCGCAGGATGATGAGAATTCTTTCACATAGGAATAATAGGAAGTTAATGTATTATTCTCCACCATATCCTTCAGATTGTAGGTAGCTCCATCGGTATATATGAGAAAATCGCCACCTACAATTTGTACTGTCCGAAGTTCTATCATTTTATCTTCGTTGTCCATGGTTACGGATAAAAATGTAGATAGTGTAAGTATAAAAGCAAGGATAAATGCAAGATATGCCGCTCTCTTTGGCTCCCTCTCAAGGCTTCTGCGGGAGAGTTCTCCAGAAACCCTAAAAAGTCTAGAAACTAATTTGCTAATAATACCGTATACTTTTTGTGTTCCTAAAGTAAATAACCTGGAAGTTACAAGAGGTAAAACAACTAAAATTACTGGAAACATGAAAATAAAGGTCATTAGAATTATAAATATTACCAATGTTATAATACTGTATCCGCCCAATAAATCATAGTTTTTTAGAAGATATATTCCCAATATAAGATAACCCCAAAATATTATTGCTAGTACTATATCCTTACCTCTTTTATAATCAATCTTTGAAAATCTTTGACTATAGTGTGATATCAGAGAAACCATACTTTCTTTGGAGATCTTTTTCCAAGGTGAATACAATGCTATAAAGAAAAGAAGGAAAGATATTACCACTGAATATATTACATAATCTATTGAAAGATCAAAGAAAAAGTATGGTAGTTTGAAAAATAATATATTTGCAAACCAGCCCATATATTCTCCCAATAGGTATCCGGAAATTCCACCAATTAAAGAATAGATGATGCACTCAATAAAGATTAATTTGAAAATATGTAGATTATTAGCTCCTCTTACCTTTAAAACTCCAAATTCCCTCTTTCTCTCGTAGAGAGAGATCTCAATTCCAACTTTTGAAAGATATACACCTATAACGACGACAGGGGTTGAAAATATAATAGGTACAATAACCAAAAATACATTATAATTATAATTTTTAACATCAACTAAAATCTCTCCATATATACCAGAAGCATTGTATCTTTCAAGGATGTCGTATATGTTATACAAAACATCCCTTAATTTCTTCTCCACATCATTTGGGTCCGTGGCGGACATTATGTAATTTTCATCAACTTTGACATAGAAATTCACTTCTACTGGAGGATCTCCTAGTGAAGTGCAAAGTGTTTGAAATGCTTTTGGAAGCATATATATGTCAGGATAGCTGGGAGTGTATAAATAATCCTCTGGGAAATCTAACCAAAAAAATCCAACAACTTTTAGATTTTTATTATAGAAGATCTTTCCGGAAGAATCACTTTTTATCACCAAATTCACAAAATCCCCTATTGCAATACCTTCATTTGACCAGAAACAGTTCATCATTATTTCGTTCTCCTTTTGCGGATAGCTGCCATCCCATCGAAGAAAACCCTTATGAAACATAGTTCCTATAGTTTTGTATCTATACCAAGTTACATTTCCAACTGTTAATGACATATTCATATTTTTTGCATATAACCACCATCTAGGAATCACAGTATTATCAGTATAGCTGGAAATTTCAGGAACATTCTCAATCTCATTCATCACAGTGCTTACTTTGGATGAGAGAATAGATGCCTCCACAACCAGATGATATTTGTTGCTAATTTTTCTGTAAAGATCATACTTTGCCATATTGTTTCCTAAGGTTAGTGAAGAAAATAATATAGATATGGCAAGAGCTATGCCTAATGTAGTCGTTGCTAACCTCCTTTTAGATACAGGCATCATCTGGTTTAATAAATAGAATAATCGTTTATATGTTTTATGTATATCCTTATATTGCCATATACAAGCAAAAAGACAAAAAGTTTAAGTATATTATTTTTCATGGTATCAGTATGGTTAAAGAGTCCGCTTCGGAGAAAAGAACAAGTTTACCTTATATAATCAGTATTGGCTTGTCTGCGGGTGGAGTATTAGGCACATGGATAACATTACTAATTTTCGGTGGAGGTCTTAACAGCACATCTGCTTTCTTTCAATATGCGACCACGGTTTATTTGGGATTACTTTCAGTAGTTGTAATTATAAATGTATTGACCCTCATAACAGGATGGGAGGAGAAGTGGAGTGAAAGGAAAAAGAAGGGATATCTGATAGGAGGAATAATATTACTTATTATTGGCAGTTTGATTATATTTTTTGTTAACTGGCTTCTAGGTGGGATCATAGGATTCATATCTCTAATGCTTATAACTCTGAGCAAGAATAAATTGGAAGGCATAGCCAATACTGGAGCCACATTACTCATGATAGGATTTCTACTCCTCCTTATAGTTCCGAGTGTAGCTGCTTACACATCCATGAGAGGATATGATATTCTTTCATATATAATGGCTGTTGGTGGATTCGCAATGGCTATCGTAGGAATGTATTTCATACTTATGGCGGCTAAACACACAGCGAGAATGATAGCATCTTATGGCGGAATAGCCACGGCAACATTTTCCATATTTCTTATGCCTGCGCATGAATTTCTCAGGATTCATTCAAATATGGTCTACGGTATATATGATCTAACTTTGTTCTACTTTTCTTTTATAATATTCTGGATTCTATGGGGGGTGTTCGTCTTTGAACTTTCTAAGGATATGAAAATAGTTAAAATAGTGGATAGAGGATACGAGGCTTTGAAAAATATGGAATGGGACAAAGCCGAGGAGTATTTCATACATGCCTTGAAAATAGATGAGGATTGCGTGGACGCTCTTAACGGTCTAGGAATCGGGTATATGATGAGAGGCAAAAATGAAGAGGCACTTAGAACTTTCAAGCGCCTCTTAAAAATAAAGCCATCCGAAGTTGCCTATACGAATATGGGCAATGTTTATTTCAAAATGGGCAAATACGATGATGCGATCAAAATGTATAAGGAGGCTCTAAAACATAATGAAAGTTATTATAATGCTATAGTAAATTTGGCCAGAGCATATATGGAAAAAGGTATGATGGATGAAGTAGAAAAATATTTAAAACTTGCCAAAGAAAAAGACCCCAGCAGAAAAAGCGCCTATATAGTAGAGGCAATATATTACGGAAAGGTGGGTGATGGCAAGAGATTGGATGAGATTAAAGAAAGGATAAAAAGAATGTTTGGAGAAGATTTGATAGTTGTGGAGGGTGAGGTCTGATGCCAAAATTAACGGATTTACCCGGAATTGGTAAGAAGAGAGCGAAAAAGCTTGAAAGTGAGGGGCTTACTGTTGAAAAGATTGCTCAGATGACCCCGAAAGAATTGAAAAAATATCTTCCTAGAATGGGCACAAAAACGCTAATGAAAATAATTGAAAAAGCTCGCGAACTTACGGGAATAAAGGAAGAAAAGGGTGGGGAAAGAGTTGAAGAAGAGAAAAAAGAGGAAGTCAAGGGAGAAAAAGAAATAGAGACAGAGATAAAGGAATTTTCCAACGAGGAGGAACTTTATGAATATTTGAAAAATGTAGCGGGAGAAGAAGTGAGTGTTATATGTCTTACCGCTCAGTATCCAGATACGCTCAAAGATATATGGGGACTTGGGGAAAATGTTGATGTTGTTTGGATATCCGAACTTAAAACAGGTGAATACTTAACCATAGCGCCAGGTGATTATAATACACTTAAAGAATTTTTGAATTATATTGCTATGGGAGATAACAAGATAGTGGTTATAGATTCATTATCTGTTATCAACGAGCATATGCCTCCTGAAAAACTTTCGGAAATACTTGCAATTTTACATAATATGCACAAAGAAAAGAACAAGAATATTTATGTGGTTATGCCGCAGGATATTCCATCGGATATAGAGGAGATGTACAGGAATGCTCTACTGTCTGGCATAGTTCCCATACCCTCCGTAGCAAAAGAAGAGAAAAAACCCGAAGAGGTAAGGGAAAAACTTGAAGAAAAAGAAATGGAAGAAAAAAAAATAGAAGCAGAAAAGGAGCTTCCCGAAGAGGCAAAGGAACTCCTGAAACTTCCTCATATTTCCGTAGAAGATGCCGAAAAACTTTACGAGAATGATATAACGCTGGAAAGAATATCTCTTATGACCCCTATGGATTTGAGAGAATATCTTCCAGAAAAGGGTATTGATGAATTAGGAGATATTATTGAAGCATCTAGAAAAATAGTTTCAGAAGAGATAGAGAAAAAGAAAGAGAAAGAGAAGAAAAAAGTCGTTGTTGAGCGTTTGGAAGGAGAAATTGAAGAGGCAGAAGAAAAGAAGATTGAAAGGAAAAAAATAGCTGCGAAGGTCAAAAGAGGTTTT
>CAYVVU010000002.1:46585-48383 GCA_964455305.1 uncultured Thermoplasmata archaeon
AGAAGAAAAGAAGATTGAAAGGAAAAAAATAGCTGCGAAGGTCAAAAGAGGTTTTGTTAATGGAAATGGAATAGTAACCGAAGGAGGAGATATACTTAGCGTAAAAAGAATAATTAAAGTTAAACCGGCGAAGATAATAATTTCTACAATTACGATGCTTTTGGTACTTGCTTCTCTGATTCCGATTATAACTCTACTAAGCTACTCTCAAAATGCTGTTGTTATAGACGGAAAGTTTGATGATTGGAAATCAATTGGTGGCTTTGAAATAGGAAATATTACATTTAAGGTATTGGGCAATAAAATGGATGCCGAGTTCTATATCCGTCATACAGATATGTTCAAAGGGATGGAAAATATATTCATAGGGATAGATGAGGATGCGAATTTCTCCACAGGGTACAAAGCGGGAGATTTGGGACTGGATAGGTTAGTAATTCTGTATGGATGGAACGGTACTGTGAAGGGTTCATCAATAAATTGCTTTAAGATGATAGAAGGCGGATATACTCTATCTCCATCCAGCGGATTAATAGTCAAGTGGTCATCGGATGAGATAGAGGGCGCTATCAGACTTGAAAATTATTCAAAGAATTGCTCGGTGATACTTATTGTGAAACGAAATGATGCATATATTTCCACACCGCCACTTAAGGTTTTCCGCACTGATGGAATAATGATTTTTGATACGAATCCCCAAGTAATACCGAATAATTACGAGGTAAGAATAGCAGATGTTAAGTTCAGTGCTGAGGATCATATGCATATAAACGGAATAAAGATATGCTATGATGGAGCGATGGTTATTGGTGCTACACTCGTCTTTGATAATAAAACATATGACGGAAGTGTTTATCCTTCCGAAAAATTAATTTATTTTGATATAAACGAAACGGTTAAGGAATGTAGCGGCTCTCTCAGAATGGCCATTAATGGAAATCCGCAGGATGTTTTTAGAATAAGATCGGTGGAAGTCAACGCCAGTGGAAATGTTGAGGTAATAAACAAATTATCAGGCATCTATATACAGCGAGCTCCATCCATACCTAGGGTGGACGGAGCGTTTGGAGAATGGACAAGATTCTTTAACGACGAGATAGGGGATTTATCCAGTGGCGTTGTATACTCCCCCAATGTTGATATCGTTAGATATAGTGCATATTACAATTCCTCAACTAACAACATATTCTTCTATTTAGAGGTTAACGGTATGCTGTTAGGCGGAGATTATGTGCCTATTATAAAAACGAAGCCTGTGAAAGATTCCGACAGAGACACCGTACCCGATTCAATAGACCCGATGCCCAACGATTTCAACAATGATGGTATTTCCGACTCCCAAAACCCCTACGATGTTGATGGCGATGGTATAAAGGATTATCCATGGGGAAACGATATGTGGCTTAATACAACAATACCCAATGACCCATCTTTTGGAAAATATGCGGGCAAAAATGTATCTGTTTATATAGGTCCGCCTATAGAAAAACCGTTGAATGGGGAGGACAAATGGGTTATCTATGTGGATAGCGATTCTAATCCATCCACAGGCTATGTTGGTTATGATTTTGTGGGAGCTGAACATAAGATAGTTATAACTGGTGAATACGGAAAAGTTGATGAAATAAGACACTATAGATGGTTTGGTGACTGGGTGTATGTAGATAAACCCGAGATATTCGTTACTTACGATAAAGGAGAAATATCTGTTAATGTACATTCATCCGCCACATACAGAATAGGAATATTCGCCTACAACTGGATGAATTTAGTAGATTATGCCCTTGCTCAAGTTACT
>CAYVVU010000002.1:48483-51049 GCA_964455305.1 uncultured Thermoplasmata archaeon
AGTTCAGAGTACGTGTTTGGAGAATATGGAATAGTACAACATATTTTGAAATGGGAACTTCAAATTGGATTACCATTTCGGAGTGGGGTGATCCACCCGCAGACTGGTACACATTCTATGTGAATTTAAATGAGACGGTAATACCTCAGTGGTGGGTACTGGGTGTAACCCTTGAGTGGTACGATAGGCAAGGTGATGATACTCTTGATGTGTATTACAATTCTACGACCCATGACTCTCAAATAGTTATAAATACCTCCTCTCTCCTTGATGTTAAAGAAATATGGACGGAAGACAGACCTAATCATCCAACCCAGTATTTCATTGAGGGACAGAGAATAAATATTTTTGCTAATGTCACGGACCCCTTAGGGGGAGAGCATATAGTTTATGCGGAGGTATCCGTGATATCCCCGAACGGAACATATATATTAAATGGAGAACCGATGAATATATTTGCAACAACAAGATATGGGCGGATATTCAACTATTCATTTGAACTCCCGGTACCATCTTGGGTAGGAACATATACGGTTGTGGTAACCGCATGGGACTACGATGGTGTTGAGGCATCAAACACAACAGTGTTTTATATAAATTCATCAATAGTTATACAACCTAAAAATAAAATAAAATTTGTTGGACAGAATGATGCGGAAGCCTACATCCATCATCTCATAATGAATAAGGGCGGAGGAAGAGATATAGTAAATATAAAAGTGGAGATTATGGGTACATCTTATGTAAAGCTTTACTGGGACAGGAGCGGAGATGGTGTAATTGGCAGCGATGACATATTGGTTGGGGAGGGAAATCAGAGTTCTTGGACATCTCACAACGATACCGACGGGGATGGTTGTTCGGATATAACGATAGATAGAAACGATACGGCGAAAATTCTCCTTGATATTTCATTTTCTGGCAAATATAGAGCAAATGTTAGGGAGAAACTGAATATAACACTTTATTCTTCATTTACAGGAGATTCCACATCATCCACGGATTTGCTAATCGTGAGAAGTACAGAAATTAAGACATTATATTGTCGCGGTCCAACGGATAATATGTATTTATATCCGAAAAATGGAAATACCGATGAAATATATGCTGGTGCAGATATAAATGCTCCTGCAGTATGGACTCAGAATAATTCATTTGCAAATGATTTTGTTTTGTCTGGTGATATAGTTGTACATCTATGGGTAGATAGAAAGGGGGCGAGGACAGGAACAGTTTATATTTATCTGGATGATTATTCAACCGAGGTGGGAAGCGCAACATTTTCATTAAATGCATCTGCACCGGGAGAAAATATAGTTGATATAACACCAAAGATTCCAGAAATACCCGCGGGAAGATCTATTATTTTAGTTTTTTACGGAGACAAGAAATGCGATGTTTATTACAACTCTTCTGCATATCCCAGCAGAATTGATTTTGTAACACCATCTTACATACATGTGAAAAATATAACAACATACCTCGGCGGTATGCCTACGAGCAATTTCTCCGCTGGAGATACGGTTACGGTAAGGGCGAATATTTCTGATCCGTTTGGAGGATATGATATAGATCGGGTTGAGATGACAATAACTGATCCGAATGGCACATCTTTGACTATGACTATGAGTGAAGAATACGATAATGGTTCATATGTCATTTACAGGTATGATTATACTCTTCCACCAAATGCTACTGTTGGTCTTTACAACATAACTGTGATAGCATACGAGAGTAACGGAGTAAATGATACCAACTACACCCAGTTCAAAATATTCTGCAACATAACGATCAATCCTGACAGCAACTCATCCACAGAGAACGATATTTACTTCTATTTCAATCATACCATTACAAACTCTGGCGATGGATACGATTGTGTGGATGTGTTCGCCAGTTCAAGCAACGGTTTCCGCATAGATTTGTATTTGAACAATGATGGAACTCTTATTTGGCTCGCAACAGATAACGATGGAGATGGAATTTGGGATTCCATAAGTGCGACTGCGGACCATGATGGAGATGGAGTTCCCGATACAGGATGGCTTGCTCCCGGCTCTTCTGTTACAATCACAGTTAAGGTTACTTTGGATCCTTCAGCATCCACAAATGATACAATTAGAGTTCGTGTACGGTCGTATTCAATCTGTACGGCAAGCGCTACGGATCAAGCGAACTATGTTCCAGAAATAGGAGAATTCATCTTTACGGTGTTTTTCATCCTGCCCTTAATAATAATTAGAAAATTCAGGATTTGCAGAGTTTCAAAAAATTCTTGAAAATCTCGTAGCCAAATTCCGTGTGCTCCACCTCCGGATGAAACTGCACTCCGTATATAGGTTTACTTCTGTGCTTAATTGCCTGTACTCTGCAATGTTTTGATGATGCGAGAATATGTAAATTCTCTGGGACTTCCTTTACCTCATCGTTATGCGATTCCCAAACCACTATTTTATCAGGTAGTCCTTGAAACAGATCGTTTTCATCCCAAATTTCTATTTCGGTTTTTCCATATTCGGGAACCTCCGCGGGGCCGGCGGAACCCCCGAAGTGTATAGCGATATAT
>CAYVVU010000002.1:51059-63391 GCA_964455305.1 uncultured Thermoplasmata archaeon
TTCCCAAAATGGGAATTTCCATAGTATCCAAATACTCGCCCACTCTTCCCAGTTTAAAAGTTTCCATAGAAATTCTCGGTGCTCCACCAGATAACACTAGGGCATCGGCATCTCTCAGTTTCTCAGGAGGAGTTATGTTGGAAACTATCTCAGCATCGCATCCGAGATAGCGAAGAACACGCCATTCCCTATGGGTCCACTGTCCTCCGTTATCCACCACATAAACTTTCATTTGGTGGCTACCTCTATGTTGAGGGCCTGCGATATTTCCTTGTATCTGTTTCTTATCGTTACTTCGGTAACTCCCGCGACATCAGCTATTTCCTTCTGAGTCCTTGGCTGTTTCATAAGGCTAGCAGCAATATATATAGCGGCTGCTGCCACGCCGGTCGGACCTTTCCCCGAGATTATTCCCAGTTCCGTGGCCTCTTGCACTATTTCCTCCGCCTTTCTGGCAACGGCCTTATCCAAATTGAGTTTGCTGCAAAACTGTGGTATATAGGATGTGGGTGTCGTGGGCTTAAGATTCAGATTCAATTCCTTGGTCAAATGGCGGTAAGCACGACCTATTTTTTTCTTGTTGAGCTCACTTGCCTTAGAAACCTCATCAAGTGTGCGGGGCATTCCTACCGTTCTGCATGCCGCATATATACTCGCCGCCACAATACTTTCTATGCTTCTTCCTCTTATCAAATTCTTTTCAACTGCTTTTCTGTATATGAGGGCAGCAGTTTCTCTAACATCTTTCGGAAGACCCATTTTGGCGGCGATGTTGTTTAACTCCTGAAGGGCAACAGACAAATTTCTTTCGGCGGCGTTACTAACTCTAATTCTCTGATGCCATTTTCTCACTCTGTATATCTGAGCGCGGTTTTTGTGAGGGATTCTCTTACCATACGAATCCTTATTTGACCAGGAAATTTCAGTGGCAAGACCCTTATCGTGACTCAGATAGCTCATTGGAGCGCCTGTCCTCGCCCTTTTCTCATCCTGTTCGGCATCAAAGGCCCTCCACTCTGGACCTTGGTCAACAAATGAATCTTCAATAACAATACCACAATCCGCGCAGATTAATTCACCATGTTCATAATCCCTTATAAGATGATCAGAGCCACATTCAGGACATCTCTTAATCATATCCTGTTCAACTTTTCTTTTAGCCATTTTTATCACCTGCCGACGGGGGCATTTAAAAGGGTATGGGGAGACATATATAAACCTTCGCAGAAAATTATTTATAGAAGCCCAAACATTTTTTGTTTGCGTTAAAAAGTGTGAGCATATCCTCTGGCGATAAGTCTTCGGGACGCATATTTCCAAACAATAGAGTATTTTTTAACACATTTTTTAATTTCTTTCTCGGTTGTGAGAACAGAATTCTGAGGAAAGTTTCAAATCCCTCTGGAATATCTATATTTTTCGGAATTACCTCCACCACAGCGGAATCCACCTTCGGAGGTGGTTGGAAGTATTTTGCCTTTACAACAAAAAGGACTCTAACCTCTGCTAGAAAATAAACCATCGCAGCCAATCTGTTGAATTTCTCTCTTGGAGGTACATTTGCTATTCTTTCGGCGAAATCCTTCTGGTACATCAAAACACCTTTTTTGAATTTTTCCTTGAAAAGCTTAATCGTTATCTGCGATGATATGCTGTATGGAAGATTGCTAACAACCTTGTTGAATCCGAGCGAAGAGAAATTAACTCGTAGAGCATCGTCGTTTATAAGAACAAATTTATCGGATTCTATATAATCTACGAATCTTTCTTTGAGGTATCCATATAGATGAGGGGATTTCTCTATTCCTATCACCTTCGCGCCTTTTTCAAGCATTATTTTAGTGAGTATTCCTTTCCCCGGCCCTATTTCCAAAACAACATCCCCATCGCAAATATCCGCATACTCCACTATTTTCCTCGCTATTCTCTCACTTTTGAGAAAATGTAGGCCGTAAGAACGCCTATGGTGCCACGAATATCTTGTATTTTTCATATCTGTGCTGTATCTCATAAAGTATTCTGTTCACGATAAGCTTTTCGGGATGATGTATGTGTTTTACCCTCTTTTTTATATCTTCAAAGCTCTCAAATGGCCTTTTCTTCCTCTCCTCCAGAACTTCCCACATCGTTTTCTTACCCAATCCGGGTAGAAGTTCAAGCATATGAAGGCGGGTGGTTATCGGATGCGCTTCGTTGAAAAATTTCACAAAATCCTGCTCCCTCTTTTTGACTATTTCTTCTATCACATATGGAAGTTCTAACTGTGCAGCATGGGTGAGGTCTTTGTAGGCAATTCTCCTCCTTACATGTTCTATCTTCTTCCTCTTTTCCTTATCCTTACCTATGTAAACTCTTTCGCCCACTATAAGAGTGACATTTGGTTTTGGAATAAGTTCAAAAAGTTTGAACTCCTTTTCACCGACGGCCAACGCAATTGGTATTATCTTGAAAGATTTCTGATTTGGTCTTCCCTGCGGTAAGTAATCCAGAATGTAAGCATACTCCTCCATGCAATGCACCCCTCATATATACTTTTTAACTATATCCAAAATTTTCTGCACATCTTCAAGATTTATAGTTATGGGTTCTTTGAAGAATATCGCGCGGACTTCCTCAGGACTTTGAGGGAGTATGTCCACTATTTTAACCGCGATTCTTTCGGTTATGAACGGAAGTTCCATCAATTCTTCTTTTAATTTTAAGGCATCCTCCACCTTTAACTTTGCGAAATCTTCCGCGTGTTTAAGGGCGTATTTCTGCTCCAAAGTCAGTTCCCTCTCCTCCACGAGTTTGCTCAGAATATCCTTAACTTCCGCCAAGGTGAGGTACTTCTTCAACTTTTCACCTTCCTTAGATGATACGGATGGGCGATCACAATCTTGTACTTACCTCCATCTCTAACCCTAACAAGATAGCAGCGCCCCCTTTTACCAACGACATCGCCAGTTAGCCCGTGGAAGCGGTGGAAGGGCATACCTTTGTGTATGCTCGGATCTATAACTATTGCCGCCTTCTCTCCTATCTCAAATTTTTGTAACGCGCGAGTTATAGGAGGAAGACCTCTCTCCCTTACCCTTTTCCTCAACTTTTTTCTCGTACGCGCTCTCGGACCATGCGACATTTCCACCATTTTTAATCGCCTCCGTCCAGTATCTCTATCACATCCAGATAGACCACTCTAACCTTTACTTTTAGTAGTTCGGCGAGACTTGGCGTGGTTCTTCCCTCATCGCCGTGCATGAGTTCCTTTATGTATGTTCCGGATTCGGCGGTTATTTCCAATACAGCGCTTTTTCTATCATATTCCACCAGTTTTATATCTTCCACTCTTCTCCTTCTAACCATGTCGGCACGGCGATGGGACACACGTAAAGGGGTTCTTTGATATATAACTTTTCCTCTAAGTTCCTCCACCACTTTTTTCAAAGAATCTTCATTAACAGAACGAGAAAACTCAACCTTCACCCTGTACCTTTTACTGTACCTTGCTTTTTTAACTCTCTCCACATCTTCCCAAGTGGCGAATCTAAGCGATGATACCTCAACTTTTCCCGAACAGTATTCGTTTATCTCTTTTTCAAGAACTTTCAAATCTATAAATCTCTTTTTCGGCCTTTTTATTTCCAGAACGAATGGCCTGCCATTTCCGAGCATTCTGGCATCTATATCTTCTCTACCCATCCCATGGAAAGCGTGGTCCTCTCCTTGCGTGTAATCCATAACTTTTTTTGCTATGAGTTCTTCCACGGATGTTTCATACTTCTTTCTCTCGGGACGTTTAGACCATCTCGTTTGTGGAATCCCCCTACGGAGTTTGCGGTATCTTCCATATATGTAGAGGGGCTTTGGATTTATTTCAACAGTATCATATATAGTATCCACTATTATCGTCATCTCCGGATTCTTGAAGTCTACATCCCTGTCTTTCCATATTTCCAGAAGTTTCTTTCCGAGTTCTCTGTTGAATTCGTTTCTTATGCTCTCTCCCTCCCCTCCGAACTCCTCTTGTATATTTTTTTCTTCCTCTTCAATCTCCTTCGGAAATCTGCTTCCCATAACGAAAGTTCTGAACTCATACTCCTCCAAGGCTTTGGAAACCATCTCTGCATATTTCTCAAGATTCAGAAAAATCCCACCGCAAAGTTTACAATCCTTTTCATCAGGGCCAAGAACATCATCAATCTTAACATTTTTCACCATAGCATAAAAGATTCTTATACTTCTTCCTCTCTCCAAATTTCCAAGACCGTGTGCTCTCTTAGCGAATACTCTCCCCAAACACCTGTCGCAGAGATCTCGCAATACCTCCACGCTTCTCATCATATTTTCCTCGTGCATTTAAAATGAGGAATGGCAAGCAGTTATAAAACTTATCTTTAAGTCCGTTATTACCCCATGATTCCCAGAAGAATAGTGGTTTATGAGTGTGCGGAATCCACTATGGATATTGCACGAGAAATGGATTTGGGAGATGTGGTGGTTGCACTTCAACAAAAATCGGGAAGGGGCAGAAGAGGTAGAAAGTGGTTCTCTCCAAAGGGAGGTTTGTATTTTACCATCGTTCTTCCTAAGCTCTCACCCTGCAGGGCGGTTATGCTTTCCTCTGTAGCCTCTGCCATAACCTTAGAGGATTTTTTGCCTAATGTGGAGATTAAATGGCCCAACGATGTTTATGTTAAAAATAAGAAAATATGCGGAATACTTTCCATAAGTGTAGGGAATAAAACACTTATTGGCGTGGGAATAAATGTATCGGTGAAAAAATTTCCAGAGAATCTGAAGGCGACATCCCTACTTCTGGAAGGAGTTCATACAAATATATTCCATATACTTGCGAAATTTCTAAAAAATTTTTCACATCTCTACAACATAAGCGATGAAAAGCTTTTTGAGGAGTGGAGCCGAAGAATGAACTTCAAAGGAAAATTAATAAAATTTAATAAAAAAATATGTAGACCTTTAAGGGTTCTGCGAGACTGCTCGCTTGAAGTTGAGTGCAGCGGCGAAATTGTAAGAGTTTTCGCTGCAGATGATTTTGAGTTTGTTTAAAGTTTTTCCTACTATTGTTCACGCAATTTCAAATCCTCTGTTTCGGAGTTCCGTATGGATTTTCATAAGTAAATTTTCCTTTATTTCCATCATGCGGTTATAGTCGCATCTTGCCGAGGCGATAATCTCATAGCCCATAGTTGTTCCCGAAATGCTCTGAAGATGCACGGAAAAATCGTCAATATCTTCAAAATTTTTGCAAGTATCTACGAGAATCTTCTTGATTTCTTTTGTTGTGGTGTCCTCAGAAATTTTAACATTGATGTTTATCTTGATTTTCCTCTCCTTTACTCTGCTGAGATTCTCAACAGGCGAGGAAACCACCATTTTATTTGGGATTATCGCTAAGTCTCCACTCGTTGTAATTATTCTTGTGGTTCTCCACCCAATTGCGCTCACATACCCTTCATAATTTTTTATTCGCACAAGGTCTCCGACTTCAAAGGGATGATCAAAGTATATTGTCACCGTGCTTATCAAATCCGACAGGGTGCTCTGAACGGCCAATGCTATCGCTATTCCCATTATTCCCAGCGTGGCTATGAAGGCGGTCACATCTATGTTGAAAACGCCCAGAATCATTATGAAAGCGATGAAGTACACGAAGAAGTATGCTGTTGTCTTCAAAATCCATAGAACATGCTTTTCGTGCTCTTTTACAACTTTGCTCGCACCCCTTCTCCACACCGATATTATTATTACATTTAGAATGCTGGCCACGGCGTAAGCCACGAGGATTATGAAGAGAACGGAGAAAATATTTTTCAAATAAATCAGATAGGCATATTTTTGTAGGCTTGTAATGGAGAAAATGGCCACATACACTCCGGCGAGTATTATACTGATGTAGATGGGCCTTTTTATGTTTTTAAGAAGCAAATCATCTATCTCGGTTTTGGATTTCTTCACGAGTTTCTCAAGATATTTCTCAACGAACCAGTAAACTATCTTTGCGATTATGAAAGCAAGAAAAATTATTGTTATTCCGACTAAAATTTCAAGCAGCGATACCCCGTATATTTTCAAATCGTACCATGCCATGACGCGAAAAACACCGATAGTTATTTAAAAATTGCGATGGAATATTTCCACAAACCTAAAATACCAAAAACGCCATATTCTCCGAGATGACCGATTACTTTGAATTGACATGCATACTAACGGCTTTGGTAGCGCTTTCCATAGCTTCATATGAAGATTTGAGAAGTAGGGAGATAACCTCACTAACTTGGATGGTTGCTGGAAGCATAGGCCTTGCAATATTTATCGTTAAATACGAGGCCAACGGTATTTGGAGCGTGGCGGCAACTTCCTTTCTTTTCTACCCAGCATTTTTTGAGTTATCCCCTACATTAAGAAAAATCCTTTTTGCCGTTGGAGTGGCAATATTCTTCGCCATTTTTATGTATACTCCGTATTACTACGCGGTGGAGCCACCCCTCGTGGTTCTTCTCGGTCATATACTTTACTACACCAAAATTCTTAAAGGAGGTGCGGACGCCAAGGCATTCATGATTCTTGGAATTTTATTTCCCACCTATCCATCAACATCCATCTTTGCTATCAAATACGAATTTTTCAATCTGGTGTTTCCCTTCGCTCTTATGGTGATTTTTTATGCATCTCTCTGCCTACTTTTCCTCATACCTTACTACGCTATAAAAAATCTTCTGGCGGGAAGGATAAAGTTTCCCCACATGTTCTTTGGATATACGATACCCATAGAAAAGTTCGGAAAGAAGTTCGTGTGGCTTCTGGAGCATGTGGATGAGAGCGGTAAAATATTCTTCAAACTATCTCCACTTGAAGATAGAGAAAAAGAAGATATAGAGAGATTCAGAGCTATGGGTAAAAGCGAGGTTTGGGTTCAGCCCCAGATCCCCTTCGTTTTCTTTATACTACTGGGTTATCTGCTAACCCTTTTCATCGGAAACCCTGTTTTGGCTGTTATAGGTTAAATCACTCTCTGGAATCCTCGCTATCCTGCCCTCTCCTTTCCTCTACTATGAGGTACACATCCCCGAACAGCGCATCAACCACGTATTTTTCCTCAACGCGAACTTCCATCTGCATAGTGGGTGGGGGAGAAAGAACTCATATATAAATGTTTGCATTTGTTTTACAAAAATTTCCGGACGGCATCTTTAAATCTCATAAAATCATTTGGCGTATATGTGCGAATCAGAATGCATAAGGATGATACTAACGAGAAGGAGTGTAAGGGAATACTCTCAAAAGAATGTGGAGGATGAGAAGATAAAAATTATTCTGAAGGCGGCTATGCAAGCTCCATCATCCAGAAATAGTCAACCGTGGCATTTCATAGTTGTAAAAAAGAGAGATATTTTAGATGAAATGGCTAGAATACATCCGTATGGAAAAATGCTTCACAGAGCTAAAGCGGCTATAGTTGTTTGCGCAGACCCAAAACTAAACAAAAGCAGAAAAATGCTGTGGCCCCAAGATTGCGCTGCGGCTACGCAGAATATTCTTCTCGCGTCAAGATGTCTTGGGATAGGTTCCGTTTGGTTGGGTGTTTATCCATACGAGGATAGAATGAGAGGAATCGCGGAACTTTTGGGTATTCCAGAAGATATTGTGGTTTTCAGTGTTGTATCCTTGGGCTATCCTCTTGAAGAAAATGCCTTCTACGAAGCAGAAAATAGATACAAAAAGGATAGGATTCACTGGGATTCGTGGTGAATAATTAAACAATTCCAAAACTTTATATATTTTGCAAAGATAATGTGTTGTTATGAAGGGTATTGCTTTCCTAACGGTTATTGGTGCGCTTGCTTTATTGTTGGGCGTTTTCGTCAATGCAACCTCAACCTATTATAACACGCCAATAAATGCGAGTTATCCAGATGAGAGGGATGTGAATAATTTAACGATGATTTACGATGCATTTTTATCTAACAATTTGAAATTTTTCTTGTTCTGGGACGAGGTTGAAAATTACACATATGGTGGAAATATCGTTGAGAGTAGCGAAATTATGGTATCCGCCTCGGAGGACTTCGTTAACTGGACAGGTGCTAGAAAAGATATAGTGATCAGTTATAAAGATGGCACGGATGCGAGAAATCCGTCGGCTGCGGTGGATAGGTACGGAACAATCTATGTTCTGTGGGAGGAAATGAACAAGACTTCCTTGCATTGGGAAATATATTATGGTCTAAGTTACGATGGAATAAACTGGACATCAACCAACTCCAACCATTTGGTATCCAACAATAGGGACGATAAGGTGACAGATTGTAAAAGTCCGAAAGTAGCCGTAGATTCTTCACCGACAGCACATGCGGTGTGGATCGCTCTGAATGTTACAACCAATTCATGGGAATTGTACTATGGAAAGTATCTCGGGGGGAACTGGTCCTCGGAATTAGGAGATTATATAATAAGTAAGGCGGATAAATACAATGTCACGAGTTGTGATATACTGGTTGATTCTCAAGACAATATTTGGGTTTTCTGGACGGAATTCAACGAAACAGTAGGCAATGATGAAGTCTATGCAGCATGCTCCTCCGATTATGGACAGAGTTGGACTACTGAAATGATAAGTTATCCGGGTGGAAACAATTCAATGAATGTTACTGCAACAAAAGATGCATTCAATATCTATGTTTTTTGGGAACAGAAGGTTGGTAATTCCACAGAGATTATGGTATCCGTTTTCAACGGGACGGATTGGAGCGGGAAATACGGCGATAGATTGGTTAGTTTTCCAGATGGATACGATGCGAGGCATCCGGCAGCTAGTGCCTCTCTGCCCGGGATTTTTGTGGTATGGGACGAATACGATGAAAATACCAACGCAAGACAGATAATGATATCCAACTCAACCGACGGCATAAACTGGAGCGGTGCGCAGGTGGATGCGGGAGATATTCCTATCACAAACACATCCACGGAACACCAAATGCCTGGAATACTTGTGAACGAGAGCGGAGAATTGTTCATCGTTTGGGAGGAATGGATTGAATACAAGCAGAGAGGGAGTAGAGAAGTTTTCGTTCTGAACGCTCCTGCACATGAGATAGTACCTGAAATACCATATATTTATGTACTTCCCGCCCTTGTGGCGGTGTATATATATGCTGTTCGGAAAATCTCGCGCCTTAGAGATACTTGAAAAAGAATACGAAAATGCCAAAAATGGCCAAGGAAATCTTATCCTTATAACGGGAGAGGCGGGAATAGGCAAGACAACACTTGTTGAGCATTTTCTGAAAGAAAGAAACTGCGTGAAACTCGTTGGAAAATGTCTGCCAATGATAACTCCTCCTCTGCAGCCGTTTAAGGAGGCATTATCCAAGGAGGGGTTGGAGAACCTTTTGGCAGAAGTGGAAATACCTAAAATAACAATGCTTTATGTGGTTCATTCAACTGGGCTACTAGTTTCCAAAGCGGAGAGGGTTGATTTGGGTATAGATACGGATATATTCACATCCATGCTCAGCGCGGTTGGTATGTTCGTTAAAGATTCCTTTGAAAAGATATCAAGCGGAGACGAATACCTAGAGGAAATACGGTTTGGAAGGTATAATCTGGTTATGAAACAGGGGAGTTGTTTTTCGGTGGTTGCTGTTCTCGAGGGAAAATCCAATGAATTTCTTCACAGAGATTTGGAGGAATTACTATACAAAATAGAGGAAGAATTTGGTGAAATATTGGCCGTATGGGACGGAGATATGGGTAAAGTATCAGCTATAGAAGATACACTCAGAGAATTCGTTTATTCGGGAAAGTACGATGGGGGAATAGTTGAAGGTGATGTACAGGAATGGAGTTTTGAAAATGTTCGTCTCGGCCTTAAAAGGGTAGCAAGGGAAAATGTGGTGTGTATTTTTATGGATGATATACAATGGGCGGACGAATCAACTCTTTCCCTCATTCTTTATCTTGCCAGAAACTGCAGAAACGAAAAAATGCTGATAATCTGTACCTACAGACAGATGGAGAGAAGTGAGGAACTAAACAATTTTCTGGATGCTGTTGTCAGAGAGGAGCTGGCCACAACTATTACCTTGGAGCCGATAAGTTTTGACGAGATGATACCTGTTCTAAAAGGTATGCTGAACGGAGATGTCTCAATAAGTCTTGTAGATTACATATACCGCAAAAGTGGAGGAATACCCCTTTATATAGTTGAACTCGTCCGTATGCTTCGGGAGGAAAAAGCAATAGTTTCCAGAGAGGGTGTTTATTATATTGCAGAGGAGAAGGATGTTTCACCTAAAAAAGTTGAGAGCATAGTAATGAGGAGAGTAAGAAAACTCGGAGATGAAAAGGAGATTTTAGAATTTGCATCTGTATTGGGAGCAACTATTCTTCCAGATGTAATTTCATGCGCTTTCGGGATGAAAAAAATAGCGCTGATCAGAATTCTGAGAAAATTAAAGGAAAATGGATTTTTAGAAGTTAAAGGGGATGGTTATTCCTTTTACCACGAACATATTCGGGAAATAATATACAGAAACATAGATGAGGTGATGAAGAAAGAATATCATGGTATAGCGGCGGAATGTATTGAAAAACTTTATCCAGAGGAATTCAGAATACCGATGATTGCGAACCATTACTATAAATCTGGGAAATATGAAAAGGCGATGGAATGTGGTTTCAAAGGTGCAGAGATTTTAAGGAAAAAATATGGTTACAGAGATTCCGTGAAATTATATGAGATAGCACTTAGAAGCGCGGAAAAATTGAAAGAAAATGATAAGGTTTTCAAAGCTCTTATGGCTTTGGCTGAGGTATATGGCGAAATAGGGGATTTTCATAAGGCTATTGAATATTACAAAAAAGCCAATGAGATGAAACCGGAGGACTATAGAGTATTTTTGGGCATCGGGAATATGTATGTCAAGATGGGAAACTATAAACAAGCGATGAAGTACTATCAGGAAGCCAAAAATATGGCTGGAGAAGATCCAGAGATATCTCTGGCTATTGGAAATATAATGCTAAAAATGGGTAATTTGGAATCGGCAGAGAAGGAATTCTTGAAGTATCTTAAATGGGCTGAGGAAATTGGTGATGAAGAGAAGATAATTTTATCCTACAAATCGCTCGGTACCCTTTACTGGTACAGGATGAAATATGAAAAAGCTGAGAATTATTATATTAAAGCGTTGGAACTGTCTAAAAGGAAGGATATGAAGAAACAGACGGCGGATTTACTGCACAACATAGGAACGATGTACTACGATACCGGAAGACTGGAGGAATCTTTAAAAATGCTCCAAGAATCATTGTCGCTCAGGGAAAAGATAGGTGACATAGGCTCTATGCCAGTTACCTATAATCTTCTCGGTCTTGTGTACTGGAATCTCGGAAACATATCCTCGGCGAAATACTTTTTTGAGAAGGCTCTTGAATACAGCAGAATTCTCGGAAGAAAGCACGGGGAAGCGAGAGTACTTGCAAATCTCGGAATAATGTACTATTACGACTCAAAATACAAGGAAGCCGAGGAATTCTTGAAAAAGAGTATAGAAATATTTGAGGGGATCGGTGATGAATACTCCCTCGTTGAACCCATGCTCTATCTCCTATCAATTTATATAGAGAAGCGGAATGCGGAAGCGAAAGAACTCTATCGCAAGGCTGAAAATCTTGTGGGAAAGATAGGGGTGGAAGATTACTCGCTGTGGCTGGAAGTCATAGGTGTTGCCGTGGGGATTAAAGATGAAAAAGAAATTCTTCGGAAAATCACCGAAAAACCACTCCTGTTGGCGATACATTACAGGTTCAAGTATGTTTGCACACGCGATGAAGAATCATTAAAAAAGGCTGTTGAAAATTTCAAAAAAGCAGGATTTCTTGCTCCGATATATTCAATGATCAGGGAAGAAAAAATTCAAAATGAAATTTAAATTTTTGAATATAATCAATCATATGAATCCTCCGCTAATCTTATATACCTCATCCTTATTACATCCTTTTGCGGATGCACCCGTGGAGCCTGATGCTCCTACGGGGAAGGGACCGAGATCGTTATTACGGTCGATGAGTCCGGCATACGCGTCCCGGCAGAATGGGTTGAGGCAGCAGGGAAGCCGGCTGGTGGATGGCTTGGCTCGGGCGCCGATGAAGGGCGTGCCAAGCTGCGATGTGCCCCGGGGAGGCGCATGGAGCCGTAGATCCGGGGATCCCCGAATGGGACCTCCTGCGTACCCGATAAGGGTACGCGCTCCGTAAGGAGCGGGAACGCGGGGAACTGAAACATCTTAGTACCCGCAGGAAAAGAAACCAATAGGGATGCCGTGAGT
>CAYVVU010000003.1:0-5827 GCA_964455305.1 uncultured Thermoplasmata archaeon
CTCTCCGAAATTCTTTATTTTCTTTCTCATGCTCTTCAAAAGTAAAGGTACTATCAAAGAGGATACTATGACATAAAGTATCGTTATCGCTATCACCTGCGTTCCTAAGGCACCCTGAAAAGCCCCACTTGAGTAAGCAAGCGTCGCGATGACCAATGCTACCTCCATCTCCGGCATCATTCCGATGCCGACCATACTCGCCTCCCTCCACGATAATCCTCCCATTCTTGCCCCGACGCTACAGCCAGTGAACTTTCCGATAAACACGAGCGGTATAGTAAGCAGAAGGAAGGGAGAAATCTCAACTATATGGGAGAAATCCATGAGGGTTCCTACCTTCACAAAAAACACAGGGATAAAGATTGTGTATCCTATTGTTCGTAAATGTCCTATTACTATCTCTCTTTCCCTAGTTTGTCCTAAAAGTAATCCCGCAAAAAACGCTCCTGTTATGGGAGCTATGTGAGACATTTCAGCAAAATAAGCGAACAAAAGCATTATTCCAATGGCTATACTAACAAGAGCGTACGGCGTATGAAGTTTCTCTTCCGCCGTTTTAACACTTCGCTCCACAATATTTTTCCTATAAATCAAATACAGTACAACAAAAAATATGGCCATGCCGGCAGCGACCTCAATCATTTCCCCTCTGCTCAAAACGAGCGTTATTGCAATTATACCAAAAACATCGTCTGCCACCGCTGCAGTTAATATAGCTACCCCTACCCTGCTGCTTAGAATTCCCATATCCATAAGGGTTCTTGCTGTCACGCCAACGCTAGTAGCTACGAATATTGTTCCATATATGAGTGCTTGCTGAAAACTGAAGCCAAGAACAAAGAAAGAGAAAACAGCTACTATGCCCATAGTTACACCAACGCCTATACCTCCAATCATTACCGCTGCCTTACCACTTCTTTTTATTGCATCTATATCAAGTTCCATACCTGATAAGAAGAGAAGAATTATTATTCCAAATTCTGCAAAAAAATCAAACGCATCGTGCGGCAAATCCAACGCAAAGGAAAATTCATGCCCAAGAAAAACAAAACTGAAAGGTGTAAATATCATAAGTATAGAAAATAGCACACCCACAAGGATTTCTCCTATTGCAGGTGGCTGTTTTATCCTTATAAATATTTCATCCATTACTTTCGCAAGTATTATTGCCAATGCAAGTTCCAGAATCATGGTCTCTGCCTCTTAATCCAAGCATCAATGAGTTCCAATATATTCAAATCTCCTATTATTTCCATTTCCTCGTTTACCACTGGAAGTTCCTGCACTCCGTGCTTAAACATCTTTCTGAGCGCGGATGTTATACTCTCCTCTTTCTTCACCCACACAGGCGGGAGCATAATGTCCTTTGCAACGCTTCCCACACTAACTCTCATCGGAATTCTATATAATCGGTACTCTTCGGGTATGTATTTGGCATACAGATACTGTATAAGTTCCATAACGGGTATAATGCCCACAAGTTTGCCTTTGGAATTCACAACATATACCGTTCTTGTTTTCGGGTCTTCAAGTATTTTTTCTGCTATCTCCATAAGGGTAGAATCCTCTTTTACTATACTTGCATCTCTGGTCACCAAAGACATTACCCTCTCCACCGAAATTCTCTCCATAATAGGGATTATACATCCAAAAGGTAAAAATATTATGCTCGCATACATCCTTTGGATGTTCGCGCTTGTGAAGTTTGGAGGAAGCGTAATCACAGATAAAAGTAAATTCGGTGAGGCTAGAAAAGATATTATAGCGCGTCTCTGCAGTGAAATCTCCCTCTTAAAAAAAGGGGTAATAGTTCACGGCGGTGGTTCATTCGGGCATATAAAGGCGGTTAAATATGGATTTAAAAATGGGTGTGAAAATAGGGTGTACTTCTCCGAAATACATGGGGATATGATTAAACTCAATGAAATAATTCTGGATAATCTTCTATCAAACAACATCCCTGCGGTTTCTATACCACCGCATACTTTCTATCCTTTTGGAGACCTGAAAGCATTTCGGTATTACATACAAGAGGGATTTATTCCCGTGACTTACGGAGATGTTTTCTGGAAAGATGGTAAGGGATGGATTATCTCAGGGGATGACCTTATGCTTATGATTTCCAGAGAACTCAGGCCCGATATTGCCATATTTGTTAGCGATGTTGATGGAATTTATGAAGACCTTAAAAGAAAAAAAATACTGGATGTGATAACTCCAGAAATGGTGAGTTCTCTCAAAATACATGATGTGGGAGATGCCACCGGCGGCTTGAGAAAAAAACTTGAAGTTATGTTTCAAATAGCAAAGATGGGAATAAAAACATATATCGTTGGAGGTTTCCTACATAATAATCTTAGAAAAGCGCTGAAAGGAGAGGACTTTATCGGAACGGAGGTGAGAGTTTGATAGAGAACCGCAAATACGAGCATATAGAGATATGCCTTAAAGAGGAAGTAAATGCAACTTACAACTACTGGGATGATGTGAACTTCGTGCACCATGCCCTTCCGGATTTTGATTTTGATGATATAGATATTTCCGTGGAAATTTTCGGAAAAAAATTGAGTGCTCCCATAATCATAGAAGCAATGACAGGAGGACATGAAATAAGCCGACAGATAAACGCTAATTTAGCCCGAGCGGCCGCTGAGATGCAGATTGGTATGGCCGTTGGTTCACAAAGAGCTGCTTTGGAAAAGGAGGAATTGGAGCATACCTACTCGGTAATCAAAGATTACGACATTCCTCTCAGAATAGGGAATATAGGTGCGCCACAAATAGCAAAAGGTCTTGAAATGGAGAAAATTGAAAGACTTTTTGATATGATTTCTGCAGATTTACTTGCTGTGCATTTGAATTATTTGCAGGAAGGTGTTCAGATAGAGGGAGAGCTTATAGCCAAAAATTTCAAAAAAAATGTAAGGGAAATAACGAGGTATTATCCCCTCATTGCCAAAGAGACCGGATGCGGAATAGATCGGAGGGTGGCCTTTACCCTGAGAACTCTTGGTTTTGTAGCGATAGATGTTGGCGGTTTATCTGGTACTTCATTCGCTGCAGTGGAATATTATAGAGCCAAAAAGCATGGCGATACGAGAAAAATGAGATTGGGCGAAATTTTCTGGGATTGGGGAATCCCCTCACCCGTCAGCGTGCTTGAATGCATATCCGTGGGCATACCTGTAATAGCCTCTGGAGGAATAAGAAATGGCTTGGACATAGCGAGAAGCATAGCGCTCGGCGCATCTGTAAGCGGTATAGCCAGAGAATTTTTGAACGCCGCTATGAAAGATTATCACGCGGTAAAGGAAAAAATTGAGATGCTTATTCATGAATTAAAACTAACGATGTTTCTGACAAACTCCAGAAATATTAGCGATTTGAAAAAAGCGAAGTTAGTTGTTACCGGGAGGCTGAGGGAGTGGTTGGAAGTGATTCAGTGAAATCCGAAATAATTAAAGATATGAATATTGTTGCAAAAAACGAAACTTGTCCAGTATGCGGAAAAAAATCCCTTGAAATATATCACGCAACCTTGAATCTCCCGTATTTCGGAGAGGCTGTGGAAATGACCGCCTTTTGCACATCTTGCGGTTGGAAGCATGCAGATGTCATGCTCACCGAAGAGAGAAAGGGTGTAGAATATGAAGTAGTTATAAAGAGTGAAGAAGATATGAAGATAAGGGTCGTGCGGTCCTCCACCGCATCCATATATCTCCCTGAACTGGGAATATCCATAGAGCCCGGTCCTTACGCGGAGGGATTCGTATCAAATATTGAGGGAGTTCTGGAAAGAATTCTTGACATTCTGTTTCAACTTTTGCGTGATGCGGAAAGCGATGAGCAACGAGAAAAAGTTAGAAAAAAAATAGAGGAAATAGAAAAACTGAAAGAGGGAGAAATTTCTTCAAAATTTATACTACGAGATCCCCGTGGTGTAAGTGCGCTGGCAGGCAAAGGTGTTGTGGTCAGAGAACTAAAAAATAAATGAAAATAATCTTTAATAATCCCGCCGTCTCGTAAACCTATTTTTCCCACTATAATTTCTGATTTTGCTTCTCAGAATCTTCTTCCCTTTTTGAAGTTTCCTCTTCTCCCCCTTCTTTCGTAGTTGAACTCCTTCTCGCTCATATCATTCTCTTCATCCACATCCTCAATCTCTTCCTCACTATCCTTTATCGCTCCATATTTTCCCACATTGAGACGAAGGTGTCCTCGGACAAGCGTAGTATAGCCGTTCTCAACGAATATCGTTTTTCCCTCCTGAACTTCGTTTCTCTGGTCCTCCCATAGAGATAATCTTACTGTGCCGGTTTCGTCACCTATCACTGCCTCGCTTACATGTTTGACTTCGCCGAATCTAGTAGTAATCTCTATCGGTTCACCAATGCTCAAAACCTTCGCTCTCACACTAACTCTCTTCATTCCGGGTCTCAAATCCCTAATTTTCGTCTCTTCTTCCATGCTCTATACTCTCCTTTTCCATTTGCCCCTCTTTTGAGAGGCATATGTGCATGGTGGAGGAGTAAATAAAGGTTTGGATTCATTGCATAAGAATTTTATTCGGATTTTTTTAAATACCCTTTGCATATAATATACTTGAAGAGTTGGGAAAGGGAGGAGTTAAAACTTAAATACTTATATCTTAATATCGCATCGTGAAAATAATCGCGAATTTTGAAAATACGGTTATTTCATCGTCCAACTGGATGGAATATGTAGAAATAGTAAGAAAAATGAAGGAAAGCATAGGGAAATTCCGACTCAAAACTCTGGAAAAAATAAATGTGGAACTTCTCCCTCATCAGATTGAGACTATCAAAATAGTTCTTGAGAAAATGAACGCTCGCGCGATAATAGCGGATGAAGTTGGCTTGGGAAAAACCATAGAGGCAGGAGTCATCATAAAAGAACTCGTGGAAGATTTCGCCAGAAGCGTTTTGCTGCTTGTTCCCACCTCCCTGATATACCAGTGGAAAAGAGAGATGGAGGAAAAATTCAATATGGAATTCAAAATTTTGAGAAAAGATACCGTTGATGAAAACTATCTTCTCACTTCCTTAGAACTCGCAAAGAGCAAAAATTACTTTGAAAAAATTGTGAACAGGGAGTGGGATGTTGTGGTAGTGGATGAAGCGCACAAACTGAGAAATCCCAGAACAAAGAACTTTGAACTTGTAAATTCCCTCAAGGCGAGGCACATACTTTTGCTTACCGCAACGCCTATTCAAAACAGCATCCGCGATATATACTCGCTGGTGAGTATAGTTAAGCCCGGTTTATTGGGCACTCTAAAATCCTTTGAGAGAGAATTCGTCGCAGATAAGAGAGGCCTTGAGGTAAAGAATGTATCAATGCTCAGAAGACTTCTGAGCGAGGTTATGGTAAGGCACAGGTACGTGGATACCTTGCCGATACTATCAAAAAGAATTGCAAAAACATTCCTGATAGACCTGAATTCAAGGGAGAGGAGTACTTGGAAAAGCATAAGAAAAGCAATGCTGAGCAGCGGGGATACCTCTTGGCGGTTGCGGTTCATATCCTTTGAGAGAGGTTTCTGCTCCTCGTCATCAACCCTACGAAAAATGCTGTGGAAATCCATAGATAAATCCAGGGACATCTCTGAGAAGAGAATCCTCCTTCGTATCTATGACGAAATTCGCAGCGAGGAAGGTTCAAAGATATCCTCCCTTAGAAGAATACTTGATATGGTTGAGGATTACGCAGTTATATACACGAACTACATAGAGAGTAGCAGAGAAATTGAGAGAGTATGCGGAGAATTGGGCATACGAGCAGTTAGATACGATGGTACCATGAATAA
>CAYVVU010000003.1:5837-31798 GCA_964455305.1 uncultured Thermoplasmata archaeon
GAATAAAGAACTACGCAGAGCCGCCCTCAAGAATTTTCAGGAAAATGGTGGTGTTCTCATATCCACAGATGCGGGAGGTGAAGGACTAAACCTCCAATTCTGCAATTTAATTATAAACTATGATCTCCCGTGGAACCCGATGAAAGTTGAGCAAAGGATAGGTAGGGTCCACAGAATCGGACAGACGAAGGATGTTCTCATCGTGAATATGGCTTACCGCGAGACGATAGATGAGCATGTACTCTACATTCTTGACAGAAAACTGAAATTGTTCACGAGGGTAATGGGAGAGGCAAACATAATTCTCGGAGAGATAACAAGTGGAAGGGGTCTTGAAAGTTCCCTTATTAAAATAATGCTCAGGGCGAAGGACGAAAAAGAGATAGAGAGGAGAATAAGAGAATTTGAGATAGAGATAGATAGAATTGTGAGGGAATACGAGAATATAAAGGAGATAAACGACCGCATACTTGGGAGTGTGGTGCCAGATTGAGCGTGAAAGTATATTCCTGCGAGGCTATTGCGAAGGATATAGAGATAAAGAATGCAGAAAAAATTGTTTTATCCGAGAATAAAAACTACGATGAATACTTCTCTGTCGCCTTGAGAATAAGGTTCTTTCCGAGCAGAAGGGAGAAATTCATAGAAGTACTCTATTCCGAGAAGGACGGAATTGTGAGTGCGGAAAAATTCAAAAAAGTTGAGTTTCGTGGAGTTGAGGATATTCTGAGCGGTGAGCACCTGAGAAGAATCGTGGAAAATATTGCCAAAAAACTCAACGATTTACTTTCCGATGATTTGAGAAAGGAAGAGGATTATACTAGAAAGGAAGTTGAACGGGTTGAAAGATTTCTAAAAAATTCCATAATGGAAATGGAGGAAACTCTCAAAGAATATGAAAGAAGTGCTATGAATATCCTCTCTGAAGCGAGGAGAGTTAAAAGTCAATTGAAGTATATGGCTATGATTAAAAAATACGATGAATTGAGGGAGAAAATAGAAAAACTCAGAGAGGAAATAGATGTAAAGAGGGAGTTATTGCACGAAAAACTTCAAAACTGGAAAAGGATGTGGGGTGAAGTGAATTATACTGTGGAGCCCGTGGCAATACTCCACATAAAAATACCGGTAATTCATAGAGAATGCGTTTTCAGAAACGATTACGCGGAAACTTCCATCTCATATACACTCAATCCTTTGGAAGATAGAATCAAATGTGGATGTGGAAAAGAAATTAAGGAAGGCTATTTAACACTCGCCGGAAATTTGGTGTGCGAAGAATGCGCTCTTAACTGCAAAGAATGCGAAAAAGTGGTAAGCGTATATGAGGATCATGGGTTCTGCAACGAATGCCTCGCCCCTCTCTGTCCCGAGCATATTCACAAATGCTCCTCATGCAATAAAAATTTCTGCTCGGAACATATTGAGAAATGTGATTTCTGCGCGAACGAAGTTTGCTTGAAAGATTTGAAGAGGTGCGAGAAATGCTGTAAAAAACTTTGCCCATCACATACATACATCTGTGTAGTTTGCGAGAATGTTTTCTGTCCATTACATATACGCACTTGTGCTATATGTGGCGGAGATGTCTGCGAGAAACATTATCACAGATGCACGGTTTGCGGAAGATATGTATGCGAGAATTGCGCAACAAAAAAGAATGGTAAATGGGTATGTAAGAATTGCTCATCTAAATTAATCTAAGTTTTACGCTATGCGAAGGTTTCACTCCATGGCAAAATATACGCCAAAAACCACATTATCAACTGAGAGATACTCGTTAAGACGGCGGAACCCAAACATTTTGAGGCAGGGATATCAAGAATTATTTTTGATAGAAAAGTATAAATCATTATAACTATGAAGTATCCGAAACCAAGCATAAAGTATCCCAAAAAGTATATGTCAGTATGTGTTAATCTAACCGCATAAAAGATATAGAATATTATTAGCAAAGTTGTTAAGAAAGTAGATAGAGCCATAAAGACACTATATCTTTGTGGTTTTTCTTCTCCCGCCATGATCAGAGACATTTTGTAAAAAGCGGTAGATACTCCATAATTGACTCCGTATAACAGCCAGAAGTAAATTATGGAATACAGAAAATTTAGTTCTGACGGTATGCCCAAGTCAATCCACATGGATAAGGTAATCACAATTATTAGATATTAAATTTCCTCAGCGAACACTACGACCTCACAACTTTTAAATCCCATAAAGTATTTTTCCTTCGCTTATGGGGCCCGTGGTCTAGCGGTTATGACGTCGCCCTTACAAGGCGAAGGTCCCCGGTTCGAATCCGGGCGGGCCCACTTTTTCAGATTAAAATACATAACAAAACATCCTTAGGAAATTTTTAAATACAAGAAATTCTATATGCTTTTTATGACGCAAAATAAGAACGGTTTGGTGGCTGGGAACGGAATAGTTAACGGGAGCAATGGCAATAACGGAAACAATCACAAAGATATTTCAATATGGGGCGTTTGGTTTGCCGTTTTTGTGGTCTTACTCATAATTTTCGGAGTAGTAGCAATAGCCACGCCTCCCAAAGGCAAAATAGTAGTGGATGGATTAACCGACGATTGGAACGAACTGCTTAAAACAGGCGAGGCAAAAGATTTCAAAAATCCAGTAGATGATATATACGGTGCCCCTTATAATATGAATAAATTAATGATGTATTACGATACTGCAAGAAAAATTCTGTACTTTGCAGTAAGTTTTGATGAGTCTTTTGGATATGCAAAGGATGAACCGCATACTCTTCACTTTTTGATAGATTCTGATGCGAACGATGCTACAGGATACTTTGTTAAGTTTGGAAATCAGGCGTTAGGCGTAGATTATTGGGGGGAGTGTGTTATCTACAACGATAAAATACAAACAGTAAGTATCTATCCGTATGGCGGCAAAGGAACCGATTGGCTATGGGATCATACGCTTGGAGGTAAAGGATGTAAAAGTGATGATGGTACTTTCATAGAGTTAAGTTATCCTATAAATGATTTTAACGATGACTCTAAGGTATTCGTTATTACTAAAATAGGATATACCGAATATCCCTCCGGTGTTTATGCCATGGGCTCCCAAGCGGCCCTCGTTTATAAATATCAGTATGGAAACACATACAGAATAAAAATTTACTATCTGACAGATAAACCGGAAATAGCATATATAAGTTTTAAAACTACAGGTGCAACATTGATGGAGAACGGCGAAGAAGTGAAATCCAACATTCTGATGCCTTCTAACGAAGATAAATTCCGAGATGGCGAGGTCAGAAATTTGACCGTAAGTTACGATTTATCAGCCACCGTTGACATAGAGAATGTAGCTGCTAACCCCAATGATATAATAACGGTTATCGGTGAGAAGTTCGTAGGGTACAAAGGAAGCGGTATAAGCATAGATGGAAATTTTGATGATTGGTCGTCAGTTAACAAATTCAAAGATAGCGATAAGATAAGTTACGGCAATGCAGACATTGTGGAGTACGCCCATGTTTCTGCGGGTACAAACACATATCTGTATGTTAAAGTTAACGGCATAGCTATGGGCGGAGCATATATTCCTATGGTTTATAAACCCTCTACTGGTGGTGGTGCTGGAAATATCACAGAGACCAACCCAGGGGAAGATTATATGAAGATAACATTACACCTAACCGATGGTTCGGAAAAAGTTGTAGAAATTAAAGGAAAATATGGAGAGATAAACAGCGTGACTATTGATGGCACCGCATCAAAAAAAGTGGAGGCTAAGAGAGGTGGAGAGGAAGGGAACAAGATAGAGGTTGGCGTTTATGATATGGATGCTGCGATGTTGTACTATGAAATAGAGATAAAAGGGCTATGGTGTGGTCTCGGGGATTATGCATCCATCCGAATAATAAAGATTCCTACACGACATGCTGCCATAACGATAGACGGAGACACCAGTGATTGGATAGGTACCGCCCCCACTACAGACAACACCGCGGCGGTAAGTGCAGGAGAATTTATATGGAAAGATGCTGCGAACGATTATAGAACTGATAACGGAAACTTCTATGATTTACTTGAATTTCGTATAACATCAGACAGTACATATCTGTACTTCCTAATAGTGTTGAATACCACAACAGGAATAGGTGCCAACGGTGCTCCAGGAATTCTCATAACCATAGATACAGACCTTACACAGAACAATGGAAACACCTATTTCGCATACAACTCAGACACTCAGGTAAATCAGAGTGGATACGCAAACTGGGAATATCAAATTGCGCTGGAACTGGCGAACAGTGCAGTAAGTTCCGGAACAATAATATATGGAGATGGCAGCGAAGTGTGGAATGGCGGAAGTCCTTTGGACCTGCTTGATACCTCATGGAATGATGTTTCAACATCAAGCGATGAATTCGTTGTGAATTCTACAACAAATGCTATAGAAGGGAGAATTCTTCTCAGTGAAATAGGAAGTCCTTCAGAAATAAATGTGGAGCTTGGAATAGTGAGGACGAACGGTGCCGGAGATGCATGGGATGTCTCAGGTGCCTCCGACATAATGGATGCCATGACCACAATCGGACCAAATACATGGGATGATGTGAGTGATGGGTATATTGACGACTATGCCACAATATCATTTAGTACAACGACTGGAGATGTTATATCGGTAGGCGGTCCTATTCCAGAGATCTCATATGTACAAAGCATTCTGCCCATTTTAATGGTGGCTACAGTTAGTTTTATTGTCTATTGGGTGAGAAGATTTGATTGACCTTCTTTTAATTTTTATTGTCATTTTTGTGGCATTTTTTCCCTCCATAGTTTATATGGTTTTGATTAGAAACACAGAGAAGTACGAGAGGGAGCCGTGGCGCGCTGTTATAGGAACTTTTCTCAGAGGCGCGATATTCGGAGTTATATTAGCTGCCATAATAGAGGCCATTTTAATGTATGCATTTTCGGAGAGTTCTTCTTATCTAAGAGGATACGAAGTTATAGCGAAAAATTACGATAAAATTTCGCTGATATTCTTGGCGGTTATAGTTGCGCCATTTGTAGAGGAATTCACGAAACTTATGTGCGTTTTGGGAGCTAGGAGAGAAATAAACGAGTTGGAGGACGGTTTCGTTTATGGCGCCTCAGCCGGCTTCGGGTTCGCGGCTACGGAGAACCTTCTCTATGAATATTCCGCCTTGGCAACTGGAGGCTTAATAGCATGGATGGTAGTTTCCGTTATGAGAAGCATATCCAGCGCTCTGCTCCATGGAAGTGCAACAGCGATGAGCGGTGCCGGATACTCCAAAAAGATAATGACGGGCAGTGGATTAGGCAAGGGGTATTTGGCTGCCGTTGCTATGCACTCCACATTCAATTTATTGGCCTCAATACCCCTTCTGATAGAGATGGGTGATTTATCCTATTTATTTGTGCTTTTACTCGCTATAGCATTTGCGGCGATAGCCTTCGGATATGTAAGGGAAAGGATAATCACTCTTGACAGAGGGTATAGGATGATGCAACACACATAAGCAAATCGTCAATCGTCCTCAAGATGGACATAACATTATTTCCTTCAACCACGCAAATCAATTCATCCTCTATCGCTCTACACTCAACAAATTCTTTATTCTCCGGATTCAAACTTTTTTCTATTATTTCCGCGCAGTTTGGTAGTGTAAGATAAATCTCCACCCTTATCACGGAGGATTATTGGTATAACAGGGATAAACTTTTTCTTTCGGGATGGTATAAACCCATTGGCCCGCAGGCTGGACGTGGGAGAGCGACGGAGGGGTGCTATGAACCCACGACCCCCCAGCGGGCTACACCGCAAAATTTTTGCAAAACATTATATATAGTTATAAGGTGTTTAGAGATAACAAATCTCTTGTGGACCATCTGCGCAGATATGGCTATGTGAGAAGCGACAAAGTTTACAGAGCGATGCTTCTCGTTGATAGAAAAGAATTCGTTCCTGAGGATGAGAAGGAATATGCGTACGCCGATGAGCCGCTGCCCATAGGTTATGGTCAAACCATAAGCGCTCCCCACATGGTGGCGATAATGCTTGAACTGCTGGATGTTGATGAAGGAATGAATGTCCTTGAGATCGGTACCGGCTCAGGATACAACGCAGCGATTTTATCTGTTCTGGTGGGCGGGGATGGAAGGGTAGTCACTGTGGAAAGGATAAAGCAACTATACGAAAGGGCGAAAAAAATACTTTCAAAGTATAAAAATATTGTATGCGTGCTCGGCGACGGTTCAATGGGCTGCGAAATATATGCTCCCTATGATAGAATAATAGTTACCTGCGGAGCCCCTAACATACCAAAACCCCTCCTAGAACAGTTAAAGGAGGGAGGGAGAATGGTAATACCCGTTGGTGGAAGATACTTCCAGTCTCTTTGGGTTGTGGACAAAAAGAACGGAAAGATAAAGAAGAGATACGAGGGCGAGGTTCTTTTCGTTCCCTTGATAGGAGAGTACGGATACAGGGATTAAACCACCGCTTCATCGTTGTAAAATAAATGCATCTTTCTCATATTGAAAACTACTTTTATCCTATCGCCGGGAGATACTTTAACTATGGGAGGGAACTTCGCAAGAATCTTTTTTTCTCCTATGGAAAGGTGTGCATAGATTTCCGAGCCTACAGGCTCTACAACTTCCACATAGGCATCCACTCTCTCCGCGTTGGGATCATCCACGAACAGCGAATCCAGTATATCCTCCGGTCTTATTCCGAATATCAGATCCTTTCCTTCATAATCCTTTATTTTCTCGTATATGTCCTCGGGAACATTCAGAGAGAAATCGCCGAAATCTAGCTTTCCATCGCTCAACACACATTCAAATGTATTCATTTCCGGACTTCCGATGAACTTTGCTACAAAAAGGTTCTTTGGGTTGTTATAAAGAGTGAGAGGATCATCCACCTGCATAACCTTCCCTTCATTTAGAACCATTATCCTATCGCCCAGAGTCATCGCTTCTAATTGATCATGGGTAACATATATCATCGTGGCCTTTAGCCTCTGATGCAATTTTTTGAGTTCCACCCTCATCTCCATCCTCAACTTCGCATCCAGATTGCTTAAAGGCTCATCAAACAGAAAGGCATTCGGATTTCTAACGATGGCTCTCCCCAAAGCGACTCGTTGCTGCTGACCCCCGCTCAGTTGCGAGGGCTTTTTGTTTAAAAGTTCTTCTATGTGAAGGAGTTCCGCTACCTCCCTTACCTTACTGTCTATCTCTTCCCTACTGTACATCCTTTTCAATCCCTTTCTTTTAAGTTTAAGTGCGAATGCTATGTTATCGTATACTGTGAGGTGAGGGTAAAGTGCGTAGTTCTGGAAGACCATGGCTATGTTCCTATCCTTTGGGGGCAAATCCGTAACATCCTTATCGTCTATGTAAATTCTTCCCTCCGTAGGTTTCTCAAGTCCCGCTATCATCCTCAGCGTTGTTGTTTTTCCACTACCAGATGGACCCAAAAGAACAAAGAATTCACCATCTCTTATTTCCAAATTTATCCTTTCAACCGCGACGAATTCTCCGAATTTTTTACTTACATCCTCCAACTTTACAGAGGCCATATTAATCACCCCTTAACGCTTCCAGCGGTCATTCCAGAAATAAGATACTTTTGAAGGGAGAGGAACACGATCACTACGGGTATGGAGACGAGGAGAGATACGGCCGCAAACACACCCCACTGCGAACTGGTGGTGCCTGTTAATCCTATGAATTGCATTATTCCCACGGCGAGAGTATAATGTTCTTCGCTCATAAAAGTGTATGCTAGTACAAACTCATTCCAAGCGGTTATAAAGGAAAAGAGGGCCGCAACGGCTATGCCGGGAGAGGCCAGAGGTAGAACCACCCGCAGAAAAGCGGAAAATCTACTACATCCATCAACCATCGCCGCCTCATCTATCTCCTTCGGTATGGAGTCAAAGAAGCCTTTGGACATCCAAACGATTAATGGTATGGCGGTTACGGCATAGGCAATTATAAGTCCCAAGAAGGTATCTATGAGTCCTAGGTTGTACATTATAAGGTAGTAAGGTATTAGAACTATCACTCCCGGAAACATCTGCACGACCAAAAACAGCATCATCGTGGGTTTTTTTGCCTTGAAATTGAATCTTGAGTATCCGTACGCCGCAGTTACAGCCAGAATTATGCCCAATAGAGTGGTCCCTCCAGCCACTATTAAGCTATTCCTCAACCAAGAGAGGAAAGGTGTCTGGGTTACGGCGTATATGTAATGCTCTAAGGTTGCATTTTCAGGTAAAGGTGTGTAGGAGGAGACATAGAGTGTATTGTACGGATTGACGGATATCCAGAAAATCCACCAAACGGGAAGTATAACGAAGAAAAGCATAGCGGCGAGATATCCGTATGTGACAAGTTTCTCTGAGTAGTGAATAAAAGCCCTTTCTCCGAGAAATATAGCGGGCAGGTAAACGATAAGGGGAAGGATATACACCAAGTTGTGTTCGTATAGGAGGTAAAAGAGGGATGTGGATACCAATGCGGCGGATGCGCAATCAATCAGGATTTCCTTGGGATAGAAGAGGTAGAGTATGTAGAGGAGAGAAATCAAAATTACGAAAATACCCATAGTTGATGCGAAAAGAATTGAGAATAAAACACCTGCTAAAAAGAGTATTAAGGGATATTGGTAATTTTCCGCCTTTATTTTATCGTATATCTTATCAAAGATATCTGCACGGCATAATTTCCCGCTGAAATACTCCTTGGCCCTTTCTCCATTCAGATAAACTATAAGAAACACATCCAAAAATGCAAGAAGGTTGAATTTGTAGAAGCCGTAGGCCTTTATGTTCGTCTGAAGCCATGAATAAACCGAGAAAATTAGATCGGCGATGAGCATAAAGATTATGGCTATTCTGCACTCAGAGTATCTTTTCGTACTCAGGAATGCACCGACCAAAAATACAACTCCTAGAATCAAAGACGGTATTTTATCAACGGGGATACCCACATATCCAAAAAATGTGAGAATGTATAATATTGAATAGAGCAAAAGGATTGTGGGCAAAAATTTTCCAACATTTATTTTCTCCTTCCTTACTTCATAAACGCTACCTCCCTGCGCGAATTTATTATACGCTACGCTGAAAGATAGTATTATCAGAAATATTACCACGGAGTAAGCAGCGGCGTATCCAAACATCCAATCTCTGAAAGCGCGGTTGTAAACGAAAGTTATGAGCAAATCCGTTTGACCCGCTGAAAATTCGCCCGCCGCTTGAGGACCGCCGCCAGTAAGGAGATATATGACATTGAACATATTGAATGTCCATATAAAGCCAAGAAGTATGGCCGGAGTTGCCACAGGTTTGAGCATGGGAAGAGTGATGTACCTAAACTTCTGCCATCTTGTAAATCCATCTATTTCCGCCGCTTCATAAAGTTCTTTGGGTATGCTCTGCAAACCCCCGAGAAAAATCATCATCATGAACGGAAAGCCGAGCCATACATTTACAATAAGCGCCGCGATGAAGGCGTACGGCATTTCTCCCAGCCAGTTGATATGAACGCCCAACATATAATTCACTATACCGTAGTTCGCGTCAAACATCCCCCTCCAGACCAGAACGCTTATATATGCGGGAATGGCCCATGGAAGTAGAAGTATAGTTCTGTAAATCTTTCTTCCTTTTATTTTTCTGTTGAGAATTAGGGCAAGGGTGAGGCCAAGGAGTATGTGGAGAGATATGTTGCAAACCGTCCATATCACCGTGGTATTAAAAACGAGATAAAAATCGTTTGTGCTGAAAATCTTGGCGTAGTTCTCCAGTCCGACGAAATTCGCGGAAAAATCCCTTCCCATTCTGTAATCCGTGAACGAAAGATAGAATCCGTAAATGACGGGATATATGGTTAAGAGTGCCAAGCCCATTATGGCGGGAAGTATGTAAAGATACGCTTTTCTGGACGATTTCTCATCAAATCTGGAAACGAGATAGAGGAGGAGAAGCATTATGCCCGCGATGGTTCCTATTGATAGGTAAACTGCGGTCGGATTTCTTTTAACGCTCTCCGCGCTCATAAGGGTTTTGAATTCGTCCTCCAAACATACCTTACCATCGCCCAGAACCTTTACCTTGTATTCCTTGTTTTCCTCAAGACCTCCAAGCATATATCTTATTTTACTCGCGTTCTCCGGAACATATATTTTTTGTTCGTGCCAGTAAGCATTATGCCATTCGTCGGAGTAATATTCCACGAACCTTACCTCATAGCCCGTGATGTTTCCCACCAGTATCTGATCGTATAATTGATAGGAGGAGTTGTTCATCAAGTATATATCGTATCTCTTCGCCCCATTACAATTCCACTCAATAACGGCGGAGTTGGAATGTACCTCAATAACCTTAGCGGAGGAAGAAGCGATAAGGATGACGAAAATAAATATCATTAGAAGTGAGATTTTTTTCATCCTTCCACCTCCCTTATCTCGGCCAATATCTGCTCCTCCGCTATATTGAGAGCTTCTTCAATTCTCATACCCGCTTCGTATATTTTTCCCAGAGCCTCGGTAACCTTTTCCTGAACTATGCTCATCTCCGGCACATTCGGGTAGGTTTGGCCTCTCAGCGCCTGTCTCCTCATAACCTGAATTATGTAATCCTTTTTTACATCTTCATCCTCAAAAACATCAAATCTTGTAGGAGAGGTATGCGCTTCAACGGCGAATTCCTTCTCAGCATGATACGATGTGAGGAATTTAACTAAATCAAACGCCGCGGCCTTGTACTTTGAGTCCTTCGCTATGGCGTAGCCTTTATATCCCACCAAGGGAGCTATGTTCCTTACCGCCTTAGGCAAAACCGCCAGACCATAATTTGGAACGGCTATGCTTATTTCCCCTATTTTCCAAGGACCTTCTATTATCATCGCCGCTTTCTGGGATGTGAAATATGTAACCATGTTTATTTCATCCACGGGTGTGGATGGCATGATGCCTTCCTCAACAAGGGATTTTATGAATCTCGTGGCATTTATAGAGGCATCATCATTTACCACGGGCTTGTTATTCCTGAAAATTTCTCCTCCGAATCCGTACTGGAACGGGAACCACCAGTACGAAGATGTTGTTGGAAATACCAAGCCGTATTCCGCAGATGAGTTCTTGGCAATCCTAACCATATCCTCAACTGTCCAGTTTTCGTCGTCAATCACATCGTTTATCAGGTCTTTATTGTAAACCAGAAGAAGGCAATCGTAGGATGCAGGCAATGCGTAGAGTTTTCCCTCGTAGGTCATGGCGTCAAGTGCCTCGGGTATGTACGAACGCCACAAAGAGGGATCCATGTAATCATCCAGAGGTTCAAGGAAGCCCATTTTTGCAACCTCTCCCAACCTATCGTTGGGTATCCTTATTATGTCTGGAGGATTTCCGGCGTTCGCTTGAGTTATGAATTTATTTATTGCGGCGCTGTACTCCTGCCACTCCGCCTTCACCACTATATCCGGATGCATCCTCTGATACTCCTCTATTAGGCGGTTGAAAACATCGTACTCTTTGCTCCCCCGGGTAAAGGTATACCATATTCTTATCGTTATTTTACCTTCCTTGGAATGTGTTGGGGCACTTGCCACCAAATACATCGCTCCGAAAATCAGGAATAGTATGAAAGATATTCGCGCATATTTCCTTATTTTCTCTCTTCTCTCCTTGCTCAATCTTCTCCAGAACACGCGGAATGATTCAATCGCAGCGGCAAATCCCACTATTCCCAATGAAGCGTAGAGAGTTATATCATATTCATACCCAACCGTTTCTGTCAATGTCTCGTTTTCTTCTTCACCTCCTCCACCTGTACTTCCGTTGGGAGATGGAAGCACAATACCCGGCAGAACGGCAAATCTCTTTTCCTCCACGCTGTACGATGAAAGAATTTCCGTTTGTGTGCGAGAATCTATGTATGTTTCGTTTGCCTCACGGGGAGTAATCATATCAATTATATCCGGGTCGTATATCGTATCTGTACCTCCGCCAAAGTTCCATCTTCCCACATTCTTGTTCACTATCCTCCACTTCCCGGGCCCGTATTCATCTTGAGAGCCCACAACTATTACGAACCCATAGTTCCAGAAATCCTTGCCTATTATAGATAGGGATACGCGGACCGTAACGGTGTTATTATCCCATGTACCTGAGGATTCGTTGAAATCCGCAATTGCGCTAACTCCACTCCTCATAATCGTTCCGTCGCTCTTCGCTATGTACACATCCCAGCCCCTGGCAGATATGGCGTATTCCCAAGCAAAATCTTCCCTCACTTGAGCATATGCACCTTCCAGCATATCTATCGCGCCGCTTCCAACCTTGCGATCAATATCTATGTATATGTTTATCATCTGATGCGAAAAACCGTACTTGGGATTCCAGATAGGCTTGCCATTAACCACCTTGCCCATCTCGCGGAAATGGAACTCAAATCCCAGAACATACGAGGTATTGAATATTTTCAGATCCACTATATCAAAGAGTCCCTCGTTGGGCCACATGTCTCCTGCCGTGGGATAAACATAATCTCCGTCTCCGACATCATCCCCGACATCATCCCTTATTTCCATTATGTATGTTCTTTTCTCCAAGAAGGGAATTTGTATTTTCATGGGTTTGTTCGGTGCGATGTCCCCTATCTCGCCATCTTTGGCTATCACCACCGAGCAGTAAACGAAATCCCCCATATTCAGCCCTATGTCGCTTAGGGATATTCCCAGTTCAATGTAGTCCTTAACATAGCAGGTATCTTCGGAAGTTTCGTATATCCAACCCTCGTTCCCATCACTTCTGAATATTCCCATGGATGTCTGACCCGAACTTAGCATGGAGGAAAACGATATCACGACCCTGTACCTTATTGGAAATCCCAAAACCTTCGTACCGTACTTCGGAAGAAAGTTAATTCCCGGAACATTCATATTTTCGGGATTGGGTGTGGAAAAGTATATAGCCAAATCGTAATTTCCACTTATTAGTTCCTCCGAAGATACATTTAGATTTATCAGGAAATAGAGACCCTGTGGGTCATAAGTTATCCTTACTTCCTCAATGTATCCGCCATCCGAATCTTTGTAAAGAAACGCTTTCTCCCATTCCTCTTCCATAACTCCGTCAAGTTGTGGGGTAAAGGCTTCTCCAATCTTATCTGCTTTGGCTGGTTCGCTGAGTTCCGCGGTAAGATACACGGGAGGATTCTTCCCTATGGCACGGTAAACATTTATAAGATGAGTTTTAAAAAGATGGTCAAACATCGGCTCATCCCTTGTGGTCTGGTCCGTACCATACCACCAGAACCAATCGCTTCCCTCCGCGGGATAGAGAGATTCCCATCCCTTTTGGGCATTTTCATCGTATCCGTGAGTTTTTGTATAATTTACAAGTTCCCTTCTGGCGGCGGCCAACCAATTCCATGCGGTATCCTCGTCCGGCTCACCCTCCCATGTGGTTAAATCGCCAAACATCCAAGAACCTTCCGCCAGATTCTCTATCTTGTATTTATACCCGTGGGCTTTGATGTACTCCCACACAGTAACGCATCGTATATTTGAGTTATTTTCCAGCGCGGAATAAAGGGCATCCAGAAAATCCCTGCCGTTATTTGGATAGGACGGATTGTTCATGAACATCCAGTTCTCTCCGTCTAAAGCAACAACAACTATATGATTCTGCGGGTCCGCGAAGTATGAAGATGCTCTCTCTATATATGAAATAAAATCTCTAACCGCGTCCTGAGTACTCATGGTGTTGTAAACGAACCCTATCCTGTCCGATATTACCCTATCTCTAAATACCATGTAGACAGAGGAATCGTTTTCCTTATCCTCCGCAAGATACGAGGAATACATATACTCTGGGTTCTTTATGTAATCCTGACCCACATCTATTACATCGTATCCAGATTTGTCAAGAACATAAGTGTCAGATATCATCCACTTTATCCCTGATTCGTTGACCGCCTTTATAACAGATTTGGATACCGCTTCCTCGGAGGGCCAAAGTCCCACAGGATAGTATCCGAATATCTTTTTGAACTCTTCCATTCCGCTTTTGAGATGCCAGAGGGTATCGTTATACCATACTCCCTTCTTAACATATATTCCGCTCTGCTCTCCTTTCCAGCCGGGTTTTAGAAGCAAGGGCATTATAGGATGGTAGTAGGGAGAAATCGTGAACTCCACATTTTTAATACTTCTGTACAGAGGAATTACCATTCTGGCGATGTCAAATTGCTTCTGAATTACATATGCCAAATCATCTTTGCTAAATCCTCCGGTTCTGTTCAACATGCTCCACAACCTTTTATCCATATACTCGCTGCCGTATTCCCCCTTTATCAAAGGCTTGCTTATCTGCAAAAGGAAGTATGAGACTTCCAAATCAAGTATCTCTTGGTCGGTTAAGCTTTGACCTTCATCCACCTTTTGAGCGAGGGATGCGTAATATTTGTTTAGGGAGTCACTATCCTTAAAAACCCAATCCGCTATCCAGAAGAACTCCGTTTCTATCTTCTCCCTCTCTTCTTGGCTTAGCGAGGATACTCCGTAGTTCAAAGTTTTGAGTGCAAGTTCCAGATGAGGATCGGTATAATTTTCAAGAATGTATTTTCCATCTTTGTAACTTAAATTTCCGCGGGCCACATCTTCTATCTGATAGAGCAAAGAAGGCACGAGATTTATCGTGACCTTTATGTTTGGATGTCTTTTGAGTATGAAGGCGTGGTCTATGTACTCCTGAACTATATGTACTCTGCTCCACGGAGCGAGGTATTCACCTGTCGCCATATCCTTGTATAAAGGTTGATGCATGTGCCAAACTATTGCAAGATTTATCGCGTTCGGATTTACCTCATGGCCTCCCGCATAAGTAACATTTACCTCCGCCGTCGCGGAATTTCCACACACATCATACGCGTAAACTTTTATGTTATGCTCTCCCACCGAATAATTGCTCCATAAATAACTCCATGAGCCGTTTCCATATCCGTACATGTAATAGGGATTGCCGTCTATGTAAATCCACAGAGAATCTATGTCAGTATCGTCGTAGGCCTCCGCTATTATTGTGCAACTCGTTGTATTTATAACTTCTCCCTCTTGAAGATTCTTTATTCTTACCACCGGCGGGTTATTTTCCGATACTGTGTTTATTATGTTCGCCGGGTCCGAAGGCGCCACTCCACTACTCAGAACAAAGTGATAGTAAGAGTAAAATCTTACCGTGGGGAAATTTGAGGACGGATTCGCTGTGGGAAACGATGCCCATACCCTATCCTCAAATTCCCACTGCGCAAAAATAACCAAATCAATTTCCGAAGGATTTCCGATATCGCTCAGTGGAATTTCAACCTCCGTTACCCTATTCTCAGTCCAGCCGATGTAATTTTTCCCGCTATATGTGATTTCGGTCCACTGCGTTGTATATTTATAAAGATGTACACTGAATCCCTCCTCAACGGCTAAGAAATAATCCGCGTTAAAAGGCAGAGAATGGGAGGACTGAGAATTCCACGGGTAGGCGTTCGCACTTCCTCCTGCAGTCGTGTTCATATAAACGAAAAGATCCCCCTCACCATTCCAAGCGGTTCCGTTCCACCCAAGAAAGATTGAGCTGGAATTCCAAGTAAAATAGGCCTGCTTGTACGCATCTTCCCCCAAATATTCGTCCTGTGCCCACTCGCTCAAATCGCCATCACAAACTATGTTGTGATATGTAGTTCTCTCAGCCCTTACCCCAGAAAAATTCGTCAGGAGAATAAGCAGAAATAAAACGACGAAAATTTTATTCATCCCTTACCACCTCCCATCCTCCGTATGTAGTATTCTCCCGCAATTATTATGATTACTGCAACGAGAATAGATAAAGCGATATAGTTGATGTTTCCGCCGCCGTTTGATTGCGGAGGGGTTTCCTCGCTCTCATTTTCCTCATCTCCGACATTTCTCAGATCAACATTCACAGTTTTACTTGCAGTATTTCCATAAGAATCCTCCGCCTTTATCGTAAAATTGAAAACTTCGCTTACATTCGCAACCTCCACGCTAAAATTCATCGTATTGTTTATGTAGAAAATCCTTGTTGTGTGATTATCTTCATAAATGAATGTGGAGTTGCATATTCTGTTCGTGCTCCAATTAACGCGAAGAATTCCCGAGGTCACATTGTAGCTGAGATTCTGTATTAATAGTGGAGGAGGAGAGAATATTTTTCCCGTGGATAGGAAGTAATCAATGGTCACCTCATCGCTGAAGTTGGTATTTTTGTTCACATCACTGACATCGGGAATAGTATCCAAAGCGGGTTCATCATCATGTCCAACGATAGCCGCACAAATCTTCAACCCGTTTATTCTGTACATTACCTCCCTATAGTTATCTCCGTAGATGGTCCTCCAAGGAATTGCCATTTCAACCGCGCCCCTAACACCGTTGCCTCCCGTTGAGGCACATATAAACTCGGAGGAAATATCCTTCGCAAAGGATTCGTTGATTATATGGTAGAGATAGCCATTTTGCTCGTCCCACTTTCCAAAGATGTATTCGCAGTTAAAACTTCCAAAATTTATTTTTCTGCGCCACACATTGAGTTTTTTCAAACTATGGGTACCGTCATCAAATGGTGAGGAAGAATCTATGAAAACCATCGTTCCGTTATCGTACATGCTATCTCCCCAAACCCCAGTCCTGTACTCGTATCCTATGTAGAGATAGTTGTTATCCCAAGTAACATAGAGCATATACAGTTCGTTTTCAACGACATTTTCCAAATCTCCCGCAGAATCTTCACTGCTGTCCTCTATTTTCGTTAAATTCTCATCTCCGCTCCAATCGGTAAGGTAACCGTCTATCTTGAATTTGGGCTTGGGAAATTTCACACCATACATATAATCCGAAGGACTTATACCCTCTTTAATCGGGAGAGATATGTAATTGGTGAAGTTCTGGCTTCCCGCCCCCATCGGATTGGTTATGGGCCAAACTGCCCAAACATTTATGGCATTCTCCCACTGCCCATAAGCAAGAATATTGATTCTATCCGGATAGCCGAGAATTTTCAGAGGAATTTTCAGCTCAATGTTAACATTCCAGTCCTCAACATATCCTCCGAGTTCCCTGACGCTCCTATATTCCTCCCATCCAGAAGAGTTGTACCTGAAAAGATAGGCATAACTGTGGTTCTCTATTCCTATGTAGAAATCCGCCCCGAAGGGTAATTTATGAGTACCGTACCAATCCAAACTTATGTTGGTTCCACCATCCCTGCAATCTATTGCCACAAACATATCGTTGTCCACACTCCCCCTATGAAACCCTATGTAAAGATTGGCAAAATCAAAAGTGATATACAATGTGGCGGAATTAACCGTGCCCATCGCCTCATCCTCAGACCAGTCATTCATATTTCCATCACAGGATATGCTGTGAAAACTTCCCCCATTACCAAAGGACGCCAAGACCGAGATGAGAATAAGCGATATTGCAAGAGACACTATCCTCATCCAAAACACTATAACTTGGTGGTATATATTAGTTTGCGTTATGTATGGGCGATTCCTATTACATAATACAAAAATTATATTAATCTCAATTTTCACCTCTCATATTTTGTGCAAATCTACTAATACCAAAATGCCATTCTCCGTATTATGCAGGATATATTTGAGAAAATTCACGGAAAAATCAATGCTGAATATCTGGAATTTCGCTTTCACAGGAAATTGTATACCGTATTGGTCATCACAAAGGAGCATTTTGAAATAAAATCATATGGGGATTTTTCAGGAGTAGGTGTAAGGGTTCTCAAAAACGGGGCATGGGGTTTTGCAAGTACCTCCTCCTTCCGCTATGAAAAAATTATGGAATGTGCGGAACGCGCTCTCAAGATAGCGGAAGTATCTTCACAAATAAAAAAGAAAAGTATAGAATTGAGCGGTGGAAATTTGGCCACCGGATATTTCAAAACTCCCGGTTATGAAGATATCTTAAATACTGGAATTGAGGATAAAGCAGATTTCATAAAGGAAATCAACAAAGATATTCTGAGTTCCGGGGCTGATTCCACGAAGGTCTTTTACAGGGAAGCGCTGGAGGAAAGAATTATCTGGACGAGTGATGGAGCCAACGCAAAAATAAATCTATCAAAACCGGAGATTGCCACGATCGCTTATGTTAAAAAGGATGGAGAAATTGTGGATAACCTATTCGGCGTGGGTATAAACGGATCTTGGAAATCTCTCATAAAGAAATTTACAGAAAATATTGGTGAAGATTTTGCAAAAGAAACAAAAAAGATCGCGAATGCGGAACATCCGCCGGGAGGTATGGCCAATGTTATCTTAGAGCCTTCGGTTGTTGGTCTTCTCGCCCACGAAGCCATAGGCCATACCGTGGAGGGAGATATGGTTCTTACAGGTTGTGCTACCACTGGGAAATTAGGCAAGAGAGTGGCGAGCGAACTAATAACTCTTGTAGATTCCGGGGATGAAGGTGAGGCCGCCGGAACAATATATGTTGATGATGAAGGAGTTATTGCGGGAAAAACCGTTGTAATAGATAAAGGAATATTGAAAAGTTATCTGTTGGACAGAGAGAGAGCGAAAGTATTCGGTGTGGAGAGCACTGGTAATGCCAGGGCTTATGAATATTCCGATATTCCCTTAATAAGGATGAGAAACACTTACATAGAGAGAGGTGAGTGGAAAAAGGATGAGATTATAGAGGATACACGATACGGTTTTCTTTTGAGCGGCGCGAGGGGAGGTCAAGCGGACAGTAACGCCGAGTTCATGTTCGGAATAAGCAAAGTTTATGAGATAAAAAATGGCTCAATTGAAAAACTGTACAGGGGAACCACGCTAACGGGCAACGCATTTGAAGTTCTATCAAATGTTGATGCTGTAAGCAGGGAATTTGAGTTCGCTATGGGATACGGCCAATGCGGGAAATGGCAACCCGCCAAAGTTGATGGTGGAGGCCCCTATCTTAGAACGTTCGCACTTCTCGGAGGTATGTGAAATGGATTTTAGATATATTGTGGAAAAATACGCTAAAAATTATGAAATATATGTATACAAAGCGAGAAACATAGAGGCAAACGCGGAAGTGGATGAGTTCAAGAGTGCAACTAGGGATTATATTGAAGGAATAGGAATAAGAATTTTTGACCGTTGCGTGGGTTACGCTTACACGAACTCGCTGGATGTGGAAGATGTTGAGTACGCCGCTAGAAAAGCCGCAAAAATGGCAAAGATTTCCGAAGAAGATTATCATATTCCAGAAAATCTTGGAAAGAGAGATGTGCGAACTTTCTCAACGGAGGATTTCTTCGTGGAAGATGCGATATACCACCTGACCGAGATGATGAACGCCGCAAGGGAGGCAAATCCTTTCGTAAGAATTGATTCCGCGAGTTTTTCAGCGAGTATAGGTGAAAGGGAACTCATAACTCCTACCGAAAATTTTTCAGAAAAATTCTCCCACTTTTCTTATGTGATTTTGGGAATGGAAGTTAAAAATGAAGTGGCAGGCTCATTCAATATAGAGATGGGAGGTACCTTGGATTTTAAAAGCATAAATACGCGAGAAGTAGGCTTCGCATTGGGTGAGAGCGTCAAGGATACATCATATGCAAGCAAAATAGATAGTTTTGTGGGAGATGCTGTATTTTCCCCTCTTTTCTTCTACGAGATTTTCATAGAATGTTTACTGAATAATGTAAACGGTCTCAACATAATCTCTGGAAGCAGTGTTTTAAAGGATAAGAGGAGCGAAAAAATATTGGGAAACATAAGTGTAGAGGATAATCCACTAATAGATTATATGACTTCATCGTATTCCTTTGACCGCGAGGGTGTTGAGCCTAAAAGAAAATACATCGTAGAAAACGGAGTTCTGAAAACTTTTCTACACAACACTAAGACCTCATATGTACTTGGAGAGAAGAGCACGGGGAATGCCGCGGGAGGTTTCAGGAATCCGCCTATTGTGGGGAGCGGAAATATAATCGTTTATGGCGAGGAAGAAAAACTTGAAAACATAATTGGAAATATAAAAAGAGGCCTTTTAATAAACCGCATATCGGGAGAGGTAAAGATAAACGGTGATTTCTCAGGAGCGGTGAAATGCAGTTTTCTTGTGGAAGATGGAGAAATAAAGAAACCTGTAAAGAATGTCCAAATATCTGGCAACATTTTCTCACTGCTCAAGGAAGATGTCGTTGTTAGTATGGAAAGAAAAAATTTCGGAGGAGCCATAGTACCCTATGTAGCGGTAAGGAATATAAAGGTAATTTCCTGATAAAAATTTAAATTCAATTCCGCCATATCCTAACTATGTATCCGGAGGAGGTAATTACCATAACAAAAAAGGGTAAAAGGGAGGTAAGAAATCTCATAGATCACGGAAAATTTGTTAGATACAATTACTTGGATGTTAGCACCGGAAAACAGGCGGAGAGAAAAATGAAAATAGTTCTAAGAAACGATAAAGGAGAAGAGGAGGAATACTTCATATTTCCAACAAAAGATAAAAATAAATTCCTTATGATAAAGGTTGAAAATAAGGGCCCTAGAAAACTCTGGAATGGTAGGGAAGCAGTGGATATTGATGACCTTCTTAGCTAATTTGTGTGCAATGATATAGCATGTATAAAATTGAGATAACTGCATATTAAATTGCCTACCTTTGTCTGACATAGAGCAATTATTTAAATCTCGGATATTTGCTCACACACCCAATCTGGAGGATCACCCCCTGAAAAACCAATGCTGGAACGATTTTCCACAGAAAAGTATATATAGGATGAATATATACCTATATATGGGGTGATCCCAAATGGTGGGCATAACTGAGCTGTCTAAGAGCGTTGCCAAAAAGACCGGCGTGACCCAGAAGGTCGCGCAGAAAGTGATTAAGGCCTTTTTGGACGAGATAGTGGCTGAGGTGGACAAGGGACGAAGGGTAACCCTTGTCGGTTTTGGTGCCTTTGAGCGCCGTGTTCAGGCGCCCAGAGTTGCCAGAAACCCGAGGACCGGCAAGGTTATCAAGGTCCCCAAGAAGAAGAAGTTCACCTTCCGCCCCTCCAGGAAGATAAAGTACAAGAGATGAATTCCTGGACGGGCGAATAAAACCCTATCCCTTTATTTTTATTTTTTGTAAAATTCAATCGCAAGTTTTTTAAATTCCATCTTATTAAGGGTTTTTGGCTCCCGTGGTGTAGCCCGGCCAAGCATAAGGGGCTCTCAACCCCTAGACCCGGGTTCAAATCCCGGCGGGAGCACTGGAAGTTTACTTAATTTGATGATATTTTTCTCCCATTCATCGTTGATGATAGTGAATACAAAACTGAGAAAGCAATTGTCATGAATATAACAGAGATTTCACTCCAAATTTCATTTACATTCCCTACAACTACGCTTACTGCATATGACCAGTTACTTTGTGCCGTATAGTTAAATGCTCTTATTCTTAGGTAGTAAGTACCTGAAGACAAAGATGATATTGTGTATTTGGAAGTCAACGGACCATACACCCTTATTTTCATAGGATTTGTGAAATTAGGATCTGAATCAATTTGGATTACATATCCTATGGAACCCAATGTAATATTCCAGCGAATATCAAAGCATCCATCTTCATCGTAGCCCGGCGCTCGGAGTTGTGGAATAGTTAGGTAGTTCGTGGGTATAGGCAGAAGAAGGGCAGATGGATATAGAGAGTTGTGATACACAGTATTCAACGCTATGTTGTAAGTGGAGTTCTTGTAAATTCCATCTTTGGTGTTGGGATTAGCAAGCCAGCGAGGATAACTAGCCGAAGATATGTATATCCTTATTCTGTGTCCAGTATTGAATACATATGCTGTACTCCACAGAGACACATTCACACTGTAAACGACTCCCGGTTCCATGAATTCCCAGTGGTCAAATCCGTTCCTGAATCTCATCCTTATTATACCTTCGGCTATGTACATGGCTCGACCATCAGGATATACATCTGCAAGCCTAACATTGAAATCTGTGTCTGGACAATCAGAAGATACATAGAGTTTCATTACCAGCGGACCGACTATTTTGATGGGTTCAGTTAGAACATCTGATGTGAAAACTAACACATCATCTCTGGAATCAAGCGAACTCAAATCGTACGGTCCCTTGGGCAATATTAAATTGTTTCCTCCTATGGTAGGCGTTGGATCCGTCGGATCATAATAGTATGAGGAGCTTCCCTCGTTTTCTGATGGTTTTTCAAAGGACAAGTAGCCACCACCTCTCAAATAAAGAGGAGTATATCTTGCGGTAACGGGCCAAACATCGGAATGTTCCCAATAATTTCCAGGTGCGGAAGGAGAATCAACATCCCCCATAACATAGTATGTGATATTTGGATAAGAATCAAAGTCTGATGATTCCTCCAAAACATATTGTTTCAATAAATCTAACATCATAGGTCTAGTTATTGTGTCCTCCGCATTTGACGGATAAACGAGTTCCCCCTGATATCTACCCCTATTTCCATGCGTCCAAGGACCTATAACCAACTTCTGTTTATTTTTCGCGCCGCTTCCACCCAGATACTGATATCCCATAAATCCTTGAAGAGTTCCTTCGCAGAAGCAGTCGTACCAGCCAGCCACATGAAGTGCGGGGACGGTTACATTCTGGTATTTGTTCCCATAACTCATACTTATGTCTCCCCAAAAACTCCCACTGAAATTTTCATTCTCATACACTAAAGGAAGCCATTGACTTCCGTTCACTCCATTAAGCCAACCTTCCGTAATGTTTTTCTGAAGCTCTCCTCCAACATAATTTGCGTAATAGTACAGTTCGGGAGTGGCAAAATAAATCACCTGACATCTCAGATGAGGTGGCGATGCAGATGCCAAAAAGTATTGGTTTATTCCCAGAGCAGATCCACCGTAAGTAGCTACTTTTCCCATTGACCAGTTTTGAGATGCAATCCACTCCACAGTATCGTAACCATCGCTGGCGGCATCCTTAAACATCATGAACTCCCCTTCCGAGCCAAATCTGCCTCTAAAACTCTGAATCACCACACCCCACCCCGCATTAGCCCAATTGGTGGCGGTGGATGCATAATTTAATCTGTTATACGGAGTGCGTAAAAGAATTGCACCGAGAGTTCCAGAGGTTTCATAGTCATCAGGTAAATATATATCCGTAGCGAGTTTGGTCCCATCCCTCATTTCCACCATCTCGGTAAAACTCACCGCCCGATTTTCAGAGAAATCTTCGCCACATTTTTTCTCGCAATTGGTATCTATCGGTAAAATTGAGAGCATAAGAATGCAAATAACTCCAAGGATTATAAATTTATCACCAAACATTATTTCAAAGTAATGATTTTAGGATATATAATTGTTTTGGTTATGTGTGGTGGATGTTTAATGGGTAGCAAAGTGTTAAGTGGAATGCTTTTGAATAAAAGTCGTCTATATTGTTCACTCTTATTCTTTATTTTCCTCTTCTATCTCAATACCTCCTTGTTTTATCGCCTCCATGACTTTATCCTCGTAATCTGAAACTCGCATCTCTCCGTTGCTTGCGCGGATTATTATCTGCACATCGCACAGATTAAATTTATTCTTTAGATAGTTTACGACCCTTGTTATTGTTGCCATCTGCCCTGTGGGAATCCTAAGTTTCAGGTATATTTTAGAAATCGTATTAACTTGTGGTTTTATTTCTTCCTGCTCTCCAGTCTCTTTTATTTCCTGTGATGGAATCCCAACCTCTGAAACCTCAGAAGTCTCTTCCTTTATGCACATTTCGCGCTTAACTATGGCTGCATTATCCTCCAAATCATTTACCATAGGGATTTCGTTTATATATTTACATTCCACCTTTCCATCCTTAAGATAGCCATAACCGAATAAACCTGTTTTTACCCCATCTTTTATGCTTTCTATGAAAGCTTTCTTGGATACCAGGCGAAGTTCTCCCGGTGTTTTCAGAAAAGCCTCGTATATTTTCTTTACCTCAACATATGTTTTATCAGCGAGATACTTCTCTTTGATAACCTTCGGAGTGATTTTTTCAAGAAGCTTTCCCTCGCTTCTCAGATAATCATAGATTTCCTTATCAAGATATTTTTCACCGTAAGTGGGTATGCCATTTCTATATAAAAATCTTACGAATTCTTCCTTATTTAGAAATCGCTTTTTCAATATCCTTCAGATCATAGGTATATACATTTTCGGGTCTAACACAGAAAGATTTTGCAAATATTGCATACTCAATCTTACCTTTCCATTTTATCAATTTTGATTTGTTTTTCATTTCTTCCAGTATTTTTTCTCCGTCAACATCTTCTCTCCACTTACATTCACAGAGAAGTAATGCATTTTTGTTTATTCCCACTATGTCTATTTCCTCCCCTTTATGCCACCATTTAGTGTATTCTTTGTATTTTTGTAGTTCTGGAAATACTTTCATTTTGAGTAAATGAAGCACAAGTTTCTCGTACTTGTATCCGAAATACCTTTTTTTATCTTTACTAAAGATTTTTAAGACTTTTTCTATATTTCCTATTTCTAGGTCTCCACGGTACGGATAAACATACCTGAACCAGAAATCCATGAATGGGTCCAAAATTTCGTATATACCTCCTCTTTTTTTACCAAATGGAACTATATGTTCCACTATACCTGTCTCTTTAAGAGTTTCCAGATATTTACTAAGGTTACTTTTATCCATGCCTGTCGCTGAACACAGCTTTCCTATGGATTTGTACCCTTGCGAAATATATTTTAGAATAAGCCTGTATATTCGGGATTCGCGAAACTCTTGGCGCAGTAAAATTAGGGGTTCATCGTATAAATTCATACCTTTGGTTAAAACAACATCCCTTATGTTCTCCTCAAGCGATTTATTAGGATCATAAAAGGAAATATAGTACGGTATGTTTCCAAATGTGAAAAAAACATTAATTGCCGTATATATGTCCCCAAAAATAGAGTATATTGTTTTAAAGTCAAAGGGTTGAAGTTTCCAAACATTCACATTTCTCCCGTAAAGTGGACTCCGATATCCAAGAATGTCATTTTCCATCATTGAAAGAGATGATCCACACAGTATAAGCATAACATTTCTTTTTGAAAGAATTTCGTCAATTATTTTTTGAAAAGTTGTTAATAAACCTTTATTTATCTCAAGAAGATACGGAAATTCATCTAGTGCAATGATGAATTTATCCTCACCGAAATCCACATATTTAAACAGTTCATAAAAGCTGTTTACCTCCAATCTTGCATAGTAGTCCTTTCCAAGGACTGTCGCAAAACTTTCCTTTATGTATTTCAGATTTTCTTTCAAACTTTCGTTTGTTAGGAGAATATAACAACCCCGCTTATTCTCCATAAATTTCTTTATTAGTTCGGTTTTTCCTACGCGCCTCCTCCCATAGATAACTACAAGATTGAATCCATCTCTTTTATAAAGTGTTTCTAGGAATTGTAGTTCCTTCTGTCTATCCACAAATTGTGGTAACATAAGTAGAATAATTTCATTACCATATTTAAAGTTATTGATTGTGCATCGTTGTATTTAGGTATTTATAAACCTCTTTACCCCTTCCTTCATAAGTAGAGCAACTCTACTCTCTGCTTTTTCAGCCACAAGTTCATAAGAAGTCAGTTCCGCAAGTTTTCTAGCGAAATTCATTATATCCTCATGTCTTGGCATGTTTTCTATTTTCAATCTTTCCCTTGCTGAACCAACGAGCATGAACGCTTTCGGTTCCACGAAATCCGGTTCGTATTTCTCAATTATCTTTGCGTAGCCCTCAACATCCTCCATATTTAGACCCTTAACAAGGGTTAGGCGGATAACTTTTCTGGTCTTTAACGAAGGAAAAAGAGATAATGTCTTCATTAATTTTTCCCACGAATCTGGAATAAGT
>CAYVVU010000003.1:31808-33539 GCA_964455305.1 uncultured Thermoplasmata archaeon
TGTGGCGGCCACCGTTATGTAAAGTTGTGTGGGCAAGGGATCAAGGTTCTCAATAACCTCGGGCATTGTTCCGTTACTAACCAAAAAAGTGGTCATTCCTTTTTTGTGAGCATACTCTATTAACTCTCCCAATCTTGGGTAGAGGGTGGGTTCGCCTATCAAAGAAATTGCGACATGCTTTGGATTGCGAGATTCCTCCCACTTTCTCAGATTTGCTTTCGGATTTCCCTTAAATCCCACGAGGAGTTTTCTGTGAAGTTTTATGCTCTCCTCTATTATGAACTCGGGGTCATCAACTTCCTCAAACTCCCTCGCGGTAAAGTACTGGGGTCTCCAGCAAAAGATGCATCGCTGTGTGCAGTAGTACGCGGTCGGACTCATCTGCAAGCATCTGTGTGATTCTATTCCATAAAAAACCTGTTTGTAACATACACCCTCATCCAAAATTGATTTCTTTGTCCAGAGGCAAGGTTTCACCGCGGAATGTCTTCCCACTATTCCGTAACCCTTTTTCCTCAGATCCTCTTTCAGAGAGCGAATTATTTCCTCTTTATTCGCCATAGATTTCATCTGAACTTCGGCCTTCTGGACAGGTATTTGGGAAGAGGGAGGGGTTTTCTCGGCATATCGCCGAGTTCCGAAGAAACCATATCTTTGAAATCATCTAAATCAATCGTTTTTACTTCTCCGCTCTTCCTTATCCTTACGGTTATTTTTTTCTCGCACACTTCCCTATCTCCAACGACCACTATGTAGGGAATCCACTCCATTTCCGCTTCCCTTATTTTCTTCCCCATGGTTATATCTCTATCATCTATATCTACACGGAACTCCGAAAGTTTTCCGTAAACTTCTTCTGCATAATCCATATGTTCCCTTCCAACAGGAATTATCCTTATTTGGGTTGGAGAAAGCCACAAGGGAAGCATGGGCTTTCTTCCCTGTGCCATAGCCTCTTTTTCAAGAAGCGCATACATACACCTCTCTATTGCTCCGCTGGGCGATGTATGCATTATTATCGGGTGTTCTCTGCTTCCATCCTCCTTCACATAAGTTATTCCGTACCGCTTCGCGTTCTCAACATCTATCTGCACGGTGCTTAGGGCAGACGCTTTATTGGCTGCATCCACAAAATTTGCCTCAAACTTCAGAACGAAATAAAAGAACCTCTTATCCCACATTTCCACGAATATCGGGCGGTTTATTATTTTAGCGAGTTTCTCTATGAACTCCCTGTTCTCTTCATAAAAATCGCGGGTAAAGCGCAGTGCTATCTCGTAATCCTCCTCATCCAGCCCAATACTATCAAGAATTCTCAGACACATCCTGACCTGATTTTCAAATTCTTCCTTCGCCATATTCATATCCGCAACTATCGTATGCATATCTGGCATGGTGAATGCCCTTAACCTCTTCAGCCCAACCAGTTCGCCGCGCTGCTCCCTTCTGAATGAATATCTGGTCAGTTCGTAAAGTTTTAGCGGAAGATTGGCGTAAGATATTGTCGTTTTGCTGAGCATAAGAAACTGCCCGAAGCATGCCGCGAATCTCAGGAAAAACTTCTTCTTTCCAGAAAGAACTATATACTGCCTAGCAGGAAATCTTTGGAGGTATGAATGGAGTGTAGGATGATTATAATCGTACATAACTGGAGTTTCCACCTCCATCGCTCCGTATTTTATTGTCTCTCGCGTAACGAATTCTTCAAGCAGGGATTTGATTAACCTGCCC
>CAYVVU010000003.1:33549-46251 GCA_964455305.1 uncultured Thermoplasmata archaeon
GTAGTATTTCAAATTTCCTGGGTCGCTACCTTCTTCGTAATCCGCTATTTCCAACTTCCTCATTAAATCAAGGTGAGGTGCCTTTCCTCCAGCGCGGGTGCCGTGCATTTCGTAATCCGCAAAAATTTTTAATTTTGGATTCTGCGAGAAATCAAAATCTTCCACATCAATTAGTTTTCCATCGGGAGTTAATATGTAGTAGTAGCTCTTCTTAGTTTCTTCGGATTTGAGCGCCAGGGATATTTCCTCCTTGGACACGCTCTTGGATAATTCGCTCAGAGGATGACCTTTGCATTTTATTTCAAAAGATTTGTACCATCCGAATGGAGCGCGTATAACTTGGTAGCCCTCCTCCTTCATAATTTCCTCCATTTTCCTAAGGATTTCAACCGCTCTCTCCGGAGGGGCTAAATCGCTGCTCAGATGAGCGTAAGGATATATAACCAAATTTTTCACACTGAGATTTTCCGCAACATTCATAATTTCATTTTTGGCGGATTTCACCGTTTCCATATCATCGGAAGATTCTACGCTAACAAAACATACCAAGCATTCGCTCATTTCGTTTTGTAAAGGTACGCCTTCCTCAGCGTATTTGGTTTTTTCCTTCGCTTCGTATTTTATGTAATCCGAATGTATAAGAAGCATCCTCATATCATATCACCTCACTCTTCAAACTTCGGGCGGGCGCAGATGGCCATTAAATCACCATCAAAATATATTTCCATATCAGGATACCTTTTCTGAAATTCCTCTATCAACTCGGCCAATTCCCCTACGGTTATATCCGGATTTTCCTCAATTCGGAACAGTATCCTCTTTTCCTCCATGACCGTTAGGAATAAGAGGGGATAGATTATAAAATTTTTTATTGCTCCGAACCCTATGCTGTAAAATAATTTTAAATAAAATATTAAAAAACACCAAACCGTTAAAAAATTAGGAGTATATTCCGATAATCATAGCGGTGGCGACAATATCCACAATAATTCTACTGCGTATCAGGAAAGAGAAGTAATTATCTTTTCAATATCTTCTAGATCGTACACATTTTCTCTTTTATTCTCCACTTTTTTGGCTACGAGTATTAAATGTTTTTTTCTATCATCTTTTATTTCATTAGCCTTCATTCTAAGCTTGTTGAGTTCTTTTTTCACATCCCTATCATTAAGTTTTGCCCATTTAACCTCAACCACAGCGATGTCCTCATCACCCACAGCCACAAGATCTATTTCAAAGCTTTCTCCATACTTTTCTGTTGATGTATATTTGCCCCATAACTTCCCAACACTTTTAACTTTAAATGGTACAAATTTGTGAATGTATTTCTCAACGAGTTCTTCATACTTTCTTCCAACATATCTCCGAATATAATCTTCGGAAAATTCTACCATGCCCACTTCGTACTGGGAATAATTCTTCCAAACAGTTTTAAACCAGAAATCAATGAGATTCTGAGATATATAATATCTATACTTACCTTTACCAAATGCGTTCTTTCGTCTTCGTATAAGTTCATAATCATTTAGAAGCGATGAAATGTACTTAGTTATATTTGTACTCTTTACGCCAATATATGAAGCTATTTCTCCTAAGGTTCTATTCCCATCACTTATCGCTTGAAGTATACTAAAGTATGTTCGGAATTCCTTGCCTAGTTCTTCCTTAAGCATGAGCATAACCTCGCTGAGCATTGGATATGGTTCCTCGTAGAACATAAGTCGTATGAAATCATATACAGGCACACCGAACCTTTCTAAGGTTTCATAATATTTGGGAAGACCGCCGAACACGGACCACATAACCACGGCATCCTCAATACCGTATCCCAAATCCCTCATTATTTCATAAATAGTATTGAATTTAAGTTCTCTTAATTTTATTGTATAATCAAATCTTCCATAGAGTGGCGCTTTGTAATCCTCAATCAACTTTTTAGACATACTTATCAGAGAACCTGTGACCACAACTTTTGCATTCCTGTATTTATCAAGTAATCTTTGCAAGTCATATAGAAACGAAGGATTAACTTTCATTGCATTCTGTAACTCATCTATGAAAACCGTCTCTCCCTCATGTATGAGAAATTCAACAATATCGCTCATTGTACCAAGACTTTCGGGTATATACCTTCTTTTACTTATTTCTTTAATCCAATCCCTGCATATAAGTATTTCGTTCTTTTCTCCATGAACGAAAAGCGTTATAGGATTTAGCGCTTCCTCTACAAGTCTAGTTTTTCCCACTCTTCTTCGTCCTATAATTGCTACTCTTCTACCTTTTCGAAGAATTTCTATCTCCTTTTCTCTATCATAGAATCTCATCTTATACCCACCAGGTATAATACCTTACAGGTATAAAAATTTTTGTTCAAATTACGCCTTTATCTTTTAGCAAATCTATGGGATTAACGAAATTATCTTCAAGACCCGCCTCTTCTATACTCCCGAAGGCAATGGCCATGAGTTGTGTGAAATAAAGAACGGGCATATATTTGAATTTCGGATAGTATTCTTTCACCAGTTCCTGTCTTCTGTCTAAGTTGAATTGGCAGAGTGGACAGGAAGTTATTATCAAATCAGCGCCGAATTTACGGGTGGCTTCTATTATTTTCCTTGTGCGCTCCACAACTATTTTCTTATTCTTCCCTAAGGTATAATAGTTTCCGCAGCAGAATTTTTTATAAGGATTTTCTACGACTTTTCCTCCTAGTGCGGTAACTAAATTCTCCATAATTTTCGGCTCTTCGGGATCGTCAATTCCGATCTCTCTTGGCCTTAAAAGCGTGCATCCGTAGTACGGAGAGATTTTGAGATTTCCGAGATTTTTCACCACTTTTTTCTTTATATTTTCAAATCCTATTTCATCGCGCAGAATTTCAAGGAAATGCACAACTTCCACCCCTCCGCCATACCTATTTTCGCCATCCCTTTCCAGATACATATTTATTCTCTCCCTCATATCATCATCTTCCCTGAATCTCTTGTTGCTCCTTTTTAGGACATTGAAACACATTGAACAAAGAGTTACAAGGCGGTTATCGCTAATTTCTCCTGCAAAAATCATATTTTCAACTCTAACCAAATTTCTCACCGCGCCGATATGATACATAAGATTATCGGAAGTTAAGGAGGCAACTGCACCGCAACAGTTCCATCTGGGTAATTCCACAAGTTCTATTCCTAGAATTTCCGCCGTAACTAAAGTGGATTTTTCAAAATTCTTCGCGTATTGTTTTAGGGTACATCCAGGATAATATGACAACCTCATTTTGATCATCCCGTGAACTTTCTTGAAATGCTAACAAGAGCTATCGTTGGAATTTCCTCCTCTTTCTCACCAATATCCTCCAACTCCACTTTGTTTATTCCCTTTCTTAGCAACATGGCTCTGAGAGCCTCGGTTACTTTGGACAAATCTATACCCCTTGGACATCTTACTGTGCAGGAGTAGCAGGAGGCACAGAACCATATTGCCTCTGTCTGCAATACGGATTCATCGCCTATCTTGACAAGATGCATAATTTGGGATGGAGTTATATCCATATCATCCGCCATCGGACAACTCGTTGTGCATATCCCGCACTGCTCGCATAGATTTATGTTTTCACCGCTCAACTCCATAACTTTCGCAATAAAGTCATTATTTTTCTTCTTAATCTTGAAAACTCCTACCATCCAATCACCTCCCTTATCCTTCTCCTAACCTCCTCGGGAATATTTCCATACCTCCTCGCCAAGGATTCCATCTCCTCCATTATTTTTACGAATTTTCTGTACATGACTGTAACGAAGGTTTCCGCCCTAACCCTATCCTCCTCTATCCCCAACTTCTTCATTATTTCCCTAGCCTTTTTTACATTTTCTTTTATTGCGTTATTCGTCCCTATAAAGGGCGAGACCGCATCTTCACATTCTCCTAAGAAAACGGCATCGGCACCTAACTCAAATGCCTTCAGAATCAGTTTTGGAGTTACTCGCGCAGATGATGGAACTCGTATGATGTGTACACCTTCTGGATATGAGAGCTTGTTCGTTCCAACACCATCCGCCAATGTATATGTGCACATATCGTCGGCAAATACAATAATCCTCACTTCCCCCTCCTTTTTATCCTCAAGTGCGGCCTTCATCGCTGAAATGATTTCATCATTGGAAAATACCTTGAGGTCTATGGCATCTTTTGGACATGAGGCTATACATATTCCACAACCCTTACACATAGCGGGAATTATCTTGGCCTTTTTCTCCATCATTATCGCATCCACCGGACATTTATCTATGCATAGACCGCAAGCATCGCATTTCTCCTCATCCACATACGCCTTTATCGGGCTAAGTTCTATTTCTCCCCTGTTCATTATCGCCATGGCACGGGCTGCAGCCGCACTGGCTTGAACAACGGTATCCGGTATGTCCTTAGGCCCCTGAGCGGTTCCGGCTATGAATATCCCTTCTATGTTCGTATCCACAGGTCTGAACTTCGGATGCAATTCCTTCAAAAATCCGTCAGAACTTTGCGGAAGTTTGAGAATCCTTGCTATTTCCTTCGTTCCCTCGCTCGGAACCATACCTACAGATAATACTACCAAATCAAACTCTTTCTCTATTATATTTCTGGTAAGCGTATCCTCAACACGAACTATTATTTTTCCATTATCTGGATTTTCCATAAGTTCTCCGGGCCTTCCCCTTATGAATTTCACTCCGCTTTCCTGAGCGCGTCGGTAATATTCCTCAAATCCCTTTCCGTAAGCACGCAAATCCGTGTAGAAAATATAAACATCTCTGCTTGGATCGCCCCTTTTTAAAAGAGAAGCGAGTTTCGTTGCGTACATACAACATATTCTGGAGCAGTATAAATTCCCAACTTGAGAATCCCGTGAGCCAACGCACTGTATGAACGCAATATTCCTGCCTATCGGTCTCAATGGTCTTCCTTCTGCAGCAGTAACTATCATCCTTTCTAGTTCCAGTGATGTTACAACATTCTTGTACTTTCCGTAGCCGTACTGGGGCTTTAACCTAGCATCAAATACATCAAAGCCTGTTGCGACTATTATCGTATCCACCTTAATCTCAACTATCTCCTCCTTTTCCTCGTAATTTATTGCCTTGGGGTCGCATACCCTTGAGCACATCTTACATCTAACACACGCTTCTGGGTCTATAACATAGGCGTGAGGTACAGCAATGGGAGATGGTAGATATATGGCTTTTCTCTTTTTTAATCCGAGATTAAATTCATCTGGCACTTTTATCGGACATACTTCTTCGCATCTTCCGCAAGCGGTACATTTCATAGGATCCACAAATCTTGGGTTTTTTCTTATTTTGGCGTGAAAGTTTCCTATACTTCCACTAACTTCAATTACCTCCGAATTAGTCATTATTTCAATGTTGGGATGCTCCGCAACTTCCGCCATTTTTGGAGAGAGAATGCAGGAGGAGCAATCCTCAGTGGGAAAAGTTCTTGAAAGTTGGGCCATGTGTCCCCCTATACTAGGTTTTTTCTCAACCAAATAAACTTTGTATCCCGCGTTAGCCAAATCAAGGGAAGCTTGTATACCCGCGATGCCCCCACCTATAACCAAAACATTCTTTCCTATTTTCACCTTTTCCTTCTCCACGGGAATGCGATTCTTCAATTGCTCAACGGCCATCCTAGTTAATCTTATCGCCTTTTTCGTGGAGGATTTTTTATCCTCCCAGTGAGGCCAAGCACATTGCTCCCTTATATTGGCCATAACCACCATGTTCGGGTTCAACCCCGCCTTCTCTAAAACTCTTCTAAATGTTTGACCCTGAAATTGAGGAGAGCATGCGGCAACCACAACCCCATCCAATCCATAATTCTTTATATCGTCCAATATGAGTTTTTGTCCGTTTTCCGAGCACATATGCTCCTCTTCCCTGATTATCGCTACCCCCTCCATCCCTTTGATCCCTTCCATAACATCTTTTATACTTACAACATCGGATATGTTCCCTCCGCAGTGGCAGACATAAACTCCTATTTTTTTAGGAGTATTACCTCCTGACATTGGGGGAGAATTTCGGCGGAGAATATAACAATTTTTTATTAGTGAAATCCTTAGATGATATTTTCACAGAAAACTACATGCTTCTATATAGATATATTTGACGCAAATATTCTATTTAGACAAAGTATATATTCAAATTTTCCATTCTCCCCGCTGATGTTCCTCCCCATACTGATAATAGCGCTGGCTGCAGGACTTTATATGGCATGGGGTATAGGAGCAAATGATTTTGCCAATTCTATGAGTTCCGCCGTGGGTGCTCGTGCCCTCACATACAGGCAGGTAATAGTATTGGGTGCGATAATGGAATTTACAGGCGCTGTTTTTGTCGGCTCCCATGTGACGGATACTGTAAGGAAAGGTATAATTGACCCCGAAGTTATTGGAGATGCACATATTTTGGCTATAGGCGCTCTTGCAGCTTTAATATCCGCCGCGATATGGCTTACCATCTCATCTTGGAAAGAGTTGCCAGTAAGTACTACCCACTCAATAGTTGGAGGACTGTGGGGTGTCGGTATGGTTTACTTCTTTATGAGCGGTAAAGATCCGATTTCTTGGGGAACCGTAGGGAAAGTTACCCTGAGCTGGCTTTTATCCCCGATAGCCGGTGCGATAATAGCCTATTTTGTTTTCAAAGGAATTGTAAAAATAATTTTTCAGAGTGATAGACCTCTGGAAAGAACGAAACTCTACGGTCCTTTAATAATAGGCGCAACCGCCTTCATAATATCACTCTCCCTGCTTATGAAAACAAATTTGGGAAAGATGGTCCTTGGGACAGAAGATGATATTATTTCTCCTGTAATAATAGGAATATTTGCATTTCTCAATGGATATTTTTTCAGCAGGATTGCGGTAAGAACATCTCTTTTAAGGGAGGATATAAGAAAAAGAACATATATTATTGCTTTTGCCTTGTTGTTTTCATCAACCATCTTCTCATTATACCTAACACCCATAGGAAAAAATGTAGACTTTCCATACTGGATATCAATAGCCACAATCATGGGATTTATAGGTGTACTGCTTTCATACATACTTACAGGAAGAAAAAAACTTGTAGAAGGTAGCGAAATAGATCGCATAGAGGAAATGTTCAGAAAGTTGCAGATAGCAACATCTTGTTATGTGGCGTTTGCTCATGGAGCAAACGATGTTGCTAATGCCTCTGGTCCTATGGCCGCAGCGATTAATTATGCGCTAACCGGCTCACTCGGCGCCAAAGTTCCTGTACCCACATGGCTTCTGGCTCTCGCCGCCTTTGGGATAGTACTTGGCGTGGCTACATGGGGATATAAAGTAATAAAGACTGTTGGCTTTAAAATAACTCGTTTAACGAATACCAGAGGTTTCTCCGTTGATTTTGGTACCGCAACGACAGTTCTTGTTGCCTCAAAACTAGGAATGCCCATATCCACAACCCATACCGTGGTGGGGGCGGTCATAGGCGTGGGTTTGGCCAGAGGGTTGGAGGCGGTGGACCTTAAGGTTATAAAAAACATTATTATATCTTGGGCTATTACTCTTCCAGTAGCCGCAATAACCTCGGCTGGAATATTCCTGTTGCTAATGGGGGTGTTATAAAATGGCGCGAATTCCAATAGTAAAAACCCTTCGGAGGAGTCCGTTTGAAAAGCTTATGGAGCATGCAAAAATAGTTTTGGAAGGCGGACAAGAACTCAAGAAAATGTTTGAGGCATATTTGAAAGGGGAGTTCAGCGAATTTGAACAAAGTATGAAAAAGATAGATGAACTTGAGAGCCAAGCGGACAGAATTAAAGGAAATATAAGAAATCACTTACCTTCAAGCATTCTGATGCCCGTGGACAAGAGTTTATTCCTTATGCTGTTAAGTGAAGAAGATAAGGTTATGGATGTTATGCAAGATGTAGGCGTCTGGATATCCATGAGGGAAAAACCTCCAAGAGATGATCTCCAAAAAGATTTTGAAGATCTTTTGAATAAAGTGGAGGAGTGTATGGAGAAATACAGCGAAGTTGTCGGAAGGTTAAATGAACTCGTGGAAACTTCATTCTCGGGTAAGGTTAGAGAGGAGACCAAAAAAGCCATTAGGGAGCTTCATCAACTTGAAAGCGAAAGCGATGAAATAGAGAGAAAAATAACAAAGAAATTATTTGAAATGGAAGATATATTGAGTACAGGCGAATTTTATCATTTAATGAAATTAGTTATGTTGCTCGGCGATATAGCGGATAGATTGGAGAACTGCGGCGATAGAATAAGGGCTATGATGGCAAGATAAAAAATAAAAATAATTTAGTAAAATCTTTTATAAAATATTCCTGCGGCAACTCCGAGGGAAATTACGATGTAGATAAACTGGAGTTCTGACACATAAGGCTGCGCCAGTGGATATCTGTCTTGTGCATTAGCACCACCATCCAATATGTAGGGATTATCCACTATTCCATCGCCATTATTGTCAGGTGATGTCCAATCACGCCAGAAGTTTCCTTCCGTGCCGTTATCCCATTGATTGGAGGCGGTATCATCGTACGCTTGCACATTCGCTGGATTGAAGGTATCCGTACTTCCGTGATTATAGTAAAAGTTATTGTGGTGTATGAGACCTCCGTATGAACCCGAGAGATACGCCCCGTATAATGTGTTATTCTCTATCTTGTTGTATATTATTGTTGTGTGATTAGCATATAAACCTCTTATTCCATCTTTGGAATTGTTGTGAATGTGACATTGGGTAACCTCAATATAATCGCACTTGTATATATTTATCCCTGTAAATGTATTAAGATAAATTTCAGAGGAGTCTATTGTTATGTTGTTTGAGTTCTCAATATGTACTCCATCCTTATCGTTCCCGTAAGTTGTGGATGAGATCGTTATCCAAGAGCAGTAAGATAGATAAAAACCATGATCCCCAGCATTACTCATTGTACCGCCGGAAATCTCTCCAGAAGAGGAGTGATCAAGGTATATTGCAGAGTAATCACTATTATCTACACTCACATTAGAGAGAGTAAACGAAGTTACTTGATAAAGATAAATGCCGTAGTCCACAAAGGTATTTATTGGAACATCAGCCACGAAAATATCGCTTGATGAATACACCATTATACCATAGTATGATTGGGAAATTTCTGTACTTTGTATATTAATACTGCTTGATCCCTGAATAATGATGCCGTGGTTGACAGTAGATAACAACGAATAACCTTTGATATAACTATTTTCTATACTAACATCTGAGGATATCTCTATTTTTACGCTGTCAGTAGATGTAGATGCTCTTACTATGCTAAACTCTACCTTTCCATGGGATGCATTGTATATGTAGATGTCTATATCATCAGCATTTTTCACAAGACAATTTTTTACCACAAAATACTTCGTCGTGTTTGCAATATATATTCCATAGTTGTATCCGTCTGCATCTATATGCCATCTTTCAATTATGTATGGATCAGCAGAAGTTCCAGAACCACCAATCACTCCATTCTCAGAGGTGAAATCGTCATCGCTTTCAATCTTTATTATATCTCGCACTCTATATGTTAGTGGATACGCATCATTACTTCCAGCACTTCCACCTATCTTATACGGGTTGTCTACTATTCCATCGTGATCGTTGTCTGGTGAAGTAAGGTCCGCCCAGAAATTACCTTGATCTTTAGCAGAGTCATACCACGAATTGTAGCTTCCAAAGTCCGCCGCTTGCGGACGCGAAGAGTTATATGAATCACTTGTTCCATTATTATACCAGAAATTGTTATGAACAATAGCGTTGTAAGAAGTTTGTGCATCCAAATATATAGCCTCCGCCTGACACTCATATATATCGTTCCTAGTTATGGTGTTGTGATGGCTGTATGAATCTAGCGTTATACCGTAATCTCTGCATCCCCCAATATCATTGTAAGATATTTCGGAATATTTTAGTTTGTATCCGTACAATCCTCTATAGATTGAATCTATCGTGTTTTTCTTAAATGTTATGTTTTCCGAAGTGCTTATATAGTTTCCATAAGAAATAACTGCACTTCCTTCTTCTCTGTAGACATTCCTTTCAATAGTTATGTTATCGCAAGAATACATCCACAATCCGAAAACTCCCGCGTGTATCCCGTTCTCGGTAACTGATACCTCGCTATTATAGTACAAATATATAGAGCTGGAGCTCAGTCCAAATATCTTCCAGAAGTCGTTTTGACTTACACTGGATGACCACACATTTTTCATATAAACACCGTAATTTGCGTTCGTTATATTGTTCTTTCTAACCGTAATGTTATGGGAAAGATAAACATATATTCCGTATGATTTAAGAGTGGTGTTGCTGAATAGATCCGAGATTTTATTTGAATATACAGTTATCTGATAAGCAGGGAAATCCACCCCGATAGTATGATGGCCACCTATGTACATTCCGGTAGTCACATTTTTGATTATATTGCTGGATATCGTTATATCGTGAGGGGATACACCGTTAATATATATTCCATATCTGCCCGGCGAGTTTTCCAATACATTCTCAGAAATCGTTATATGACTTGCCAAAGTGTAGATCATATAGTTGCTCCCAGTGGACATATTATGTATATAATTTCCAGATATCTGGCAGTTGGTTGCATTGTATAGGTATATTCCATCATCGCAACCCTGTGAAATCTCATTATTCTTTATTATAAAACCGCTTGCACTCGTTGAAGAACCATTGATATAGATGCTTTCGTAAGAGCAGTTCACTATGTTGTTTCCTTCAATGAGGTATCCGGTGCAATCCATCATATATATTCCGTATTGCGAGGAATTTCTTATAGTGTTATTCTTGAAAAATCCTATGCCTCCTCCATTGCAGTTAAGAACTTTAATACCAAAGGTCTCCAAATTTTCTATTGTGTTGTTTTCAATATAATTCACATCAGAATTACCGGATATGTATATACCACTGCCATTGTTATTTCCGTTTATCTTGTTGCAGCATATATTGTTGCTCACAGAAGTGTATCCAAGGTACATTCCTTCAAGCCCTGCATCTATTATTGTATTATCTCTTATGGTGTTATATGTGCTGGAATAAAGTCCTATACCAATGTACATTATGTTTGAAAGCGAATTATTTGATATGGTACAATACTGCGAGTTTAACGAAAGAGTTATTCCATAGCGTACATTGACTATACTGTTGTTCATGACATTACAGAATATATCTCCTTTTATGTATATACCATATCCCGAGTTGTGAACCGAACAGGATGTAACCGTACCGTTGGTGGCGTTGTATATGTAAATATCCGCAGTTCCAGCATTGTATACAACGCAGTCCTTAACAATAAAGTGCTTTGTAGTATTTCCTATATATATCCCGTAGTCGTAACCCGATGCATCAATATCCCATCCAGATATTATATATGGATCATCTGCAGTCCCGTTTCCTCCCACTACACCGTTGGCTGGAGTGAAATCGGAATCGCCATTAATGTAGATAGGGCTATGCGGAGTCAACCTTGTACCCTCTATGGAATTTCCGAAGTAGATACCGGCAATCACCAACAATACACCAACCAGCCCGATGATTGCTCCGTATCTCATACTTCTCACTCCCTAACAATTTTTTACAACACCTAAATCTTAATATTAATATATAAAATTTGCGGAGAGTGATTTTATTTCTAAGTAAAATAATTAACCTATTGTAAAAAATTTTTTGAGTTCTGCTGAAACCTTAACTTTTCCGAAATGTAACAATGCATCTACATACGCCCATGAAATTACTATAGCCTCAAAGGCGTTTAGAAAGTCACCTTTTTCATAAAAATATTTCGCATCAGCGAAATACGATTTGGCCAGATTAAGTAAACGAGTATCTTCCACTATCTCAATATTGGAAAATACCTTTTCCATTCTCTGTATTTCTCTTAGCGCTGCTTCCTTAATTTTCATAAAAATTTAAGAAAGTGAAATTTTTATTGCCCTCTCAAGTATTTCCATCCCTTCTTCTAATTCCTCCGAAGTTATGCACAGTGGAGGAATCAAGCGGATGGCGCTCTTTCCGCATGGTAGAAGGATTAATCCCTTCTTATAGGCGTTTTCCACTATCGTATCCCTCAGTTTGTACGCGTGTTTCTTCGTCTTTCTATCTTCCACCAGTTCAAAGGCTTGCATTAAGCCCAAACCTCTGACATCGCCTATCTTTTCATATTTTTCGTATAGCTCCCACAGCATCTTTGATAGTTCTTCCCCGCGCTTTGCGGCGTTCTCAACCAAGCCGTTCTGGAGAACATTTATTGTAGCCAGAGCCGCTGCGCATGCAACCAGATTTCCACCGTAGGTGTTGCTATGTGCTCCCTGAACACCGAAATCCAAATCTTTTCTGAAAACCACAGCTCCCATGGGAATTCCGGAAGCAATGGCCTTTGCCATGGCTATTAAATCTGGTTCAACATTAAAATGCTCGCTGGCGAACATTTTGCCCGTTCTGCCGAATCCCGCCTGAACCTCATCCATAACAAGCTTTATTCCGTAGGAATCCAAAAGCTTCTTTAGTTCTACGAAGAAGTTCTTTGGAGGAACAATATAGCCACCCTCGCCCTGAATCGGCTCTGCGAACATAGCGGCGACATCTTCCGGAGGCACATATGTTTGAAGAACATAGTAATCTATGAACTCTATAACCC
>CAYVVU010000004.1:0-20197 GCA_964455305.1 uncultured Thermoplasmata archaeon
GTTACCAGACCGCAGGGCGCCCCCATTATTTTTTGTTTAGAAGACCCCGAAGAGGAGAGAGGGTGGTGGAGAGGGAGCCCGAGGGAGAGGAGGAGGGAGAGAGGTGATACCCAACCCTAACTATACCTACCAAGGATGAAGGGTATCTCCCAGAAAAACCCACTAAAAGCCACGATAAAGAGAATTCTCACTATGTATGAGTCCAACGGGAAGTAGATAAGAGAGATTAAAGCAAGAACTAACCCGCAAACCCCAATCCAGAAATAAGGCAACCGCTCTTTCAGGAACTTAACCAACCTCATAACCGCTCCACAGATACCACTTTGAATTTGTCCCCTTCGTTTTGCACCCGCATGTATATTTTTCCAAGATAGCTCCCAAGATACGCACAAACATACAAACTATCTCCTCTATTTGCAAGAATTCTGACCCTCTCTACATTATATTGATTTAGATACTGCCTTACAAATCTGCTCACCCGCAACTTCATCTCCCCGTTCATAGGTAGGGCTAATTAGGTGTGAGTTATAAATCTGTTGATTTAAGCATTTGCTTAAAATCAAACTCTATAAACACAATTTTTACAATCTGCGTAATGTAAGCGACGGCTCTTGACTCAGCATTTTATAAATTGGTTGCATATTGAAGTTCAAATTAAGTTCGCTTATAAAGAAATCATCTATCATTTTTCTAACACCACTACCTTGAGATGCCAAATCAAATTCCTCTGGATATGAATGAAATGCCTTATTTTTGATTTTGTTATATAATTTTAATGCCTCTGATAAGTTTATGCTATTGGGAATAGGTATTGGAATATACTTAAGTTGTTCTTTTTTTAATTTGAAGATTTGTGCCTTACTATTAACAGAATAAGCAAGTGTTAGAACAAAACCAAATGTGGAATTCAACCACAACAGTATTAGCGATTTATATTCAGGTTTCTTTAATCTGAGTTCCCAAAACGCAGTGGCTAAAACAGGATTTGGTGTTTCAACAGCAAGAAGATTCTCTATGTTTATATGAGGCCTTGATGCAAGCAACAGGGTAGATTTATTATCATTGTATATTTCATCACATCTGGAGCTCTTGGGCTTACCATACCCTATAAAGGTCTGAGATAATTGTATGGTATTCATTATGGATTGATGCCCCCATACTATTGGATATTGTGTTGTGTAGTTTGCTTTCTCAAAATGGGTTTTTATTACTTTTATATCCGGTCCTATGTTTGACAAAAATCTATCTAAAGGAGACATCTGAATTCCTTGAAGAACATCCATTATAAACTTATTTAAGGATGGCTGTGCAAAAACACAAGGTATGTGCCAATTATCTCTCAACATCGTTTGTGGTATTTTATACATAGTGGCTTTTGTCTTACCTCCTTGAACAATATCCTCCCAATAGTTATTAAGTAAACTATCAGCCAGATTTTTTCTCTTTTTCCGTATTATCTGACTTAACAATAAACTTTCTACACTATTTTTGGGCTTTTGCCATACATTAACAAAAATTGTTTCTTTTTTATTAGAGGGTTTTTGTGTTTTTCTTGCTATTATCAATACCTCACCCAAATCTGTATTTTCGCTCCAATTCCATCCTTCCACATTCTCTTGTTTATCACCGGGATCAAAATTAGAAATTATATACTCTATTTCATATTCATTCCATATTAAATCTCTTATCTTACTCCATGAGACCCCTGACAAAATCGCCCGTGGAATAACAACTCCTATGCGCCCCTCTTCTTTAAGAAGTTTATGACCCAGAACAATAAATGGGGCACCTAATCCTGCCTTTCCTATATCTTGATAACCAATATCTCTTATTATTTTTCTCAACTCTTTTTTCATAAGTTTTTGCACTTTTTTCTCAGCATAACCAAATGTTATATTGGGCTTCGCGCTCCTTGAAAATGGCGGGTTCATTATCACTATGTCAAAATTCTTATAGAGAGACGATATTAAAATATCTTTTTCTCTTTCATCCTCATCAGATTTTTTCTTTGCTACTGTTATAGCCCAATCTTTTATAGATAAAAGATTAGATTGTGGGTTTAAAAGATATAAAGAGCCCAAATATATTTTTCCGTTTTCATAACCGTTTTTCAAAGTGTATATATGCGCACTAGTAAAGATTCCTTTAGGATTATGAAGTGCCAGAGTTATTAATGAAAGATGAGTTGCATAATCAAGAACATCAAAACCCCATATTACTTTCTCCATAAGAACCTTATGTAAAAATTTTAAATCTGCATTATCTGCTTCCGTAATATACCTATCTTTTATCGCCAGATAACACGCCGAGAGTAGAGTACCCGAACCACATGCAGGATCTATTAAACGAAAATTTTCTAAAAACTCCTTATCCCCAAAAAACCATTTATTATGTTCCGTTTTCACTATTAAATCTCCTAACAATATAGCGGCTGGAATACTGGTATAATATGTAGCATAATACCCCCCTGTGGTTTTAAGGAGTAATTTATGATATATCCTCCCCATCAAATCGTGTTTCATTAAAACTCCTGATGATAATAAATCCAATGCCAAATTTTTTAATTCTTTTATAAGATTTTCTATTTGTGGAGATACTGGATAACTACTCAATATTCTAATAGCAAGTGAAAAAATAGGAATATAATTTATTTCGTCTATTATTTTTTTCCATTCATCTATTAAAATAGCCTGTTGATTTTTATTAATTCTTTTTAATGAGCGTATTTTTGTTGGATAGTTATTTGCCAAGATTTCATGAAATATCAATGTGTTTAGAAGAACAAAATTTGAAATTCGCAACAAATCTATCTTTTTGGATTTAGATTTCTTCTTTTTCACCATTTTCATCACCCATTTCATTACCTATTCCCAAAACCTTCTCAAGTTCTTTAAATATAGGCGTATCACCAAAAGGTATGTAAAAAGATAAAGATAATGATGTTTGCTTTCCTTCACCGACTAATTTTCTTATTGTTTCCTCAACTTCACTTATTTTTTCAATTAAAAGATTATTCCTAATATATAAATCATATATATGATTTATGATTTCCACAATATCAGATAATGCGCTATCCTTAAATTGCATCTCCTCTATACCTTTACTACCCCAATAAAATATTTTTCCAGCATATCTCGCATTTCTTATTTTTTCTCTTAACTCATCTTGACTACCCGCTTCGTTTAGACCTTTTGGATAGAAAAGGGCTATACTTATATCTGCAAGCCCACTTTCTAACCTTTCTTTAGCCTTTCTACATAATGATTTATAATTTCTTGTCCTTCCCTCTAAAATAACTTTAAGTCCGCCTACTATCACTATGACATCTGGCTGTTTTCTATTTGTTATAGTTTCCCCCTCCGCAATCAAATTGTATTCCTGCAAGATTTCAGCAAGAAGAACATTTAGAGCCTCCTCTCTAAACTTTGTCATATATACCTTGAATACAAAAAATTACTAAATTTTTTCTATAACTTTAACCTTAAGATTTTGCGGATATTCTTGTTGAGAAATACAGACTATTTTTTTAGAGGATTTGTATATATCTTTGTTAGGGATGTTGAGGAAAAAAAGAAGTAGGACTATCGTTATAGTGAGGATAATATGGTTGAAGAGTTTGATGTGGATAAATTTGAGTATCTCATTGACAGCGAAGGAGAGATAACGCTTTCAATCAAATTAGAGGATATAGACAGTAATCTTGAAAAGATGATTGAGAAACTTGAGGAAAGAGGTATAACATACAAAAGATTTGATGGAGATGTGGAGATAAAGGTGAGTGATGATCTTCTTTACGAAATAACAGTTAAAAAAGGATTAATGAAGTGGGTTTTCTATATGGTAAAGGGTGAAAACACAGAAACGGTTATAAAACTCCTGAGAGAAAAGAAATTCACCGATATTCAGGTTTTGAGAAGATTAGGACCCGAATACAGACCGCCCATTTTCAAGGGACTTGTATATACTTTCGTTAGGGATATTGAAAAAGAGAAAGAATTTGAGTTGTCGTTGTAGTTAAAGCGGTTGCTCATCGGATAAATTATATTCAGTGGATATGGAAAAGCGAAGTGCAAATGAATATGAATGGAATAAAAATATAAAAGTTTTTTATGCAGCATACTATGCCGCATAAAAGAAAAATATAAAATGGTTTTATACCTCCACCAGATCGCCCGGAAAAATGCACCGCCCATCCTTCTCCACAACTCCTTTTGTAGATACGAAGTTTCACGGTGAAATCATCAGTGGAAAAACACAAGAGTTTTTATACCACGATGCTGTTATCGTATTATGTTCCACTACGATGAGAGGTGGAAAGAATACATTCTTTCCGTGGATGATGATGTGAATGAGAAGATAGGGAGAATATATGAGAAAATCTATTGGGAATTGCGGTTTTTCGTGGAGAAGAGTGAAGTGGATGAAGAACTTTTCAAAGAGGCATTCAAACACTTCTTGAATTTCGTTGAGATTGCAGGTTTGAAGAAGGCAGAGGATATTATGTTCCAGATGAAGACCCTTGCGAGTTACTACGGAACGGGAGCCGTAGAGGTTGCCATCCAGCGGGAGCAACACCTGAGAGAGAGAATCGCAAAGAGGGGAGGAAGGCCCAGCGTTGTAAGTAAATATTGCAAAGAAATTGATAGCATATATGAGGGATACATGGACAATCCGCTTCTGTCAAAGAGAGATAATATTGAAAAGCGAATAGAGGAAATTAAAGAGTTACTCCGCGAGGTTAAAGAAAAGCATAGCAAGAAAACATACCTCAAAGTGAGAAAATACGCTATGGAAAAGATTGAAGATTTGAAGTGGGAATTATCCCACATGGACATAAAGACATTACTCCACAAAATTACACTCTCTCCTAACTCTTAATACTTAATTCATCAATGCCTTAAGGCTTAAACGATTAAGACCCTCAAAAGTAAAAATTTTTTTACTTTAATAAAAATAGATGAGGTATAGAACCCAAAAACCGAAAAGTTTATAAGCGATTTACATCTTTTTTACTTTATGAAAATACCTCACCCCTTAAAAAGTTCGTTATTTCAACAAATTTCAAAATTATTTTTATAAGAGTAAAAAGATTTTTACTTTCCGAGAGGATATATTATATTATAATATTATTGGGTAGAGGGTTGTGGGTTTGCTAACGATCGCAAAACAAACAATTTCATCTCTACAACTACCGTTCATATAGAAGTTATTGCTTTCTTTTAACTTTCATAAAACTTAAGATTGTTTGAGTTAAATAAAAGAATAAATGTGAAAAAGATTTATTTTAATCATAAGAATTTATGATTAAAATGGATATTATACAAACACAATATTAGAGATTCTTTTATTATTTTTTACTATCAAATTCTTATCTATTTTAGTTAGTTATTTCAATTAACTATAACAATTAGAAAATAAATATACATAAATTCTTATAAAAATACCCCCATGTTACACTCTCTTTCCGCCCTGCCGCCCCCTAATAATATATACATGTATATCCCTTTGAAAAGTAAAAATCTTTTTACTTTGATAAAAATCTCTCAAGAATCGCTTGAAAATACAGCAAAATCTCGTCATCCATCATTTTTATAAAGTAAAAAAGAAGTAAATCATTTATATACCCTTAAAATCGGACTATTTCGCCATACCTCCTTATGGCGTTATATAGATATGTTCTGGAGGCTGAGTGTCTTTTAATATTATAATCAAGCCACAGGAGAATATGTAAAACACCTATTGTGCGGTATCTGGCTATGCTCATGAGAATTTCCTCTCTATAGTGGTTTATCCTCCGTTTTCCCTTCTTTGAAGCCATAACATATCTAATAAAACTCTCAAGCATAGTTATTCCACATATATCCTTGCTCTTTCCCAGCGCCGAGAGAAGATCCTCATAACTTTCTCTGTCCTTCGCTATGAGCAACCGCCTTTCCAATTTCCTTTTGGAGAGTAGATCTGCAACGACATACTGTAGATTGTGGAAATTTATACCAAGAAATTCAAATCCCTCTATCCCTGATAGGCTGTGAGGAAGATACATTACAGCGTATCCACCCCTCTCTATCACAGGTAGACACATTTCATATATTTTCTTTCCAACATCATGGGTGGTATGATCATTAACTACAAGAAATTTAATGCCTTTCATAATTCTTTTTCCCGTGCTAGACAATAAACGCCTCTTTCCTTTTGTACAACATAACCACTCTCAATTAATTTTAGTAGCCAATATCGTGCCCTCTGCTTTGATGTATTAATAGCATTTGCAATAGTTACTAAATTAGCACAGCCGTTATCTGTGGAAAGAAGGAAGTCATGTATTTTCTCAGCGAGATATCCTAAATCCTTCAATACGCTGGAGTATATATCTAATCTAAACTTTCTTAGCGTTTGTTTTACAAAGGAACCAGTAATCCTCTCATTCTTATCTATTATACCGTAACCACTCGCAACCTCTAAAATTAATCTACTGAATCTTACGGCATTTCTCGGTACTCCTCCGCACTCCTCCGCCAAAACCTCTACAGCCTCCTCCGTGAAGGGATACCAATCATCTCCCTCGTAGTTAATCCTCGCTTTAAGCAACCGCTTACGGATTAGCTCCTTGACCTCATCAGGATTGAGCACCCGTAGGCTTATTTTTGTAGGAAATCTATCTGCTAAGGCCTCATCCAATTGATGCAAATTTAGATAAAAGTTTAGTTGCATAGTGATTATCCACTTTATCCTCTTATCCAAGGAAAGATGTGCCTTTAGGAAATCTCGGAATTCATAGGCGTTCCGGTAACTTATTGCGTTCATCTCATCGGCGAATATATATATTGGAAAATTAACTCCCTCTTTCTCCATTTCCTCCAACAATTTCTCGTAAATTGTGGAATATAAAACCTCATAGGGCGGCGAGTATTTTTTCAAATCGGTTGTCAACTTCATCCTTGCGTATTCGCATAGTTTATCGCTGAAATTTTCTCTCCTTTTCAAGATCTCTTTTGCGAGAACATTTGATACCCTGTGAAAATAAGCCGATGCACAGTTAATACTCTTTCCATCCAAAATCAATCCAGTAAATTTTCCCGCAGGGTCGTATGCATATTTCTTTGCCCATAAAAGCATGGTTGTTTTACCGTAACCCCTGGGAGCAGTTATTATTATGCTTCCATAACCATAGTTTGCCCTCCATTTTAGGGTTCCACACACATCCTCCCTGCCCACAATTAGTGATTCTTCAGCAATAGGTTCAGCATCATCAAAATATTCCAAGTTTATGAATTGCTTTCCTATTTTGAGCACCCTATCCTCCATATGAGGGCATGGGTATTTAGGTATATAAATTTTACTTTGAATTTTTTACTTTTTACTTTTTACTTTGAATAACCCCTCAAAAGTAAAAATTTTTTTACTTATACTCATCACTATCCTCATGGTTATGTGCTACCTGCATAATTTCTCTAATATTCTTAACTGTAGCCAATATCCAATCCCAATCCTGGAGTATGATCTTATCTCTTCTCATTCTCACATAACTGAGCTCAGGCTTTATACCCATACTAATGGCCTTCTTTAAAGTACCGTAAAGGATATTCGGAACATTAATCAATTCTATTATAGTTTTCTCATCCTCTCTAATTATACACACATTAGCAACGGTATCTCCTATTTCTATGCGGTCTCCATCTCTATATTCTACTTTCTTTTTCATTAATAACTTTATGATATTCTGGTATTTAAATGATTTGCTATATTTGTTCGTTTGAACCATCATCAAATCCTTTGTTATATTCTCTGAACCCACTACCAAGCACTTCAAGGTAGCGTTTGCGTAGCGCATCACTTTTTTATCACTTTTTTGTAAGGATAAATATAAAACAGATATGTAATTTCCGTTCGTTCCGTTCGGCAAAAACCCACCCCCTTTTTCTCCGTTCGGGCTAAAATAGACCCTTTTCTGCAAAACGCCCTCCTTAATGATTAAGGATTTAACCTTCCGCCCTCAAAGTTTATGTTATAGTGAATGTTTCCGGTGATGAGGGATGAATAAGGGAACATCGCAAGGCTACGAGAAGTTTAGGGTGGTTATTGAGTGAATTAGGATTTATCTGGCTTCTTCTCGGGCGATTTATCCTTCTCTTTTTCGGTTTCTGAATACTCATCCAGCCAGAACGGGAGTTCGGGCATCCAATCTCCCTTTCCACCGAGTAATCTATCGTAGAAATTTACAACGCCAACGGTGAAGTGATACCATTCCATAAACTTCTTCATGAACTCTTCAAATTCTGGTGTTCCACGGTAAGGCCACAGGTCCCGTAGCCACTTCCTCGCCTTTGTTTCAAACTCCCGCTTCATCATTTCAATATCTTTTCGTATATCTTCCTTGATTTTATCCTCATCTTCCATCCGCAACACCTCTCACCCCTCATCCATTAAAGCAACCGCTCTTGCACCGCTCCACCCAGCGGTTCTTATCCTGATTTCTTCCAAATCCTCTTTTGTGAATGGCAGATTTAGATAATGCTTCATCGCAGTTATCTCTGTGTGTCCCTGCGACATCGCTATGAGAGGAATTAGGGTAGGATATGAAGCCACCAGCCAACTCTCCCAAGTTTTGCGGAAGGTTTTAACCGATATATTGCCCAGCCCTGCCTTTCTTCCCCAGAACCTCAACATCATATTCAAAGAATCCCGTGAGGGCAATTTATCCACATAGAGGAGGAAGTTTTCAACATGGATTACGCCCTGTGAAGATAAATAGACATACCTCTCCTTCATCGTTCTTTTCTCCTTCCTTGATGCCTCCGGTGGGAGATATATTACCATCGCCTTCTTGTCAAACCACCTATCATCCTTGTGAGTGGTATCGTGTTCGTGAAATCTCATCAACTCAACATACCTCATCCCTGTGTAGAGTAACGCATTTATGATTTCCCGATACTTGTATTTCGTTTTCTGCCTCTCAATGGTATCCAGCAGTTTATCGTATTCGTTAGGTCTTAATATCCTCACTCCACTTTTCTTTATCGCTCTCATTTTTCATCCCTCTTGGAGAACCCTCTCTCCACTCCTTGAAGCAGTTGCTTCTTCTCCTTCTAATTCACCATTCACGCTATCAATCCTCTTTCTTCCTCTACTTCTGGCATAGCAAATCCGCAGTCGGGACAGTGCCATAGACCCAGCATATACGCCCACTCCATGTAGGTTCCACAATACGGGCAAACTCTCCTCTCCATGGCACATCACCATGTAAGGTAATGACATCATCGTATAAAATATTTTTGTTTTCCGAAAACAAAAAGATTAAGCAACCGCCTTTTATATACTTTACCCCTTCCGCGACCACAGGACTCCGCACTAATCTTTTTGTTATATCCCGTGAACAAGAAGATTATAAAATTGATAATTTCAATAACTTTATATAGGTGTGTATCATACCTGATTGGAGGAGGTAATCACCATGAGAGGAGTAAAAGCGGTTGCCGTATTGGTTGTGGTTCTGGGAGTAATCCTCACAGGAGCGGGAGCGGGACTAACGGTTACAAACTTTGAAGTGGGAACAAGGGCTTATGTTCCACATTCACCAATTAAAATAAACAATAATGCGGAATTCTCCAACACCGCACAATCGGAAGGGTGGCTCGGAAGCGGAACGGCTGATGACCCATATATTATAGAAGGCTATGAAATACAAGGTGGTTCGGCAGATGGAATTTACATAGGGAACACGACTGTATATTTCATAATCCGCAACTGCTACATTCACGACAACACAGGCAACGGAATATATCTGTATAATGTGAAAAACGGAAGGATTGAGGAATGCACTATTGAGAATAACTACAACAACATATATGTTAATTCTACGGTGAGTTCAAACACATATCTTGTGAATAATACGATTGGCAACGCTAACAATTATGGAATTTCTCTGAACTTGGCGGATGATATTTACCTAATAGGAAATCCGACTAAAACGATAAGTAGCGATGTCTATATCAAAGATTCATCTTTCGTGTATATTGATGGTTTGTTTTTGCTATCAAATATGCACATTCAAACTTCAAACGATATACAGATAACAAACACAACAATCGTAGATAAGCAATTGGTGGTTGATGTTCCCTTTGGTAGTTCATCCCAAAATTCAAACATCGTGGTTATGAATTGTGGTTTTACTAACGCAACCGCCGAATTCTATTCAGTATCAAATCTCGTAATTAAAAACAATACTTTCAAGTCAACGGCTGGCAAAAATGATGAGGCATTGTATATTCAGAACAGCACGGGTATAGATATATACAACAACACGATAGATAACTACCTACGCGGTATAAATTTAGAAGAATCTTCTGGAAGCATAATCAAAAACACAATAACGAAGTTCAGCGATAATCTTGATGGCGGGCAAGGAATTTATTTATCTACGGCAAACAATGTTGTTGTTAGGGATAACATCATAAAGCCAACGAATTCGGCAACATATTTCATTAGTGGGATTATTTTAAATAAGGCAGGAGATTTTGTAATAGAAAACAACACAATAGAGGATGTGGGGAATAATTGTAATGGTATTGATCTTATAATATTTGGAGGAGAACAACCCTCCTCGGTTCAGATTATAGATAACATAATTAAGAATGGTAAAGTAGGCATAATTACATCGGCAAAAAATCAAGTCATAATCAGAAATAACACAATATCATCGTGCCGTGATGCGGGTATTGGAGTATTGAGTTCAAATAATGTGGAAATCTCATACAACACGGTTATAAACGGTAGCGGAGTAGGGGTAGGATTGAGGAACATAACAACGGCGGAAATATACGGCAACAACATATCTGGGCATACTACATATGGAATAAATTTGAATCTCACGGATGGAGTGGTTATCCACGACAACATTATAGGATGGAATGGCAAGTATGGTATATTACTCGGCTATGAGGCGGTTGCTAATTCGGAAATATACAACAACACGATATTACAAAATACGGAATACGGCATACTAATTCTCAACGGCACAGGGAACAGAATATACAACAACACATTTTACAGGAATAACGGGGCAACGGATTCATACAGTACCCTTCACATACAGGCGAGGGATGATAGCGGAGGGAATTATTGGAATACAACGGGATATGGAAACTATTGGAATGATTGGACATCTCCAGATAACGATTTTGATGGAATTGTGGATAATCCCTATCCAATAGATGGCATAGCGGGAGAGCAAGATTTCTATCCACGCACAATAACATTCACGGTTAGGGCTACGCCTATGTTCTCTCCGAATGGTGATGGATACAACGATACCTGCACGGTGGAGGTTCAGGCACCCACTCCATACTACTGGTATGTGGAGGTAACGAATGCGAGTGGTGTGGTTAAGACCTACAAACCCTCTGTAAACGCAACCGCTAATTTCACATGGGTATGGGATGGAACAAATATGAGCGGTGCTTTGGCTTACACGGGCAATTACACAATCACGGTTTATGGTTCAAACGGCTATCTCAATAGGAGCGCCTCAAATATGACATGCCTTGATGTTAAAATCCCAGCATTATTCTATAAATCAGGAGTTGAGGGCGGAGGAAATAACACCATAATAAATACGAGCAATCCGCTATTCACTTGGACGGCGTCCAGCGATGCAGATACAGGGCTTGAGAAGTATGTTCTGATAATAAATGATACTCCAGATTGTTCATCGCCTCAATATATCTTTAATCTCTCCGCATCCACGACAAGTTACAGGGTCTCCTACCTTCCAGATGGAACATATTACTGGTGGGTAATAGCATTTGATAAAGTGGGCAACGGCAGATTTGCGGATGGTGGAGCATATTGGGATGGTACGCAGTTCATAACTACAAAGTGGTGGTGGAGGTTCATAATAGACACCGTTGCTCCGCAGGTGGTTAATTTTACCCTTGAACCCCTGCCATACAGCCCGAACGGGGACGGAAGGCACGATGTCCTCTATATTAATCTCACCTTCAGCGAGAATTTGCAGTATTGGGCAATAACGATATATGATTCGGGAGGAAATCCCGTCACAGGGGCAACATGGACAGGAAGCGGTAGCGTTGCGAGTGTGTATTTCAATGGAGTAATTTCGGAGGGAGATTACAGGGTGCATGTTTATATGGAAGATAAAGCGGGAAATACGGGAACGGCTGATAAGTGGTTCAGGTGCGACCTCACGCCTATGGAAGCCCCAACAATAACGCAACCGCCTAATGACTTCTACACGAGCAACCTTACCGTGCAAATCAATTGGACAGCCCCAAGCGATTTGGCGAATTGGAGTTATGATATTGTGGAGATATCATACACGAGCAACGGGACGGTTATTGATACAATCAAGGTGAATACGACAACATTCCAGATTTTCTATACCTTTGCGGGAGATGGAAACTACACGATTAGAGTTTATAGATACGATACCGCAGGAAACGAGAATGTGAGTTCTCCCGTGAATATACACATAGATACGCAACCGCCTACAGCTCCAACCCTCATATCTCCGCCAGATGGCAGTTATGTAAGTTCAAACTTCGTTAATTTCACATGGACATACTCCACAGACTCCTCTCCTATCACATACATTTTGAGGATTTATTATCCGGGAGGAGCGCTTTGGAGGGAGATAAACACCACGAACAACTATTCGGTTGTGAATGTATCAGTATTTACCACACAGCAAACCCTGTTCTGGAATGTGAGTGCGGTTGATGAGGCAGGGAACGCAATAACTTCCGCAGAAACCTTCCAAGTGGTAATAGACCACCAGCCCCCCTCGTTCTCATACACCGTAGAGCCACACACAATTAGCCCGAATGGAGATGGAATTTACGATTTGGTTTATATCAACTGCACAAGTACATCAAACGGCGGAGAACCTTTGAAGTGGAGGTTAGAAATCTACTCGCAGGGTAACCTGATTTACTATGAGGAAACGGCAACTTACTACATTAATTACAACTTTGTGTGGGATGGAAAGAATATGAGCGGTGCGGTGCAATCCGATGGCTATTACGATATAGTTATATGGGCTTACGATTATGCTGGAAATGGGATTAACGAAACTGATTTCGTAATCATAGATACAACGCCACCAATACCGCCAGATATACTGGCGCCCACGAACAATACTTTCGTAAATCACACCGATGTGTATTTTGAATGGAATTGGAGAGATTCATTCAAGAATGCTTATCTCCACATACTCTACGAGAGCAACGGAACGATATACTACACCACAGACCTTGATACTTCCACAACCAACATAACGGTAAATATGGTTGAAGGTAAATTCGTATTCTACATAACCGTAGAGGATGTTGCAGGAAATAGCGATAATTCAGCAGTTGTGCATTTTGGTGTGGATACTACTCCACCGAGCATTATAAACGCAACCGCCTCTCCGTCTCTATCGGCAGATGGAAATGTGACCATATACCTGAATTACACGGACAATCTGAGCGGAGTTGCTGAGATAGAATACTCCTTCAGCGCAGATTTCAGCAACAGCGTAGTAATTTCAGCAAACAACTCCTTTGAGGTTTATATGAATGCAGAAGGTTTCTATACCATTTATATAAGAGTTTATGACAGAGCAGGGTTATTTAGCGCCACGGTGGGTTTGAATTTCACGGTTGATCTCAATCCGCCATGGGGCGGAATAGCAACCGCCGATAACTCCACACTTCAAGGCAGGGATGTAATATTCCATATTTGGTATGGAGATAATATCTCAGGTGTGGCTTATATGCAGGTTGCCCTCACTCCCGATTTTGCCAACGCCACATGGATACCCGTGAATTCAACCTACACAATGCACTTCAACCAGAGCGGAAACTACACCGTTTACATACGCTTTATGGATTTTGCAGGACACATATCTCAGACATACTCAACATGGTTCATTGTTGATGTGAATAATCCAACGGCTGATTTTGACATAGCGAATTCCACATTCCAGAACGGAACCTACTATGTGGGCAACGAAAACATAACGGTAATTCTCAATGCCTCGGATGACAGCGGGCTGGCCGAGATGAGGATTGTGGTCACGGTGAACGGGACCGTGATCCATGATAGTGGCTGGATACCTTACAATTCAACTTACAAATTCAATCTGACTGATACGGGCTATTACAACATAACCCTGTATGTCAGGGATCTGGTCAGTAATGAGGCAAATACTACAAAATTCCTGTATCTGGACATCACACCGCCCACGATAAACGGAATTGATTACGAGAAGTATGTAGTCTTCAACAACACGGTGAATGTGAGTGTGAACGCAACCGATAATTCAGCGGTTGCCCAAAATTCAGCGGTTGCCCAATACGGTTACGAACTGAATGGCTCGGTTTACTGGTTCAACACATCATCGTTTACTGTGATCCTGCCCGAAGCGGAGGGTAACTACACGGTGAGGATTCTCGTGAAGGATATCTGGGGTCATGTAGCAACCGCCGAGATCTGGATATATGAGGTAAGGCACCGCCCAACGGGTTCCATAACCACAGATACGGAACTCACGAACAACGCAACGGTGGTGTTCCATCTGAGTGCCTCGGATCCTGTATTCAGCATAGTAGGTATGTGGGTTAAGGTGGATAGTGGAGATTGGAAATACTACAACTACACAACGGAGATAGCGGTTGATTTCATCACCGATGGGCAACATACCGTTTATGTGAAATTCATCACAAACATAGGAGTGGAGAGCGAGGTTTATTCTGCGACCATAACTGTGGATACGGCTCCACCGACCTCATACATAGCGACCCAGATACCGCAATACACAAACGCAACGGAGATAGTATTCACGATAGGTGGAGATGACTCCTTGAGCGGTATAGCATACTTCAAGGTTTATTACCGCATAGATGGTGGCTCTTGGATATATCTGGGGACATATCTCCCTAATGAAACGACGATTACTCTCTCATTCGGTAGGGAAGGCACATACGATATTTCGTTGGTTGCTTACGATTTAGCGGGAAATTCAGAAGATTTAATCGTTAAGGCAACGGTCATAGTGGATTGGACTGCACCCGCAGTAGAGATAATTTCCGAACCGACCACGCTCACGGACACATTCAACTACACGCTGAACTTCACATATTCGGATGAGAACGGAATAAAGCATGTGCTTATTCGTGTGTATTCCAATGGAACGCTAATTAAGGAAATAGACACTACGGGCTTAACGGCTTATGTGTTAATCCTTGAAGACAACCATACATACGAGATTGAGGTTATAGTTATTGATAATGCAGGGAACAGGAATAATGCAACCGTGCAGGTTGTGGTGGATTACGATTACCCACCAATCTTAAAGAATGCGGACATACCGCAGAATATCACGGCTGGAAAGGAGATTACATTCTACGCAGAGGCGTATGATGTCAAGGGTGATGAGATAAACTACACTTGGATATTGGACAACAAAACGGTAGGATACGGACAGTATCTCAAGATAAAGATAAACAAAGAGGGCAATCACACGCTAATTCTAATCATAAGCGATGGCTCACATGAGGTTAGATATGAGTGGGTGATAAAGGCGGTTGCTTCTGCCACCGGCGGTGGTGGGCAAGAGGTATCTGGTGATATTTTCTCAATACTCATTCCGCTACTGCTGATTTTCTTTGCAATAGTGATTCTCATTATCTATCTGGCTACGAAACGCAGGAAGCCAGAGGAGGGCACACCGAAAGAGGAAGGTTTGAGCGAGGAGGAACTTGCAATACTCAACGAGGTAAAGGATTATGTGGAGAGGCACAATGGCGAGAAGATGGACACTGTGCTTAAAGCGGTTGCTCAAAAGATGGGCATAGAAGAAGCGGATGTAATGTATGTTGTTGATTACGGCGTGGCTCATGGCATATTCACGAGGGAGAAGGATGTTGATGGGAATTTGAGGTTATACCTCGCGACAAAGGAGTTGAATGTAGAGGAAAAAGGAGGTAATGAGAATGCCGAATAAGAAATCAAAGGCGAAGAAATGGACTACCATAGCGGTTAGCAAGAAGGCACAATCGGAAATACGGAAGATAAAGGCAATAGAGGAACTGCGGGATAACGATGAAACGGTGAGATTTCTTGTAGCGATTTATAAGTTGGCTGATGATGATTTGAAGAATAAGGCGAAAGAAAAGTTGAAAGTTGGAGGTGAGTAGATGAGGAAAGCGGTCATTTGGTTGTTGATAGCGGGATTGTTAATCCTGAACGCAGTCCCGCATAATGTGATAATAGCAACCGCTTTTGCGGGTAGTGACTACAACCAATTCGGACAGAACGACAACAACACCGTGAATGGCACACAATATATGCAGTCAGTAGTGAATAAGATAATGCTGCTAATCGGCATAGTGGCTGGTGCGGTAGTGGCGGTTTATTGGATAGTATTTGTGGCAATTCCGATGTTCAGTCGTGACCCACAAACGAAGGCACAAGCGAAGGAGCACATAAAGGATGCAACAATAGCAACGATAATCATAGCGATGGCTGCCGGTGGTATAATCTGGGCTTTAGCGAGGTGGATAGCAGGGCCATAACTACGAAATACCAACACATTATCTCTCTTTTTTTATCTCTGGTAGGTGAATATAACTTACTCATGATATAGCAAGATAAATCATGGTAAGATATCGGTATATGCAAATCACCAATTTTGCACGGTAAAAAATCGTATATCTCACCCAGATGGTAGATATCTGGAATGTAAGAAGTAAGATAAAGATATATTTTGTGTATATCCTATAAAAATTAAATATTGGATATAACGAAATTTTCTTAGATATCTATCTGGGAAAAAACTATATACCATAGTTGCTATATGTATCCGATGTCAAAATCCAAAAAGGTTCTTGTTACTTTATCGGAAAATCTTTACAATCAGTTAATGGTTTTGAAGGAGCAGAGGAACGATAAATCTGTAGCTCGTGTGATTGCAGAGATAGTAAGGGATTACTTTGATAGGAAGTTGTGGAAGGAAGCGAACATGCGCTTGAACATAGAGTATATGCTCCGTGAGATAATCCTGTATGAGGTTAATCCAGCGTTGATGGAGATTTCTGCGAGGGTTGAGGAGTTGGCTGAGGTTCTACGGCGCTATGGTTTACCCGTGAGTGATAGAAAGGCATCAGCGAGGGCGATAGAGAAGGAGAAGGAGTTGATGAGCGAGGAGGAGAGGGTTGTAGGTAGGGAGTGGATAGGTGTAAAGGGAGAGGAGAGCGAGGAGGAGTTGGTGGAAGTGGATTCCACGCCTCCTCCTTTGCCAGAGGAGTTGGTTGAGGAGGAGATAATAGATATTGAGGAAGGGAGAGAGGATTACGAGGGCGTTCCGGAAGTTGGAGGAGATATGGAGACTTCGCTTATGGATATGCTTTATTCAACTATAGCGAGGATATCGGAGGATGCGAAGGAGTTGGTCAAGGAGGATGAGAAGCCGAAGGAGGAAATCATAGAGGAGGTAGAGAGAAAGATAAGGGAGAAGGAGCGGGAGATAAAGGGCGAGGCGCCACCGAGGGAGCCGAAGGAGGAGTCACCGAAAGAGCAACCGCCTAAAGAGGAGAGTTCCGCTCCGCCTCCACCGCAGGAGGAGGAAGATACTCCACTTATAATCTACGATGCGGAGTATCCGATAGTAAAGGGGCTGAAGGTTAAGTTTGTCCATGTGCGCTTTGTGATGTATGAGGATGGGAGTATATGGGATAGGGCTTCAAAGAGATGGCATAAGACAGGACCGAAGTTGGCGAAGATAAGGTTGGAGGCAGGTGAGCCTATATGATTGTTAAGAGTATATTCACAAAGAACCCAGCAACGGGATGGCTTGGATACATAACATACCATTCAATGAAATCTGAGTTTCTGGACGGGCGATATAGAGGACTTTTCAATCAGTTGGGTAAGAGAGCAACCGCTAATGAAATAAGGAGCATGGTGGATTTGAGTGAGGTTTCAGGGATTACGAGGATGATTATATTCGCACCTGCGAGATGGATCCCTCCTCAATATCTCTCTGAATACACGGTAAAGACGATGTGGGAGTATATCCAAAAGGATGCGAGGCACTCCATAAGGTTCATGTATTCTCTGCACTACAACACAGACCACCCGCACTCCCATGTGGTTATGACGGCTTACTATACTGAAGATGTGCTTATGCGTACACGGGAAATAGTTTTAATCAAGGACATAGCGAAGCAGATTTTCAACGAGCCGATAGGCGTTCCGAAGAAAATAATAGAGAGGGCGAAGGGCAATAAGGAAAAGGAGGAAAGGTTGGAAGTGATTATAAGGAAAACAAATTGGATAGAGAGTATGATTGAGAAAGAGGAGAAGGAGATAAGGAAATTCAAGGGCGTTAAGTCGGTTGATGATGTAATTAAGATGAACGAAGGATTGGGTTTGTAGGGTGGTAAATATGCCCACATATCAACCCATTAAGGCGGAAGATGTCTGGAAAACATACGAAATAGCGGAGGATAGGTGGAGAGTCCAGATGGTTTTGCTCCTCTCATTAGTAGCAACCGCTTTATTCCCGTTCCTCATAGTTTTGCCGATAATAATCTTCTCTATCTGGCGAAGGGACATTAAGAATTGGAAAAGCGAATACAAAAGGAAAGTGGATAAGAGGTATCTATGGACAGTATTACTCCTCATACCCTCATTCTTTGCATTTTACCTCTTTGTATTTCCGTTCATTCCGCCAAATCCTTTCCCGCTGTGGAATATATACCCGCAGATTGCGATATCGGATGACCTCATCCTCAACACGGTTATATTTGCTGTAATCCTTGCCTTGACCGTATTCGGTATGGTTAAGTTGCGGAAATACCTTAATGATAAATACCACCCGCTGAAACCCTACATAAACAAAAGGGATATACTCATAATTCCAACTAAAACTCACGGTGAATTGATTTTTGATAGGATAAACACGGGCATAATGGTTGTGGGTGCGCCCGGTAGCGGTAAAACGGAGTTGATAAAGCAAATCGTGGCGCAGTTGCCGAACAGGGATGATTTTGCGTGGATAATCTTTGACCCGAAGGGAGATTACCTTGAAGAGTTTGGAGATAGAGAGAAGGATATAATCCTTGCCGTGGATGAAGGAAATTACGCTTGGAACATATTTTGGGAAGTGGATTTGAGAGACCCTGAAGACCCCGTTTCCTTGGCAAGGATGGTTGATGACATAAAGGAGTTGGCAAGTGAGTTATTGAGCGATGACTTTTCACAGGAAAAGTATTGGATAAACACGGCACGGCAGATATTCTTTGCAGTAGTATATATTCTTATGAGGGAGAGCATAGAGCAATATCTGGCTATGCTGGAAGAATACGAAAACGGCAGAATACAGGAAAAACCGAACATAAAGGACTTCCTTCCAACCAATCAGGATTTGGTTAATTACCTCAATACTTCCTCACTTGAAGCCACATACAACAAACTAAAAGAATATGAAGAAACACGGGCAATAGCGGAGCATATTAACCCACAGGCGGATAAACAGGCAATAGGTGTGTGGAGCGTACTTCAAACCAACATTGCAAAGATTTTCATCGGTAGTTTTGGCAGAAGTGCAGAATACCCGCAGATGAGCATAAGGGAATACATAGCAAATCCGCAAGGGCGAAAGTTGTTCATAGAATATGATGTAAAGCACGGAGAGATTCTCGGACCCGTTTATAGAGTACTCATAGATAGGGCGATTAAGTATGCATTCGCAAGGGAGAACAAATACGGCAAGGATGGAAAGATACGCAACAAATATTTCCTAATTGATGAGTTCCAGAATGTTCCTAAACTCAATCTGTATCAAAATCTGGTTAATTATGGGCGTTCGTTCCACTTAACATCCGTTATCGGCATTCAATCGTTGGCACAGGTGGATAACACATACAAGAAGGAATTGACAGATGCGGTTGTTGCAGGGCACGGTTATGTGTTCGGTTTTAGGGCGTGGGATGAGAGAACATCCAAGTTCCTTATGGAGAGGATTGGCAAAAAACAATTCTGGCATTATAGACCCGTTCAGGTTAGCGGAGCGAGAGGAGGAAGCACCACAATTGGCGGAGAATACAACCTCAAAGAGTATGTCCCGATCAGCGAGGAAGAATTGCGGACATTCCGTCCCGGCGAATGCGTGGTTATCACCCCCGATGGGTGGAAA
>CAYVVU010000004.1:20207-32715 GCA_964455305.1 uncultured Thermoplasmata archaeon
GTGGAAAAGGGTTCAGTTATACCTCTACAAAGATGGAAAGGAGATAATAGAGAACCTCAAGAGAGAGATGAGGCGGTTGCGCATAAGAGAAGCGCTGAAAAAGAGGAAATAAAACATCTAATTATAAAAACTCTCAAGCCAACTATAGAACGCCTTAATTTCCATTAATTTCCACAACATATCCCGTAAAACAAATAAGTAATCATTTATATTCCAGATATTCCAATTCATTATGTTCTTTGGTAGAGAGATAGCGGTAAAATGTTGTAATGGTAAACCTTCTTTTGCTAACTTATCCACGATATTATTTGCATTTTGAATTATTTTGTTAGTTTCTCTGGCACATCTTATAATGCCTTCTTTAACATACCTATTATCAATTATTATTTTAGACCCAAGATCAACAATTATTGATATACCACGCACGATTTTTTCATCATTATCTTTTGTAGTCAGAAGTTTGATAAAATTATCTGCTGCATCTTTTGGAAGTAATTTCTTTACATATTCTACAAAAAACATCACTTTTTGTATCTGTAAATCAATAAGCATTCTCTTAACTTTGGCTACTTGACCAAATCTCCGTAGAGCGGCTTCCCTAATCGTGGTTCCAGCCTCTCTTTGGACTGCGACCAATTGTCTTCTCATAGCCTCCTGCAAATATTTCTGTAAATCCATAAAAATAGTAGGAAGAAGAGGTATATAAACCTTTTTTCGGCAATGAACGAAGTTCTATATATTCTAATAGCCCCGCATTAAACGGACATATCCTTTTCCTTCTCTTTCTCCTTCTCCAATTCCGCTCTATTCTCCATAAGTTCCCGAAGAACAATCTCAACCGAAGCCCCTAACTCAGCGGGTATATCAATCTCCTCCCTTTCTATGAATGTTCCCAAATCCACGAGTTGAATGAGCAACCGCCTTTTCTCTGGCGAGTAGTAGATTAACGCTTGGGTGTTATCCTTAATGTCAAGGTATTTCTCTATGCTCTTAGGGATTGTTATGCCCCGCGATGCGTTCTTTCCCCCTATCCAGATAATCTTCCTCGTTCCTACATAGTGGTATTTGGTGCGGGACACCAAGCCCATGGCTAAGGAAAAGTATTTAAGGTATTTAAACATTTTACAAAAGTATATAAAGAATTTTAAAATGATTACAAATCATATATAAGTATTTACAAAAACATCAAATTTTTTAAATAGCCCTCTAACTTTTTATATCTAATTTCTTTAAGAAAAAGAAAATAAAAAATAAAAGGGATTTAATTAGTCATCTTCCCAGGATAGATGTACTTTCTTTCCATCATCAGTAACGACTGTTGTATGTCCGCCAGATATTTCTCCATGATCATTAACCCAATATGTGTCGTGGATATCCCTTACAGGTTCGCCTGGTAAACTTTCTGGTTTATCAACAACCATGCCCTCTCCTGACTTAAAACACACATCTCTATCCTTTTTCCATGGACCCATGCAATCACCCAATTATAACAAATTCTTGGGTGTTATATTAACTTTTCGCTTTATACCAACGCTTATATTTTAAATTTACTACTTTTGCTAATCATTAGTAATCATCATTAGTTTCTAAAGTAGAAGGCTGCATACAAGATATGTTATAAGGAGCGCAAGTATAATTGCTATTATTCCGATAATCCAAACTCTAACGAGTTTCTTTGCGGTTTTATCTCCCTTCTCTGCCTTGTAAAGTAGATAAACCCATAGCCCTCTCATAGTTGTTCAAAACTTTTTTGGTATTTAATCGTTGCTACTTGTAAAGGGCATCACGGACTATACTCTCTATCTTCTCAAGGGCTTCTTCCAGTCTTCTTTCCTTCTCACTTAGTAAATTGCCGATATTCACGGAAAACCTCATCATCCCTTCATCTTCAATATCAAAACACCAATCTTTGTAATTGCCTGATGAATCTCTGGATCTTATTACAAGCGATATGGAGTATCCGCAATCTTTCGCTTTTCTAATGTAATCAATATTTTCCGCAACCCATTCAAACATATCCAATAAAGATTTGAATGTCTGATATGTCGTGTAATCCTCAAAGCCCATATCATCCAACATATCCTCTGGATACTCCATCTCTATCTTTATCTCAAACTCTATGCCTTTTTCGTCGCTTACCCACAACCTATTTTTATCTATCTTTTTCCTCACAATATCATACCTCCATTTCCTCTTCTTCCATAAACACATTATAACTCAATTCCCACATCCTTGCCTTTCTTTATCGGTATATTGAGTCGTGCGTAGTCCTCTTCAAATAGAGGTATGTCCTCTGGCTCTATTTCAGCAACCGCTTTTGCCTTCATCATACTCTCAATCCTTGCATCCAGCAAGTCCTCTTTAATGTAATTCACGGCATATTTCATCAGTTCTTCGTATTCCTCTCTATCCTTATCCCAATACGGCGTGTATTCGGAAGGATTCATGGCTACCGCATAGATATGTTTGCATACACCCTGTCCGCTTGGAAGTGTATATTTTCGCCCTCTGCGGTATATATACGCAGGGCAAGTGCAGGTCCATTTTCCATCCAACTTCTCCCCTACGATATATTCCTTATCTGGTTGCGTGAATGAAGCGATGCGATACAACCTCTTATATTGCCTCTTATCAGGCTCTTTCATTCTTCCCACAGCTCCTTTCTCTCCTCTGGCGCCAATACTATTCTCCCATCATCCGTTAAAAATACCAACATATTCTCTCCCACTTTCAAATTGAGTTCCTTGATAACCTTCGCTGGAAGAGTAATAGCCACGCTGTTTCCCACACGCCTTGTTTTTCGCATACCCACATATTTTAGGGCAACCGCTTTAACCATACATACCACCGATTGTAAAGTCTCTCTCCTTTGCTCTTTCCTGCGCCAAAACCTTTTGATACATCCGCTCCATTTCCTCCTCAAATTCCATGAATTTCTTAATGATATTTTCCTTAACGAATTTCCTTGCCTTCTCTAAGTCATTAAATTCTCTGTAAATAACGGGCAGTATGTTTGAACCCGTATCAATCACCGCATTAACTATGTATTTGTTCTCCGTTTCATCCTTAACTATGCTGTATTTGAATATATTGAGTATTGCATACTTCATTAATCCGTTGCCGAGTTGTCCTTGCTCAATAACTTTACCCAAACCGGTGAAAAGAAATCTGTTGTAGTATGCAAGTTTGAAGGCATTAATAATATCCTTAATCTTCTCCCCTTCCAAGTCCCTCTTCTTCCACATAACCACAAATCCGTAGCCGTCATCCAAGGATTTTTGGCTGTGGAAAGCCACATACTCCTCTCCCTTCTCATCCTCAAACACATACTTGTAAAACGGTGGGTTGCCCCCGATGGGTTTCATCGGCTCTTTTAGGTAGAGGTTATTGTCGCTGGTGTATGTTTTGAAATCCCAGAAATCTCCGCTGAATTTGACTTTGGATAAAACTCTCCTTGTGTCTTCGTTGAGTAGGTGTATGAAATTCCGCCACGCTATCTCCGTTTGCTCTGCCAAATCCACCCTGCCGTTCTTAACTGCGGTTAGGTATTTCCACGAAGCGTAAATATCTCCTTGGAATCCTCCTCCCTTCGCTACTTTCCGTATAAACTCCTTCGGGTTAGTGGTCAAGTATTCGCCAATCCTCTCATCGTATTTGAGCAAATTTCCCGCAATTTCCTTCTCCTTATCAGATATGTAGCCATTAACTATGTAGTATTCTTGTCCATCAAGAACAACCTTACTGCCTATGCGTATGTATTCTATTATTCTCAACGCCTCATCATCCGATATTTGTGCATCCAAAACCGTTGCTCCTTCAACCAATTCCTACACCTCCTTTTTCTTCCATAATCCCCTTTCCTTTTATCTTCTCCACAATTTGCTTTAACTCATACTCATCTCCAAAAACTTCCATACCCACAACCTTCGCCCCTTTCTTGTATTGCACTATGTAGCATGAGAAGTCCAAATCAAGGGCTGGATTTCGGTCAAATTTCCGGTAAATGGTTGCGTTTGTGTAGGGCTTATCCTTTATGCCTCTCACCTTCTTGACTTCAATTACCATAGGTGGAAATCGTTCATAGGATTTGTTGAAAAACTCAACCGCTCTGTGGATTAAGTCCATCGGGATATGAGCAACCGCTTCTTCCTTCCACATCAACCCTCTCCACGCTGGACGGACATCGTATTTCTGTAGATAAACCAGATACCTCTCTCCATCTTGGATTATGTGGAATTCCACATTTCTATCTCCGTGCGTGGTTTTGCTTATCACTTCCGCATTCTTGAAGTCCAGATAGTATGATTTGACGAAAACCCGCTTTTCTGCACGGTAAATGAGGTTAATTGGTTCTTCGGGCATAACGAATTGCCTGTCGTACCTCTCATATTCTTGCTTGAACGGTGGATATTTGATTAGTTCCTTCATAAGTTCTCTGGGCTTCTTTGTGTATGGTATGCCATCCACATCATCAATTAAGCGGTTGCCTTTCAACTCATTCGGCAACGGTGTGAGCAATCGGAACATATAATCCTGCCTGACAATCTCTCCTCTCATATTCGTTATGAGCATCAAACTAATCAATGCCTCATCCCTTGTTATGCTTTTATTCTCCGCAATCATAGTGCTAATCCTCCGCTTTTCTCCATCTCCCTAATTGCGTGTTTGATTTTTGCTTTTTCTACCGCATTAACGAATGAGGTAATACGCTCATCAATTTCATCCATGGCACCTTCAAATTCTTCCTCAGCGAATTCTATATCTCCACGCAGAACCGCAGATACTTTATCCAATACCTCTACCCTTTCCATTCCCAAATAATTCGCTTTCCTCTGCACGGTTTCTATTTCATCCAATATTTTCATACGCAGTTCAGCATCTCCCTTTTCAGCCCACTTTTTAAGGTTTTTCAATACTCTTTCCATTAGAGATTGCATTTCTTTGCCAACCTGCTCAGCCGCAGATTTTACCAATTGCCTTGTCTGTTCTTCAATTGCTTTCGCAACTTCTGGGTCATCCATAGCCCAGCGGTTGATAACCTCTGCTGACATGTTCATCTCCATGATCCGTAGCGTGGCTCTTGGATTTCTGTTTGCGAAGAATGAAATCTCAACCGTTGGCAGGTCATATTTTTCAAGAATTGCATTGAGTTTTTCCAGATACGGTGAGTAGGCAAAATCCATCACGAGAGCATGAATGTCCCTGTAAATATCGTTGATTTCGTTAAATTCTCTCATAAACTCCGATACCATATTCTTCGGAATGAGGTATATGTTCCTCTCCCTAACATTTTGATAGGGTGCATCTTCCGTTTCCCACTTCATAAGAGGTATCTTTATTCCCCGCTTATTCAAGAGTTCGTAATATAGTGAGCGTATCTTCTTCATCCAATTGGCTATGCGGTGAGGAACGAGGTAAAATTCCAACTCTGGCTTTTCAACCCTCACTTTCCTGCCCGTAGGCGATATTTCATTTTTGTGCCTTCTTTTGACATGGAAACTCCTTTCCCTTGTGGTTCTCCGTGAATATTCGTTGTCAATTTCTACATACAAATCTTCAAGTTCGTGGATTAGATTCTCTCTTTGTTCAAGCGTGAGATGAGATATATCAAATCTGCCTTTGTAAATATCTTCTGTGGGTATTGTAGGAAATACAAGCAATCCTTCCAACCTTATATCCATCTCCTTACTCATGGCTATCACCCGCAGAAGATTTGCCTACCTTCCGCCTTTATCCCCCTCTCCTCCAATGCTTTAAGCAACCGCTTCATTTCTTCCTCGTCATCATACACATCTATGAAAACCCGCACTCCTTCACCATCAATCGGATACTTTCTGTTGATTATTATTGTCTTCTCTCTTTTCACCATCCTATGCCCTCCCGCTCTTCATCCATAACGAACGCCTGTTCTTCCTTCGCCTCTTCCTCTATCTTCGCTACCTGTTCTAAGATATTTACATCAATACCTCTCTGTTTAAGCAATTCATACAGTTTATCCGCTTCAAGGTAGCAAGTGTCCCCTATAAACCCGTTCCACTCAATACGCACCTTTCCGCCTTTCTCTATCCTAATTTCCACACCTCTCATCTTTCCTCACCTCACATTTCGTATGCCCTTAACACGATGCTCTCTCCCTCTCTTTCTTCTTGCACCATATAACCCATCTCTTGTAGTGCGTCTTCCATGGCAACCGCCGTGTATTCCATCAGAAGTTCCTGTTTGAAGTTCTCAAAATGGTGCCTGTATCCGTAAAAGTCGCCAACCAATTCTATGCCATCCTCTTTTACCCTTATTCCAACGCCTCTGTGCAGTTTTGGAGTAATTATCCCTATGTCTATATCGCTTCTGAGGTTGCCGTAGTAATCCCTTATCTCATTCACTATCTTACCGCCTTGCCTCTGGGCTATGTTCTCTAACGCTCTACGGAGCAAGTCCAGATTTGCACCCTTCAATTCCACCTTTGATATAGAGTAGTGGCTCATCTTTACACACCTCCTATATTCCCCAACCAAAATCAATATCCATCGGCTTCGGTTTAGAGGAAATCCTGCTACCCTCAATATCAAGTTCTATTCCCGATATGCCCAACTGCTTCTCAACCTTCTTTATGTAGTTCATATCCACATTACCGCTATTCACCCTCTCACGAAGGATACGGAGCATTTTTGAAAGTTCTTCTTTGCGGTGAGATACATCAAGTCCCATGTTATCCATCGCTCTATTGAAGTGTTCTATCGTGATTTCATTATCTCCATTCCACATCGCAATTTCCTTCACATTTTCGCACAACTGCTTTAACTCCGCACCAGTCCAATACTCCGTTCTCTTTGCCACTTCCCAAAGTATATCAGGATTGAATTTGATTTGCGAAGTATCTATCGGCTTCTCTTTCAACATGTGAATTTCAAGGATTTCCTTCCTTCCCTGCAAGTCGGGAGTGGGAACAAACACTATCTTATCCATCCTGCCCGGTCGTATGAAGGCAGGATCCATGTCTTCAAGGAGATTCGTTGCCCCAACCACAAACGCCTTTCTTTCCGCATCGCCAAGCCATTCAAGGAGCATGTTTATCGCACTCCTTCTTACCCCGCTATCCGTTATTGCCATACCCTCGCGCCTTATAGCCAATTGGTCTATTTCGTCCATGAAAACCACAGCGGGAGAGAGAGTATCAATTATCTTTGTCAATTGCTTAATTCTTTGTTCCGTTTCTCCTACAATCCCCCTCATAAAGTCAGCGGGAGATATTTTAATCACGGGTAAATCAAGTTCCTTCGCAAGGGCGTGGGCAAACCAAGTTTTGCCCGTGCCCGGTAATCCGTATAAGAGTAAACCCCTCGGAATATCCTTTCCGTATTTCCTTGCTATCTCTGGGTGTTTAATCACTTCCAGAATTCCCTTCCGCACATACTCCTTCAAATCATTATAACCGCCCACCTTCTCAAAGCCATACTTCGGCTCTATGTATTCTATCCCGTATTTTTTAAGCATTTCAATTTTGTAAGTGCGATAAACCTCTGGGTTTAGGTCATTATACATATATGCACTCATCAGCGTTGCCGTTTCAATCTCATCAAGGTTCAAACCAGCAGATACCTTTACCAAATCCTCTGATACTTTCACTCCCTTTTTGAGCATACCCATCTGCTTCAACTTCTCCGTGAGGACTTCAAGTCGCTTTCTCCTCTCTTCTTCCGTGCCTATCGGAATATCCACAACAACCGCCAATTTCTGTGCGGTTTGTGAGAGGTATTCTGCAGAGGGAACTATTACGAAAAGCGTTGAGTATTGCTTGAACATCATCGGATCTCTCCCGACCACTCCAACCATGTTGTCAAGGATTTTGGTTAGGGCTTCACGGTTCGCATTTGTAAGAGCGGTTGCCTTAACTATGAGAATCATGGGATTCATCCTCATCTCCCGCAAGAAATGGCGCCAAGTAAAATCCACAAGTTGAGTATATGACATCTGGGATATTTCATGGTAGTGTTCTTTCTTTTTCAGCCGAGTAATCGTTGCCCCTCTCTCTCTATCTCTATCAATCTGGAGCAGATATTCCTCTCCTTTAACACGCCTATTCTTATCCATCGTTAGTTTGACTATGCGGTTCTCAACTATATCCCATTCGTAAATATCGTATTTAATGTCATCATACAGTTTTGGATAGCGTTCAACCGCCAGATACTCTATCTGTTGCCAACGGGTTTTGTCCATTGTTGGAAAAACCATAGCGTTTGAGGTATTTGATAGCCGATAAAGTGTCGCTTTCTTCATCCATTCGCTAATTTCCTCTTTCTTACCCTTCTTGGGCATGTGGTATAATATAGCGACATCTTATTTAAAGTTTTCTTAAAAGCGGTTGCCTTTAAAGTTGCAGTTAAATCCATTTATATATAAGTATATCCACACAGCCATAAAGTTTTTATCTTACCGATTGTTTATCTTATCCGTAGGGTGATACCATGACCGATGAGGAAATCGTTGAGATAGAGGAGGAAAAACGCAGAAAATTGATGGCTATACTCCACCCATTTTCAGCGATGAAAGGGATTGGCTGGAGCGAAAAGGATTGGCAGAAAAAACCACACTGTTTGATTACATTCAAGGAAGTGGAGCAAGACGGAAAGAAGTTAAACTACACGCAGATAACCGTGAAGAATTCTTACAGGGTTAAGGAAATTCTCAAAAAATACGGCTTCAAGTGGGATAGCAAGAACAAAGTTTGGATCTACGAGGGCATTATGTCGCAGAATACTTTTAGGCAATTCATAGCGGACATCACGCCATATATGGATGGAATTTTCGTTGATGATAGGATTTTCAACAAAATTGCAAATACGCTTGGACTTGCCAAGCGGAAGAGAGCGGTTGAGGAGCGGATTGAAATACCGAAAGTTGAGGGAGTGGGCGTTGAAACGCAACCGCCTAAACAAGAGGAGAGGAAAGAGAAATTGTTTGATGAGAGAAACTATGTAATACCTTATATTGAGATTGCAAGAAGCGTTGAAAGGATTGAGAGAGAGGTAGAGAGAGCAAAAGAGGATTTAGCCAAATTCATAAAGAGCCACCTTGCTTATGTGTATATGCGTGAAGATACCTTGCACATAATCGTGGATAGAGCATACAATAAGCGCAAGGAGTTAGCCGATATGGGTTATAAATTTAACCCGAATGCGAAGACATGGGAGAAGGATATTGACCCTAAAAAATTACAACAGGAATTAAACAATCTCAAAAACATCGGCATAGAGAATATCGTGCCGATAGGCGCCTCCTTTCGCGTCGCAGAAAAGATGATTACACAGGAGGAAGGAAAGGGTGTTGAGTTATGAGTGAGGAGAAAACCCTCATAGATGATATATATGAAATGCTGATGAGAGAATACGAATACCGACAAATGCAGAGAGAGGAGAAATTGAAAAACAAAAAGATAATTTCAGCAACGGAGATTGCGAACTTCTGCGAGGAAAAGGCAATATTGCGATTGAGGGGCGTTAAGCCAGAAATCAAAAAGGAGCGAATAGGCGCAAGATTGCACGGCGTTATTCTCCACGAAACCTTTGAGCGGTTGCTTAATCTCTATTTCAGAGGCAAATACGATATGGAGAAAGAAGTCGTCGTAAAGATGAAGGATTGGAAAATCATAGGACATCCCGACATTATGCTCATCAACCGCAATATGCGGGATTTATATGACTTCAAATTCGTTAATCCCACGAAGTTTAAAATTGCACAGGAAACGAAAGAACCTTCGTTGCTCTATATATGGCAGACCAACCTCTATATGTATATGCTACGGAAAAACGGTATTCCCATTGAAAAAGGACACATAGTTTATGTGAATAAATCCTCTATGACCTTCCGCAGTAAGGGAGAGAAAAAGAGAATTGACGAATTCTCACTACTCAGATTGGATGCACCATACAATGAAAAAGCGGTTGCCGTTTTGCTCAAACACGCAGAGGATATAATCACAAAATTTGAGCGTGGAGAGGATGGCTTTAATGTGGAGAAAACCGTTGAGAAACTCAAATCATACTACGAGATGATGGGTTTAGACCCGAGCGTGATAGACAAGGAAAACTTCCCGAAGTGGGGCTGTGAATACTGCGATTATATTGATATATGTCCCGTTAGGAAGATGGAGAAAAAAATAAACAACCAAAAGGAGATGGAATTGTGAGGTGATGGGATATGATGAATACCGAGGCAAAAAGGATTGCGATTGCGGATATTGGTATAGATGACGCTCTACCAATTGCAAGAGATTTTCTTATACAGTTGGAGAAAGCCACAGGTAGCCCTATGAACGCAGTCGTTGTGATTGAAGTTATGAGAGCAGTAATGGAATTGGGCGGATTTTCCTTGAACGAAAAATCAAGACAGATGATAATGAATAGATTGAAAGAACTTCTAATAAAGAGAGCGGGGCGATAAGTTATGGGAGAGGTTGTGGTTTGGTTTAGCAGATACGAACCTCTACCCGCACAGGTTGAAGCCCTTAAACAGATCTACGGCGATGATGTGAAAATACTACATGTGAATCGCAGATTTGAAAGCACCAACCAATTCCTAAACTACCTCAAGGAAGTTAATGCGAAGGGTGTCTATGCTGTTGTCCCCCTTGAAAAAATCAAGGAAATGATGGAAACCAATATAGGAAAGAATATTGATTGGCTATGGGCAGAATACGAGGAAATTGCCGATGGCGTGAGAAAAGAGGAGGAAAAGGGATTTGAACCCGATAAGGATATTGCAGGATACTACTACAATCTGGGACAGCATAAGCGATTTATAGGCTTCTCCAAGATAACTCACTACGAACTCCAAACATTACCACTAATCCGATTGGATGTGAAAATCCCGCAAAGGAGATACCTACCAAAAGATGAGTGGAAGAAGGCGTGGAAAAATGCATACAAGCAAATGGAAGAGGCTATCAAAAGAAATGCCGTGAGCGTGTCTATGAAAATCTATTCCGATAACAGAACCCTAATAGCGGTTGCTTTTGAGAAGAATACCGAAATGTTTGAGGAACTGCGCCCCTTCCTCAAAGATTTAGGTTTTGAATTCAACACAGATAAGAAAGATTGGAGCAAGTGGTTTGATAGCGTGGATGAGGCAAATAATACCCTAAATAAAATCCAAAAGCGTGTAATGGGTATCGCGGAAAATATTGCAATTAAAATCCTACAAAGAAACAACCTCCCAGAAAGCAAGGCGGAATATCTACTATTCAAAATGCTTGAAAAGGAGAAAATAATTAATGTGGCCACGAGAGGAGTGAAATCAAAATCGCAGGGTATGGGTATTGAGTGAGTATGGAAGGGCTGAAAAAAAATATCTGGAAACGGTGGAAGAACTCTTGGACTCTATACCGAATAGCCCGATATGTAGCCCAAACAACAGGATGGAGTGAGTATATTTCCCTTGCCTTCGTGATTGATTTCCTCCATAACGAAAAAGGTATTGGATTTTCCAGAAGGCAACTGCGTTATGCCTTCTCCCATATTCCCGAGGATGAGATCCATCCGGAAGATAGGACCGATGCATGGAAACATATATTGGCTATCGGTGGCTATATGTTTAAAAGAGGTGGCAGAAGAACCCCAGATGAGAGAGAGTGCGTTCTCTCAAACACATCCATGTTGTCATCTTTGAACCCAGAAACCGCTTCTGAGAAGGTTTGAGACCAAATATGGCTTCCAATACCCCCCTGCATCAAAACTCCCCTCTAAGCAATTTTATGAGGGTGTCTTATCTTATCGTTAAGCACTTATGGTATATTGAGGGAAAAGTTTATATTCAAAAATTGTTTAAGATAATTTGAATACTCATAATATAGGTGTAAAAAATGAAAATGAGAGTTGAGGATGTAGCCTCAAAACTCGGCGAGATAGGACCCGTATTCACCATAGATGAGGCTACCTCACACCTGAATATGAGCAGGAGTAGAGTGGAGTATTACATACATCAGCTTAAAGAGAAGGGCATACTGGTAAATGCCGGTAAGAGAGGTACCTACCTCTTCACCGATTTGAGAAAGGCATACTCCGCAAAACTATCCAGACTTTCCGATTTGATCTTGGATTCTCTCAGAAACATGAGCATAAATGTTGATGACTTGGAGAACAAATTTAAAGACATTATGAATGAGGCTTCGGAGGTCTATTTCTTTGAGCATTACCTTTTAGGAAGTACCATAGTGAAACCTTCTGCCATCGCCTACTTCAGCGCCGCAGATTACTACGGGTGGTGTACGCGCCCTCCCAATATCACATTCATTCAGACTCCTGTGCATAGGGCATACAAAAATACCGTGAAGTGGGCAGATTGGAATGTGATAAAGATAGGAAGGTATTTCTTCAAGCCCGTGACCGTGAAGCCGAGCAAATTCTTCGGATTTGAGGAGCTGGAGATCGGCGGAAGGAAAGTATTAATTACAGATAGGGAGAAAACCATAATTGATTGCCTTGACAAGCCCAAGTATGCCGGAACTATGGAGGAA
>CAYVVU010000004.1:32725-45446 GCA_964455305.1 uncultured Thermoplasmata archaeon
GTTTGATCCAGATAAACTGGTGGAGTACCTCCGCAGAATTAACAACAAAACCCTGATAAAAAGAGTGGGTTATGTGAGCGAGAAATACGGCTGGAATATAGAGAATAAACTCCTCAATCTTCTCTCTGAGAAGGACAGGAGGAGTTTCCCTCTCTTTGACCCTAACGGTCCCAATACCGGAAAGTTTGACTATAAGTGGGCATTGAGAATAAATGTACCAGAGGATTACTGGTGGGAGACAAAATGGATGTAGTTGAGAAACATATTTGGAATAAAGATATACAACTGAATGCGTGGAAAGATTACGCTATAAGTTGGATACTCTACGGCGTATGGACTACAGGATTGTGGGAGAACCTCGTTCTGAAAGGCGGAACCTGTCTAAGAAAAGCATACTTCCCTAATTATAGACTATCAATAGATATTGACTACACAACCGTGGCAGATCTGGAACCAGAAAATATCAAGGATAAATTGACTGAGAGTGTTCAGAACGCAGATAAGGGACCTATAAACTTTATGACCGAGAATATGCGCTTCCGCATAAGATACGGAAAGAAATATCATCCCGGCAGAATTGTGGGATACGCCGTAGGAATACCTTTTAAACCTCCTATTAGATATAGAGGGCAACCACTCACCATCCATATGGACATCACTTTTGAAAAATACGAAAAAATTCTTGACAAAATAATGATCAAAAATCTACAGCATAGTTATGAAGATGAATTTGAGAGCATCCTCAGAAATACCCAAATTAAAACCTACTCCTTGGAAGAAATTTTCGCTGAAAAAATAAGAAGCCTTTTCCAGAGAGTTAGAGTTCGCGACCTCTACGATGTATGGTTCCTACGAAAACATGTTGATATGAAAGTGGTTGAGAATCTTCTACCCAAAAAATTTGAAATTAAAGGAATATCTTTCAATGTCAGCACCATCTATGATAAGAAATTGCAATTTAAAGATGGTTGGAACAAATATCTTCAGGGCTTCATGCCACAGATCCCTCAATTTGAGGATGTCTGGAATAGCGTTATGGAAACTATATCTACATTTCAAAAAGAGCATAAAAGAAATTGCGGAATTGAAATTTAGAATGACCTAATACCAACTAATTCAAAAAATAACGGAAAGCCCTGGATGAGATTAGACTTCAGCACCTTACCCGCTGATACACTTCATTATAGAGACATTCCTGTCCGGCGTCCACCAGGGCTTTCCCAACAGCTCCAAGCACTATTGACGCGCCTATGAGGAATAGACCCAGAGCTATGAGAGTTGCGCCGTTCATGGTTGATCTATATAGGTAGTGGTATTTAAACTTTTCCATTTATTCAATATTTATTTGATATTATAACAAATGGTTCGTTACATAAAATATTTATGTTATTGCGCTATACCGTTCTATATGAAAAAGTTGGATGAGCGTATGTTGGCTGAAATTGCAAAATTAAGAGCTTTAGGATTTTCACAAAAAGAAATTGCCGAAAGACTTGGTGTATCTCAAACAACTGTCGCTTATCACCTTAAAAAATTGAAAGAGATGGCTCAAAAAAAAGGTGAAGACGAAACTTTTAGTCTTATAGTAGCTGCATTAATCGGTTTGGGAACCGGCGCCCTACTCGGATATCTACTCTCCCAACTAATTAGTAAGAAAGAGTAAAAACGATTTATCTTGCTTTTTCTCGGGCGATTTATCCTCAGAACCGCTTCGGTGGTGATTTAGAGTGTCCGATTTAGGAGGTATTTAGGGTATTGCCCCTCACCGAGCCGAGAGGCAACCGCTTTTAGGTTTGAAGGTATTTATCCTCCTCCGCCGAAGCGTAGATTTTGATTGGAATTTTGATAGTATCTACCCGCAATAAAGCCCTACTATACCCGAACAATTTAGGGTTATGTTCCGAACTTATATATTCTTCCTCTCTTGGCAGGAATTTATAGAATTTCTGCATATCCCCACCAATATAATCGTGGTAAAAGAGCAAATGAATTTTCGTATTCTCCATTATAGCCCTTGTATGCTCATTCACAAACCCATCATTTGCGCTTTGTGTTAGCAAAACCATACTCGCCTTGAAGTGGCGTGTGTGCCTTGCCATCCATTCCAGCAATTCCGCACATTTGGGAAACTTCCAGATATGATGAACCTCATCTATGTAAAACAACTTTCTCCCTTCTCTCCTTTTCAACTGCGAATACACATAAGAAGAAATCATAAACATAAAGAACGGGAGATACTTATCTGGTGTATGGAGCAAATCAAAATTCACATATCTCAATCCAGATATATCAATCGTGCTTTTGCGATTTAGGAACTTTAATGAACCTTCCTCAAATATTCTCATTGCATTACGCAACCGCCTTAAACCTTCTTCCTTCTCCATTTCCCGTAGCAAATCGCTCATTATAAACTCCTCATCGCCGTATCTCTCATACAACTTGTGGAGGACTATATCCAGCAAACTTGCTTCTTCTTCCCTTATGTCAAATAGCGTGGAGAGATTTGCAATTACATTATTCACCCTTTCCTCAATCGTATCTCCGAGTCGTGGGTCTAATGGATTTATGACTTCCTCACCGCCCCACATCTTTATGCTTTTTCCACCCATCGCCTCAAATAATTCGCCGTTCTCCCCCAACGGGTCTATTGCGTAGATGAGAATATCTGGGTCTGCCATCTTGCTCCTTATCATAGTGAGTTTTGAGAAGTAAGATTTACCAGAACCCGTTTTGCCGAAGATTAACATATTGTATGAACTCAACTTGAACCTATCCACGAAGATCGGGGTATCGTTTATCGCATTCACGCCAAACAAAATTGCGTTATCGCCCATCACGGAGAATGTTGCGGAAACGAACGGGAAAAGAGCGGTTGCTACATCCGTGTGGATTATCCTACCCTTCTGATACGGTATATCCGTATTCATTATCGGAATAGCCAACCTGAATATCTCCCAAATTCGGTATATGCCCCTTGATACCTTGAAATTCAAAGCCCTGAAACGGGAGATTATCCTCTCATGCAACTTATTAACCTCACTATAATTGTTCGCCTTTACATTCACAACGAATTTAGCCCTGTATAGATGAGTTTGTCTCGCAGAAACCAAATCCCTCAATTGCTCCGCACTCTCCTTTTCCAGCATTAACTTTGAGTATTTGTATGAGGTCTCTTGCGTAGTGGAGAGTTCCGTAAGAATCATGGTGAGTTCCCTTTGAATTAAAGATAGAGCAACATCATCGTTCAACCGTTCAAGGTATATCCCTATGTCCGTTTGGAGTTTTGAGGATATAAACTCTTTGAGAAATCCATAGTAGAGGATTTTCGGATACTCTACGGGAAGAACGCCTTTGAAATACTCTCCTCTCTCCGTTTTGATATAATCCATTCCTATTTCGTGATTGAGTTTTATTATCTGCGATATGTCCCGCCTCTTCTCCTCCTTTATAACATACTTCTTACTCGCCATAACCATATACCTCCGCCATTATGTGATTTTTCATCTCTTTCCGCAGGAAAATATACGCCAAAAGTGGTGAAATTGCGGATGAGCCATAAGCCCCTATAAAGTATGCCAAATCGGATGGGTTGAGGGAGAGGGCGAAGAACAAAAGAGCAACCGCTAAAACGCCGTAAAACCACTTACCGTATTCGGCCCCTTTCTTACTTGCCTCTCTCCCGTAGATTAAGAGTATCATAACGGAAGCAAACGAGAGGAAGTATAGAAAAGAGAGGAGGATTATTGAAGACCACGCCACACACATAATCATTAGCGCAAATAGAACCAATATCTGGAATAGATTGTATGGTGATATGCGGTAATCTATTCCTATCGTGGATGTTTCCTTCTTTTCCTTCTCTTTCTTCCTCCTCTTAAACAACCCCATACTACATCACCACGCACATCTCTTTATCACATCATAAATCTTGGAGTAGCCCTTCACAACCTTTCCACCCACGCCCAGCATTTGCAGATAATCCTGAACTATCTTCGTTCTTATGTCCAGCATCTCCCTCGCCCTGCGCACCTGCGCCTGCTCATCGGTTATTCCGCCCAATTCCCACACCCTCACGGGAACAACCACATAGTATATTTGAACATACAAATCCTTCGTGAGTTCATATATGAGTTTCTTGTATCCTTCCGCCAATTCGCTATCTTCTTTGATTAGCGTGTAGAATACCTCTGGGTTTATCTTCCTCGTTTTGACCACTATTTGGAGTGGGAAATCACATGCATTGAGCAACTGCTCATAAATTCTCAATATCGCTATCTTACCTGCATCGCTCATAAACTCAAAAGCCACGCCGTTCATAACCTCAATTATCCTGAAATACTCCGAACCGTTGAAGATTATATCATCCCCGTAGATTTTGAGCATAGAGATTTGTGGTTTCTTATCCTTCGCCTTAATCTTCAAGTAGAGGTAATTGTAGAAATCCAGATTATCCACCTTCTTGAACGCAAAAACTATTCCCAAAATCAAGCCAAAGAAGATAACGAACAATTGGAGCCACACATTAGGCAGAATAAGAGCAACCGCTACAAACGCGACAAAAACCACCACGAAAATCATCAAATCCTTAACTTGGATCGTGCCGAAACTCATCCGCCTCCCAAAATCTTCGGGAACCTCTACCTGCATTATATTTCCCAAATCCCCCGTGTTCATCTTACTCCACCCCTACTGTCCGCCCACTCCGTAAAGTTGTTCTGATTTGCTCCCGCTCCACCAACCGTAGGAACTACTATATTATGCCTGAATAATCTTGCTATCTTTTCCTCAATTCCACCAGCCAACCCCCGCACCATTCCGCCCCGTAGGGTAACCATCGTATATTCTCCAACTCCCGCGCCTATGCGTGTCGGTGCAAGTAAATTCCCGCTCACTCCACCGCCAATTATACCGCCTCTGAGAACCGCACCCGCTCTCTGGAAGCCCAATCCACTAAGTATGAACGGCTCTTTTGCAAGAAGATATATTGAACCCAATACTGAGGCGAGACACGCAATAAAGAAAGATACAGAATTTCCCACAACCGTTGAGAGCATTAACGGAATTATCATAACTATCGGTATGAACACGAGGGCAATTGCCAACCACCATAGGCGACTGCCTATCTGTTGAGTCCAAGGATGTATGAGGAGGATTGAGGCAATTGGAAGCAGAACTATTAAAATCGCAAGGAGAACCAAGCGGAAAGCCACGAATATTAGAAGCGAAAGAACCTCCGCCATTATCACGAATACCCACAAATACCGCCAATACATTTCTGCAAGTTGGTTGAGGAATTCCCAGATTGAGCCTTGCGAAACCACCCTTATGTCCGGTGCGATGCGGAATATGTAATCTTCCGATTTCCAAGCCGAAAATTGCGGTATGTTGTAAAACAATATGTATGCTCCCTTCGCTATCACCATAAGCGCCTGTATGATATACAGGGATGTGTAAGCCAGAATTAGCCCAAAGATTATCCTTGGAAGTAGCGTTTTCAATTTCCCCATGAATTGCTCAAACAGATCCGAATAAATGTATGATAACCCCGCTATGAGGAGAATTATAAGAAACAGCGAATTGACTATGTATCTCATAACTATGTTTTGCTGAATGAATACAGCCGCAATCAATACATTATGTCCCATATTTCCACTCATACCGCCCTCAAATGAAGGATAAGCATAATCTGGTTGCATATAGGTTATAAATCCCCTCCAGCCCATGCCCACAATCGTTCTATTCACCATATACACCAGAACCAAAGCCAAGATGAACATTATAACCAATACAACCGCATCTATCCCAAACAATCCCTTTTCCTTCCTTTTGTATTTCACATCAAATCTTCTTTCCTTCCTCATACTATCAACCCCCGAATATCCAATTGAACAATCCCATCAAATTCGCCCAGCCGAAGATAACCATAGCCACTATTATAGTGCCTATCGTTGCGTTTTTGAGCAACTCCTTCGCCTGTGTCTTTTTCTGGTGGTCTCGGGAGAACATCATAAAGCCAATCCGTATCCAGCCAATAGCCACGAATAAACTGCAAATCGCCGATAACCCACCGAAAACCAGCGGTGTATCAAAATACGCATAGCCACCTATGAACCCAACATGATACGCAATTGGATGCTCCACATTCTCCTTTAAAGCGGTTGCGTTTATGTATTCAACCAATTCGCTCTCGTTCCGCCCATCATCAGGTACTCCCAGCCCCACCGTGAGGTTTTTTAGCCGTATCGTTGCGGGTAGAAATCCAGAAATCGTTGAGCCATTACCCATAAAGCCAAGCAATCTCAACTCCATATCCTCATGAACTATGTATGTGGTATTATTTACCTGATTAGTTTGAATAATGCCCGTTGTGTTTGAAGAAACAGTTAAATTATTAAACTTCACATTCATAGTTATATCTATATGCCAATCGTCGTTTTGGTAATTGTATCCCCGCTCACAAGATATGTTTATTGTGGGATTATCTTCCGTTAAGTTGATTTTCTGCGAAATCGGAATATAATCCGCTATGCCCCCTATGTAGTAGTAATCCGATCCAGTGAATTTCGCTGGTATAACAAAGAAGCCCAATTCTTTAATTGCTCCCCAGAAAGTTTGATTTGTTTCGTTGTAGTTGCCTACCGCTTTTGCAGTTATCCAGCCAATATATTCCTCCCCTATCTCTATATACACAGGTCTTGTGGTTCCAAATGAACCACCCCCAGATAAATTTCCCACATTACTTGCATATATGCCCACACCCTCATAAGATATTATCCCCGTTTTTGCGTCCTTATGCATTCCATCTATCGCTATTACTCCATTAATTTCAAGATTCTCAATATTCTCCAATTTCAGCCCGTAATGGTAGGTTTTTATCTCCGTAAACCCGCTGAAAGATACCTTATGAGTGTTTCTCACGGTTATCGCACTACTACCGACCTTACTATAAACAGAAGGAGTTATTGCCACTGAATTGAAACTTGCATAATTCACATTATTTATGTAGATTGGAGTGTCTATCGGCTTCGTTATTAGATAATTCGTTATCACAACTCCCTTCGCATTATCCACCGTGATTATGCAATTCTTCATCCCACCATATACCGCTGGATAATACTCATTTATGTGCGAGATTCGTGAAATTTGTTTGCCTATTTCCAAAACCATCCCTTGAACGGGACCCAATATCCACTGCATCCACGAACCCTCTTCCTCCGATACTTTCTGCAACTCCACAACTCTCCCGAAAACAACCTTACCGCCGAAATTACGCACAGTCACCGTTGCCTCCTCAAAGCCCGTGATTATCACGGTTATGTCCTCATCTATGTTTGAAATCGTTATGTATGCACTCTTCTTGATCTTGTGCATATATCCGCTACTGTCTTCGTAAGAGTATGGTGCGAGTATATACCACCAATTCTTTTTGAACATCTTGGATTTATCCAATACTATGTCCTCTTTCCACATTCCATTTTGATACTTGAAGGTTGTAAATTTGTTCGTTTCAAAGAATGAATTTAAATCCTCAACGGATGAAAACGAAAGCGTGATTTCCTCAATAGGCATGTCCGCCTTCTTGCTCTCTGGGATTATAACCACTACGGATAGCAAAACCATAAGGATTATCGGAATTGACCTTGCCTTCATCAAAACCATGTATGGATTGGATAAATATAAAGTTTTTCCGATGCGTGTATCCTTTTTAAATATGTCGTTTTCTTTCCGTTTTAAAAGCGGTTGCCTTATCTACTCAGCCCTCTCTCCTCAAACTGCCCCGTATCTATCTTTATGCCAAGGATGTTGTAAATTGTATTTATATACCTCTCCTTTCCGTTTTTGTGGGTAACAATTATTCGCCTACTTTCAAGTTCCCTCAGCGCCTCGTAGAAATAGTTCAGAGAGATCTTCCTTCCCAATTGCTCCACAACCATAGAGTATAGATTTTTCACGGGGATACCAGCGTATTTACCCTTTAGAACCTTCTCCGTTAGAACCTTCACTATAACTTGGGGGATTTCGCCGAGGGTTCTCACAATAGCCATATCCTTATCCACTATCGCCCTATCCACTTCATCCCTCGTTATACCCACATACTTTCCTGTGGTTATGTATGCTTCCTTTCCATACAGAAACATATCTCTCAAATTAGGGAGAGATTTAATTGCCAGATGTTCCAACGCTTCTTCCTCAAACATTTCTGGAAATCCGAACTTCTTCAATCTTTCCTTGAAAATCATCTTGCCCTTCTCCAAATCGCAATCCATCTCTAGATACCTCGTTGTTGTAGCCCACTCCCTCGCTTCAAGCGTTTCGTAATTTCTCTCAACCTTATCTGTGTAGATAATATTAACCAGCCGTTTTCGGGCAACTTCGTATATCTTCTCATAAACTTTCTTCGCCTCTTCATCGCTCAACAAAGCCAGATCATCTATGAATATTGCCTCCACATTCCTATCTATCTCAAATTCATCCGAGAGAAATTCCTTCGCCGTTGTCCAGACAACCTTTCCCTCACCCCTCTCCTTAACATAGTTATTCTCAACTGCGTAGAGAAAAGAGGTTTTACCGGAACCTCTGCTCCCCAATACACCTATGACCTCTCCGTTCATGGTTGTCAGAACGATGTGGGCATAATCCAACTCCTTCTCCCTGTCTATGAAGTATTTAAGATTCTTTCCTTGAAGAGGGTAATGGTTGAAGACCACATTCACATTCATAAATGTGGTTATGTTTTCGGGCTATATAAAGATTACTACGATTACTATGATTACTTCTATCATCTTCAATTACTGCGCTATGCCAAAAACTTTATATATTAGTAATGGGTGGATGGGTTAAAATTACTACGATTACTACGATTACTCCATGATCATCTCCTTCTCAACACAACCACCAAAGCAACCGCTACAACCAGAACCACTATGCCCACAACAGCAAACAGCATGGCGTTTCCCGTGTCCGTGCTTCCAGAACTTCCGCCACTACCTCCGCCAGATGCGGGATTCACCGTGAAGGTATAATTTGCCCATACCCATCCAACATCTGAACCTTCCTCTGTTCCCCAGCCATCTCCATACCGATAAAAGAATATCTTTACCGTTATCTTATGCTCACCTATTGAGGCATCCTTCGGGATTTCCACATCTATATCAAACACATTTTCCGTTCTGTTGCCCCAGATTACCGTTTCAACCATATAATCTGCATACTTCCACTCATCTTGCCAATCTATCTTATACATCGCCATATCTTTCCCGTTGTATTGAAATGCGCCTATTGCCACACCCTTTGCTGGGTTGCTATTGTTGTTATGCACATATACATCCAAATCAAACCTTCCGCCCGGTATCATCTTCGGCTTGATTATACTGTCATCTAACTTGAAGAAGATATAAACCATCTCATCTGCGTCGTAGCCCTTCACAGGCAGATCTATCAGCGTTGCACCCAGCATGGCCACCAATACAGCCACAGCCAATCTCCTCATTTCTCTCCCTCCTTCTCACCCTTACTGAATTCTATTATAATTAGTTTCTCCTTTCTATCATAGTAAAGGATCGCAGTATCTCCCTTATCTACCCCTATAATTTTTGCCACCTTACGCGGAATAGTTATTTTCAGCGCCCTCCCGCTCTCGCTCAACTTGTACTCTCCAAGGAGCATATACCTTGCTTCCATTATCACCTACCAAATAGTATATAGGTATATATCTATATAAACTTTTCTCTTATCAATAACTTATTTGGTAGGTGATAAAATAAAAATAGATAAAAGATTTAAATCCGTTCAAATTTCACTCAATATTTCCTGCTGGGTTATCCCCTGTATCTGCTCCTCTATCTCCGCTTCCTTTTTGAGGGAGATCAAATCCTGTATCTGCTCATAGACCCTGAACCACCATTCGTATTCCTCTATTATTCTCTCAACCGCTTTTCTCAATTCCTTCGTGCCTATCCTATCTGGGTGCTTGTTGAGTATGTCCCATTTCCGCTTAGTTTCCTCATCAACCCAAATTCCTATCGTGGGCATCCTATCACCTCCTTACACATTTTCCTTAAAGCCCTCGTGAAAGAGGACTTTGGATTATACGCAACGGGCTTATGCTCCAACTCACCAAGAGCAACCGCTTTATCGTAAGGAAGGTATCCATCCCAAAATTTCCCCTTCTCCCGCAACTTCTTTATTATCTCCAACTCATCCTTCCTTATCCCGAAAATGGAGCGATGAACCTTATTCACCACGCCTATGTTATTTACCTCAAACCTATCCAGAACCTTTTTCGTATGAATATATGCGCCCATACCCGCCATCGTGGGAACCACCGGTACTATCGTTATATCCGTCTTGGAGAGCAAAGATACAACAAGCGGTGTAGCGGAATTGTGGAAGTCCAAAACAACATACTCATACTCACCCGCAATCTCCCAGAACCTTTGAAGCAACCGCTCATTCAATTGCTTTATGTTCCCACCGTGAAGAAGAGCTGTCCCATCTATCCTTGAAGTTATCTCCCCGCCTTTCAGAACCTCATCTATCGTGGTAATCTCCTTGAGAAGGATTGAGGGAATTGTGAGGTTAGCATCCATATCCACGAATAGCGTGGAGTATCCCTCTCCCAGAATTAGGGAGAGATTCAGGGCTATCGTGCTTTTTCCCGTTCCGCCCTTCGTCGTGAATACTCCTATTATCTTCTTTGTGTCTGACATATATATGACAATATGGAGACAAAGTATATAAACTTAATGGCTAAATGCCAAAGAATTTAGTGCTTAAACCCTTAAACCTTAAGGATTAGGACATTAAGAATTAAGCATTAAGGCTTTAAGGCACTAATTTTGTTAACTCAGTAATTATTGGGAGAATATCACCAACTTGAACTCTTTCCTCTATTTAAATCCAAGCGAAATCTTTTACAGACAACATAATTGTTGCATTATTGAAGAAAAATTTATATATATCATTGATTTTTGAACCGCATTATGAACATTAAAAAGATAGAAATAAAAAACTTCAAGAGCATAAGGGATGTTGTTATTGAAGATATCAAACCCATTGTGGGTTTATGGGGTAAAAATGGCGTTGGAAAATCCAGCATTTTACAGGCGCTGGTTGTTTTAAGAGCGGTTGTTTTAAGAGGCTCCCTTAAAGACTTACGAGATTACGGTATTGAATGGTCCACTGTAGGAGATTTTATTTACAAGAATGCAAACCACATAAATATAAAAATTTATGATGAACAAAATAGATTTTATGAAATCACTATTCCAAAGAGCGGAAGAATAATATCAAGAAGTAATATAAGTGTTGATGAAGTATATAACAGCATAAGATATTTCCCGCCTTGGAGAAGGATAGCATCTCCGCAATCAGATATTTATGAATTACCTACCAGAGATTTTGTGAATAATGCATCCAATATACATTCATATATTCACAAACTTGTGCATGAGAAACTCTATGAAAAACGAAATGATCCGCATCGTGAAAATGAATTAGACAAAATAAATAAATGGGCAAAAAAGTTTGGACTTGGTGACATATTTGATGTTTACATGGGTGCATATGTTAAGGGTGTTTACATAGATCCAAAACTTAAAACAAAAGTTCCTATAAATCAGAGTGGTTATGGTGGCAATGCATTTTTACCGATACTTCTGGAGGCGTATTCTTTCAGCGACGGTATTTTACTAATAGAAGAACCGGAATTATCATTACATCCTGGTGCACAGTCAGAAGTTCTTGAGTTCTTTATAGAGATGACAAAGGAGAGAGGACATCAGATTATTTTCACATCGCATTCTGATTACATATTAAGAAAAATTGTAAGAAAATATCGCGATGGAGAGATAACCAAAGATTTTGTTCAACTTCTTTTGGTGGATAAAAATGATGATGGGACATTTATAGAAGTGCTTGATTTAGATTATTTGAAGGATAGATTTGAAGAGGGAAAGGATTTGCTACCCCACTTGAAAATGCGAACAAGATGATAAAGGTGAGGTGAATGAAAAAGAAAAAATATAAGAAACTTGCAGAATTAATTATTAAGTGTGGAGTGCAAATAAAGTATGCCAAGGCTCTTGCCTACATCTGTCTCAAGGGCGAGGCCACAGCGAGGGAAATAGAGACGGCTTCGGGTCTCAAACAGCCCGAAGTTAGCATAGCAACCACTTATCTATACGAGAAAGGGTGGATTAAGAGAAGGAAAAAGAAATTGAATGGTAAGGGGCGCCCTATCTATATCTACAGCCTTGCCAAGCCTCTTAACGAAACAATCTCCAGACTCCAAGATATGCTCAGGGAGAAGATAGAGGAATTGGAGAACGCCGTTAAGGAGTTGGAAAAATTCAAGGAAGAGTAAAGGATCAGCTAATGAAATCAATAATAATTTTCTGGTTTTTAATAGCATGTGGATATCTATATCTAAGTATTCAAACCTATAAATTATATAAGAGGATAAAACAAATAGGTGGTGTTTTCATAGGAAAAGGCAAAATATCTGTAGGTGTAATTGGGTTAGGTAATCCAAACTACAAAGAACAGATAGATATCGGAGAGATTTTCTATAAATTGTTAATATCAGATATGTTCAGTTTCCTTCTCGCTCTCATTGGGGCTATCATTACAGCCCTTATTTTACCATAGAAAATTCATATAAAGTTTCTCCAACCTTAATATCTTACATTCTTATGTCTTAAATTCTTAATGCCTAATGACC
>CAYVVU010000005.1:0-31854 GCA_964455305.1 uncultured Thermoplasmata archaeon
ACGATTCCGTGATTAAAATTTGGAGAGGGAAAACTCTATTTATAAGAAAATCAAGGGGCTTCGCTCCATATCAGATAAAAGTTCCATTTAAAGAAAGTATCGTGGCGCTTGGGGCAGAGGAGAATTCCTCTGTTGCTATAACCTACAGAGGCAAGATGTACCTTTCGCAGTTAATAAGCGATATATCAACTCTGGAAGGACTAAACTCGCTGAAAGAGGTTGTAGATAATTTTCTGAAAATGCTGAAAGTTTATCGTATAGATGCCATATCCATAGATAGAAATCCAGCATACACTTATAGAAAATACTCGCATGAACTCGCAGAACAAATGGGATGTGATGTTTTAGAGGTTCAGCATCATCATGCCCATGCGCTATCACTAATGTTTGAGAAAAATATGAATGAGATATACGCTCTAACATTTGACGGAACGGGGTATGGAGGAATATACGATGGAATCGTGGAAAGTTGGGGAGGAGAATTTCTTTATTCAACAGAAACTAGTTTTGAGAGAATAGCCTCTCTGGAGCCCGTGCCCCTTATAGGCGGAGATCTAGCCGTCATAGAGCCTTCAAGAATATTATTTGCTATAAAAGAAATTGCAGGAAGTGATTTGAAAATTTACGATGAAAAAAAGGAAGATTTGCTTAGAAAAGCGATGAAAAATACTAGAGTTTATACAACTAGTTTCGGAAGGTTTTTGGATGTTCTTGCCGTATATTTCAATATAGGGAATAGAAGAACATACGAAGGCGAACTCGCGATGAAGCTGGAATCCCTGCTTTTAAAAGGCAAAAGAAAGTACGATTTTGAATTGGATGTATATAATCTCCATGGAAGAAAAGTAATTTCTATCAAAAGCCTCTTTGAAAATATTTTTGATTTGAATGGAAGAGATGAAGATATCGCCTATTCCGCGGTTTATTCCGTTCTGAAAAAATTCGTGGAAATAGCCCTAGATGTAGGATGCGATAAACTGGGATTCACTGGAGGCGTAGCCTACAACTGGGTAATAAACGACATGCTGAAAGAGATTACGGAAAGAGAAGGAATTGAATTTTTAGTTCACGAGGAATTTGCCCCGGGCGATAACGGCATAGCTGTGGGTCAGATAATATCAGCGCATACTAATATTCAGAAATCGTCGTAATAATCATCATCGCTTCCCACTACCTCAACGAACCTGTCTATGACGGATGAATCCTCCGACAGTATATTTTCCGTGGTCTTTAAGATGAACACGAAATATCTATGCGTTAGAATTTTGGCGAAATCTTCGGGCAATCCCTCGCCAATAAGTGTCCTATAAAAAGTTGCCAATCCTCTGCCGAGATTTTTCAGTAATTCGTTCTTCGTAAGATTTTCCAGTACTTCCTCCACATAATCTATATTCACCATGACGGGTAGGTAAGGGATGCACAATATTAATTTAACGGAAGGTAATACTCTTTACATTGACGGCAAAAGGATTGATTAAGGTCTTAAAAAACACCGAATTTTTGAAGCTATGGATAGGCCAATTGATATCCAATATAGGCGATGAAGTAGGATTTTTAGGCCTTGCTGCACTTGTGGTTTTTAAATGGGGAGCGTCTCCTATGGAAGTATCTATGCTCTTCGTTTTCACCAGTATACCTTCCTTACTGTTCGGTCCCATAGCAGGAGTATTTGTGGATAGATGGAAAAGAAAAACTACAATGATTTGTGCAGATTTGATAAGGGCCCTTCTAGTTTTTCTGATAATATTCTCGCAGGAGATTTGGGAAGTGTATATTCTGATTTTTCTACTGGCGTCGGCATCCCGATTCTTTTATCCCGCCAGAAACGCACTTATTCCGAATATAGTGGATAAGGCAGTTCTAGTAGAAGCTAACTCTCTATCTCAGATGACTTTCATGCTTTCCCTGATCCTAGGTCCAGCCATTGCTATGCTTATAATAGTTTTGGTGGGATACAGAACGACATTCATCATAGATTCCATTACATTCGTTTTTTCCGCAATTATGATACTAATGATAAATGTTGATGAGAGGATTGGAAAGTATAGAAGAAATCCTATCAGAGAAATGATTGAAGGTTTTTCATTCATAAAGAAAACCAAAGTTGTACTATTCATCATACTGCTGTTTTCATTCCTTATGCTTATATTTGGAGGCCTAAATGTGGGATATCCCATATACATAAGAGATGTTCTTAAAATGGATGTTGTTGGCTTGGGAGGAGTGGAATTTGCTGTGGGTATAGGCGCAGTATTAGGTTCTATAAGCGTAGGGGTACTTTCAGGTAAGGTAAAAACTGGCTATATTACTTACAGTGGGATTATATCAATAGGCATTCTTTTAATACTTTTCGCGGCTATTCCTGTATTTTACGCGGTAATAGTATTTGCGTTCCTCTTAGGATTCTTCAATATGTTCACATCAGTACCTCTCAATGCTTTGCTTCAGAAAAAGGTTCCTGACGATTTCCGCGGGAAAGTTTTTGGGACAACCGGTGCTATGATACAGGGTGCCTCTCTTATCTCTATGGGTCTGATAGGTTTGTTAATAACTCTGTTAGGCATAATTAATGTACTTTTAATTGCCGGTATAATCGTAACAATCGTGGGCTTCTTATTTGTATTCGTTAGAAGTACTAGAGATATTCTTAACGAATATTCTTGACTTCTTCGCACATCCATTAACTTTAAATTCTTTAACTATATGTAGGTTGAGTGTTCAGGAGTGTGATGCCATGGGAGGTTTAGGACCATACCTCGTCAAAAGGCTCATTCAGGCAGTAATTACACTGTTCGTAATCACAAGCGTTACATGGGCACTTTTTGAAGGGATGCCCGGCGACCCCACGGATCAACTTTATGGAAACCCAAATCTGACAGCAACACAAATCGCGCAGATGGCTGTTCAAATGGGTCTGGCAAACAAGTATGAGGATAGCGTGGAGCCATCTCAATACCACAAAATAGATACATTCACAATTGGAAATACTACCAAAACATTCTATCAAGCAGGTAAAAGATTTGAATACTACCAAACTCCAAGAGTTATAATTCCCATATGGAGTACATCTACGGAAGCGGGCCAAAATATGCAGGTTTTCATAAAATTATCTGATGATGGTAAGCATTGGGACCACACCGTGTATAACTATTACTTAGTTGGTAATAGCCAACTCTCAGGCGCACCATCCACTAGAACTGAAGAAGAACTAAATGAAACTCATAATATGATTTATTGGTTAAGCGCCGATGATCTTGAAGATATGATAGAAATTGAAAATGGAAAATTTGAGATTTCTATCTATGCAAATGGAAGCGGCTCTTTAACATTTTCAATATATTATGGTGGTGATAAATTAGGCACCAGCACAATCCAGGTGAATACCAACGAAGAAAAATTGTACTTTGCAAACATAACCACATCTCAGAAATACATTCCTCCGGGCGACAAACTGAACCTTACTGTTAAACTGAGCAGTGGAAACATAAAAATTGCCTATGGTTTGGAGGAGACAAAAATAACATTTAACTCACTATTATCAAAGAGTTTAAAAAATTCTGATAGAATTCAGTATGTTGGAGCTATTCCGCGAAAATATGCAGAATTTTATGTACTGATGACTGGAAATTATAACCCTGTTAAGTTGAGAATAGTATATGTGATAGACAAACCCCTAATAGAAAGATACGGAAATTACATAAAGAACATGTTCACTTTCAATTTCGGATATTCAACCAATTATAACAAACCTGTTGCAGAAGTACTGGGTGCGGCAATACCGAGAACCCTACTGTGGTTCGGAATAGCCACTATTTTGCAGTATATGATTGGAATCGCTCTGGGTTCCTATATTGCTTGGAGAAGAGGCTCTCCTGTTGAGGGTGTGGTCATAGTCAGCAGCCTTTTCTTCTATAACATGCCATCTTTCTGGATCGGTCTGATATTTATATGGATATTCTCATTCTATTTAGGCTGGTTCCCACTCGGAGGTTTCTCGAGCGGTGATCAAACCGGACCCGGAAGTACATGCGCCAAACTCGGAATATGTCCTGGAAATCCATTATATCCCGTTGTAGATATAGGATGGCACTTGATGCTTCCAATGATAGTTATCTTAGTTCTAGGTATGGCCGGTATAACTCTATTAATGAGAACCACTATGTTAGAGACTATAGGCGAAGATTATGTTCTGACCGCTAAAGCAAAAGGACTTCCTGAAAAAGTTGTCAAAAACAGACACGCTAGAAGAAACGCTATGCTTCCAATTGTAACCTCCTTCGTCATATCTTTCAGTTTTGCGATAGGTGGTGCGGTTATTCTGGAACAAATATTTTCATATCAGGGTGTAGGTCAGACATACATCAAAGCCCTTCTAACACAGGATCAATTCTTGGCTGGAGCCTCTCTGTTCATAATATCAGTAATGGTTGTGCTCGGTAATCTGATAGCGGACATACTTTATGGATACCTTGATCCGAGGGTTAGAGTAGGATGAGGTGATGAAAATGGCATGGTCAGCATTTAAAGAATGGAGAAGAAGGTTCGTGAGGTCTTTCAAAAATGGATTCAAACTTTACTGGGAAAGCTGGTTGGGACGAATAGGCTTAGGGATAGTAGTATTTTTCGTTGTAATAGCTATACTCGCCCCATGGATAGCACCTTATTCTCCTGAGTTTAGAGCTCCAAATATAGACATTTTCATACCATATGAGTATCCTATAAACCATGAAGTTCCTAACGATTTCAATGTTGCTGTGTACTGTACAACTCCAAGTAAACTGGACTTAAATGGAATATCATGGGTTGCTGTATATAATAATAAAAGTATACTTCTATACGGTATAGCAGACCCCGTTAAAGGTAGACAGGCGTCTCAGCAGGGAAGTAACGAAACAGGAAATCAAACCGCAAACCAGACGGCTACAACTGAATTAACCAAAATTTCACCTTGGGAATCAGCATGGTGGGTGAATCCCAATATCATAACCATAACTCCATCGGAGCTCGGTCTGCAGACGCCATTTAGTAAGCCAGTATATTTAACCACTGCTATGAATCCCGATTATACTATGCCGCGTGAGGCGGATGCTGACCTCAATGGATTACTTGTTTTTTCTGCAAGCGACAAACTTGTGTTTTATGATATGGCCAATCAAAAAGTTGTTAAAACCGTTGACTTGGGATTTGTGCCTAAATATGTCGTTGCTGACCCCTTAAGCTCTGGAGAAACATCCAAACCACCTACTATTTCAGAGCAAACATCTCTAACAGGACAGAAGATAAGAATCCCCGCAAGAAGATTTATTGTATGTGCATCCGACAATAGATTGGCGGCTTTCAGAATATTTTACTCCACATCAGTCATAAATCAAACAACTACAGTATGGGTTGAGAAGTTTATAGATGAGCAGGAACAATCTAAATTTACCACAGAACCTTTGGTGTACTACAATCCATGGTATGATTGGAAGAATGCTATAATTATTGGCTTAGATAACAAATCAACTTTATTTTATAAATTTGATGAGAATTTGACATTTGATAAAACCAACTACACACTACTTCCTCCTGTAAAATTCTATGAGAACTACGAACTATTAACTACCCCAGGTTTCAAAAGAACTACCGATGAGCCCCCACTTTACTACATGCCCGTAATAAAGAACAACAACTTGTATGTTGTTATATATGATGTACTTTCCCAGAAAGCAATTAAAGAGTTAAAGATAGGGAGTTACAATTTTGCTACACAGCCGGATGTTATAGATACATCAGGAGGAGATGCCATTTTCTTTGCGGTCAGCGGTAATGAAGGAAATAAACTGCTGAGGTGCGATTACTATGAAGAGGAACATCAAGGGGTAGTGACCAAAAAATTTGAGATTTCTGCAGAATCGGATATACCTTCCCAACCACTCAAAACCTTTGTAGCACCTCCAACTACACAAGTATTTGTTCTAACCAAAAATGAGAGGATTTATGTTAGTGACCTCAAGACGGAAAGTTTTGGTGTCAAAGATTACTACACTGCCAACTATATTACAAAATCTCTTAAGAAGCTCAATGATGCGAAGAATATGGTTTATGTGGGCTCATTAAAAGGTTCAAAATACAGTATTCAGATAGGTCCTGCAGAGACATATGGTATATACTATAACGCCGATAAAAAAGAGATAACAATCTTTAAATGTAAAGGGGATAACATAGCACCCCTGCCTCCTGGAACTTATCCGTCAGGAAACACATACTGGTTCGGCACAGATCATGAAGGCCATGATATACTTACATACTTAATATACGGTTCAAGAATCGCTCTGCTGATAGGTATATCCGCGGCGTTTACATCAACGATTCTCGGAACCCTTATAGGGATAATAGCTGGTTATTACGGTGGATGGGTAGATACTATACTTATGAGGATAGTTGATGTCATGCTTACCCTACCGGGTCTACCGATAATCCTAATAATGACTTCGGTTCTCGGTCCAAATGTTATTAACATAGTTCTTGTTCTTGCCTTCCTAGGATGGGCAGGAATAGCAAGAGTTATAAGAGCACAGACACTATCTCTTAAAGCAAGACCTTTTGTGGATGCTGCGAGGGTAGCCGGTGCCAGTAACGCTAGGATTATTCTAAAGCACATAATGCCCAATGTTCTACCATTCACATTCCTATACATGACTATTGGTGTCTCGGGCGCGATACTTTCAGAGGCAGCACTGAGTTTTCTTGGCCTCGGTGATCCTAAATCTATAACCTGGGGTCAGATGCTTTCTACATTACAGTCAACGGGGAATACTATGCACGCTTGGTGGTGGTTACTGCCACCAGGTTTGTGTATAACTCTGATATCGCTGGGCTTCTATCTGATTGGTAGAGCGTTTGATGAGATAGTTAATCCACGCCTTAGGAAGAGGTGATGAAAAATGCCACTATTAGAAGTTAAGGACCTTACGGTGCACTTCAAAATCAGAAAAGGATGGGTCTATGCTGTGGATAAAGTTTCATTTACCCTTGAAAGAGGAGAGATCATGGGACTGGTGGGCGAATCGGGTTGCGGTAAAACAACAACTGGCTACGCGATAACCCAATTACTGCCATACAATGCCTACATACATAAAGATAGTCAGATAATATTTGATGGTGTTGATTTATTGAAAATAGGAACCCGGCCCGATAAGCACTACGAGGATTATGTTAGAATAGTAGAATACCATCCAGAAATTAGGAAATATCGCTGGAAAAGGATTTCCATGATTTTCCAAGGAGCGATGAATGCGTTCAATCCTGTGTATACCATAGGAGACCAAATTATAGAGGCTATAAAAACCCATGAGCCAAATGTTACTGACGAGGAGGCGAGAAAGAGAGTTGAAAAACTCTATGATATGGTCGGAATTCCCCCGGATAGAATTGACAATTACCCGCACGAATACAGCGGAGGTATGAAACAGCGTGCTATGATAGCGATGGCTTTAGTTCTCAATCCCGACCTTATAATAGCGGATGAGCCTACAACCGCACTTGATGTCATAAGTCAAGATAGAATTCTCGGCGAAATGAATCGTCTTTTAAGAGAATTGAAAAAAGCAATGATACTGATAACCCACGATATATCGGTGGTAGCGGAAATGTCAGATAAGATGGCGGTTATGTATGCCGGGCAACTAGTGGAAATGGGGACAACTAGACAAATATTTAAAGAAACTTCTCATCCGTATACCGAGGGTCTCATAGGGTCATTCCCGAGCATAAAAGGAGAAAAGAAGAGGTTGCAGGCAATTCCTGGATCACCACCAGATCTTTCCAATCCTCCAAAAGGTTGTAGATTCCATCCCAGATGCAAGTATGCGAGAGAAATATGCAAAGAAGAAGAGCCGCCACTTGTTGAGATAGGACCCGGACACTACTCCAAATGTCATTTCGCTGAGGAAATTTATGGGGGTGGTGCTTAATGTTTGAAGAGGTGTCATTTGAGGAAAAAACTAAGGAAGAAGTTGCAGAAGAAATGCATGGCGAAGAAGTTATTGTGCGCGTAGAAAACTTAAAAAAATACTTTGAACTCAAAAAAAGCTTTTTCTCGTTTCGTGGAAAACCCCTCTATGTCAAAGCAGTGGATGGGATATCTTTCACCATTAAAAAAGGAGAAATACTTGGACTGGTGGGCGAATCGGGTTGCGGTAAAACAACAACTGGCAGATTGCTCACCCGATTAGAAACTCCAACTGCTGGGCACATATATATTATGGGAAAAGATATTGCTCCTCTTAAAGGTAAGGAACTCAAGGAATTCCGAAGAAATGTTCAGATGATTTTCCAAGACCCGTACGAATCTCTAAACCCTAGATTTACTGTTATGCAAACAGTAATGGAGCCCCTTTTAGTTCACGGTATAGGAGATACGCATGAGGAAAGGGTGGAACTGGTTATAAGAGCTTTGGAAGATGCCGAACTAAAGCCCGCGGAAGAATACTTGGAGAGATTCCCTCACGAACTAAGCGGAGGACAAAGACAGAGAGTGGCCATAGCAAGAGCATTAGTTATAAGACCAAAATTCATAGTAGCCGATGAGCCTGTTTCTATGCTTGATGTATCTATAAGAGCCGGTGTTATGAACTTGATGCTTGAACTCAGAGAAAAGTATCACATACCTCTTCTATTCATAACACACGATATTGCGGTGGCTCGCTATATGTCCGATAGAATTGCAGTTATGTATCTGGGAAAAATTGTAGAAATGGGCGAAACAGATGAAGTTATATTCAATCCAATACACCCTTATACGAGAGCACTTCTTTCAGCGGTTCCTGTACCCGACCCTGAACATAAGCACGGTAGGGTGGAAATAAAAGGTGAAATCCCAAGCCCAATAAATCTCCCGCCGGGATGTAGATTTAGAAGCAGGTGCTTGTACGCTGAAAAAGGGATATGCGATGTGAAGGAGCCGCCCCTCGTAGAGGTTAGGGATGGACACTACGCTGCTTGCCACTTCGCTGAGGAATTAGCACAAGAAGAATTCAATCCATTTAAAGAATAATTTTTTAATGTATTTTTGTGTGAAAGTTCCAAAAAATACCGCTGAAGAAATAAGGAAAAAACTCATAGAAAAAGGTGTATTTGATTTTGATAGAAAGGTAAAGAGATTAGATGGATTTGTTCTACTGCCAGTAAAAGTATGCGTAGAAGAATATGAGTGCGTTGTAGATAAAAATCCAATTTTTTCATTGAGAAATATTCCTTCGAAAAAAATAAAAGAATTGTGCGGTATTGAAATAGATTCATGGGAAAGGTACGGAGATGTTGTTCTTATAAAATTTCCTAATTTAGATGAGAAAAAGATAAAAGAGATCGGCAAAGCAGTTGCAGAGGTACTTGATGTCAAATGTGTACTTTGGGATATGGGTATAGAAGGCGAATTTAGAGAACCAAAAGTAAAAATAATATATGGAAATATTACGGAAACCGTGCATACAGAGAATGGAATAAAATATAAATTTGATCCAACAAAAATAATGTTTTCTTCTGGAAATGTCGGTGAAAGAATAAGGATGAGCAAAATAAATATGGAAGGAGAGGTCGTAGTTGATATGTTTGCTGGAATAGGGTATTTCTCTCTACCAATAGCAAAATACACCGGTGCGAAAAGAGTTTACGCTTGCGAAAAAAATCCAGTTGCCTTTAGATACCTTTGTGAGAATGTAATCTTAAATAATCTGGAAAGAAAAGTTATTCCAATTATAGGGGATAACAGAGAAGTGGCACCAGAAAATATTGCGGATAGAGTGGTAATGGGTTATATAAAGACAGAGAAATTTTTAGAAAAAGCTATGAGGGTTCTAAAAAAAGGAGGGGGCATAATACATTATCACGATGTTTTCCACAAAAACGTCTGCAAAATACAACCTATCAATATACTTAAAAATTATGGAAAAAAATACGGATTTGTTCTCAAGGAATATCAAATAAGAAAAGTAAAATCTTATGCTCCAAATCTGAACCATATGGTTGTAGATGCAGTATTTATTCCCCAGAAATAATAAATTTTACCTGCTATCAACCATTTTCTTAAAAAAGAGCAGTGAAAGTAATCCCATGGAAATAAGCCATAGCAACATTGATACAAAAGGAGCGTAAGTGGGAATACCGTACACCGCACCTCTAGAAGAGGATATAGCCAAACTATAGGATTCAGAAGGATTAAATAATCCTATTCTGTTTGAGAGAGATAGATAATCTGATGACCCGAGGGGAATTCCCATTACCATAGCCACGACTAGAACTATTAACCCCCAGAATAGCTGAAAGACCATCCAAATCCCTAATCCTCCTAAGAGTGCACTAGAGGTACTTTTGGCCAGTGAGGAGACCAATATTTGCATAAAAATATATGTGGAAAGTAAAATTAAAGACCCTATGATAAAAGAAATTATAACTGGAAGTGACGGAGATTTAGGTGAGGCTGCATCAATAATCATAACGGAGATTCCTAGAATAAACACCAGTATTATTCCAACAACGAGAAATGTTCCTAGAAATTTTCCTAATACTATTGATTCTCTTCTTATGGGTTTTGAAAGCAGAGTATCCAACGAATTTTGCATTTTTTCCCTAGCTATGGAATCATATGCCAAAGCTATGGCACTTATAGGAACTATGAAAGCCACAAAACCGCTGGTTAGGGCGAGAACATTGTCGGGATCGTTTTTAAGAATTGTATAAATATCATAACCTTCAGCCCTCTTCACCTCAATCTTTTTTAAAACTTCATTCTGTTGATATTTTATGCTTATTGTGTGCTCTCCATCTGTCAAATTTTTTAAAACTATTTCACCAAATTCACCTGTACTTCCTATGTCTTTTCCATCTAAATATACAGTAATATTCTGCAAAAGGTTTCCAAGGGAATCTGTTATAACAACAACAAAATCATCTAAATAGTAATCTCCATCAAAATCAAAAGCATAGGCGTTTATAGTTGTATTAAAATATGGCTGAGGTAATATAGAAAGGTGCGCTGTTGTGTTCTCCACAGTAACGCTGTGTATCCCATAGTTTAAATCGTAAACTATAAAAACCCCAGAAGAAACTTGAGAATCATAGTATGGAAAATAATCAATGTATAATCTAGCATTATCTACGAGGGTGCCCGATACATCATAAACAATTATTAATGCATCATTTAATCCGCCATTGGCGTTTATTTGCACACAAACAATATTGTATTCCTTTGATGAATTGTATGATTGAACAAGAGAGTTTATCCCAAATGTACCTCCCATAACACTAAGAATAAGTAAAGATGCTATTACAAAAAATCTTATACTTTTAATATGCGATTTTGCCTCTCTAATGGTTATATGTATTATTTTTCCTATTTCCCCGCCCATCATCCTTTACCACCCCCAACGAATCTCATAAATATCTCTTCAAGTGTAGGATATTTTGGATAAACATAGTATATTTCATTTCCGTTGTCTATAAGCGTTCTAACAATATCAGAGATCTCATCATCCTTAGCGTATATTTTGAGTATTCCTCTCTTCTCATCTTTCCACTGAAAATCCAAATCTTTGGGTATGGTTACCTTACCGCGCAGACATACCTCAACCTCTATGCTTCCGCCAATACGAATCAAATCTTCTAGTTTACCGCCAGCAACTATTTTCCCTTTATTAATTATTCCAACTGTATCGCATATTTTCTCAACCTCTCCAAGTATATGAGATGATAGGAACACTGTTTTACCGTCCTCCTTTAATTTCTTTATCATCTTTCTGAACTCGTATATACCTATAGGATCCAACCCTCCAGAGGGTTCGTCAAGAATCACTATTGGAGGATCGTGAATCAAGCATTGAGCAAGAGCAAGACGTTTTCTCATGCCGTGAGAATACGATTTAACTTTTCTCTTCCAAACATCTGGTGATAAGCCTACCATCTGCAAAATCTCAGCAGCCTTTTTCTTAAAATTCTCTCCTCTTATTCCATAGAATCCGGCGTAGAATTTTAGATTATCTATGGCTGACATATCCTCGTAAAAACCGGGGTTTTCAGGCATATAGCCAATGAGTTTTGCAACTTCTTTCTTCTCTTTCACCACATCTTTGCCATATATATAGGCACTTCCGGAAGTTGGATTCAGTATAGTCGCAATTATCTTTATAGTTGTGGTTTTCCCAGCTCCGTTCGGACCGAGAAATCCGTAAATTTCTCCCTCCCTAACTTTGAAAGATACACCTTTTAAAGCATGTACAGCAGAATTCTTTTTTCCATATATTTTAACTAGATTTTCCACTTCTATTGCTTCCATTAGTTTGGGATATTACTGCATCTTATAAGCATTTTCCTGTATATATGTCCAATTTACTTTATAAACCTCCGCCCAGTAGCGGGAGTCATCGCTTGTTGCCCTATATATTAATTCAAACGGTTCCTTTCTGAACTTTTCATAATACCAATCCTTTATTATTATTGTCGCACCGTGAGGGCCGTTATCTATAAGGACTATACTTCCGTTGACCATGAAATTATCAATTAGAATATAGCCTATTCGCGGATAAGTGCTGTTGTTTCCTTCTAGTTCATCAATAAAATTCCTCCAATCTTCCTCTATCCATATTTTTATCGCTTTATCAAAAGTCGCATAAAAACCGTAAGTGGAGTTCAAAATTATTCCCAATCTATGGTCGGTGGCAACTGTATAATTTCTGCTCAAATTTCCCACTATAAAATTTATGGCATCCCAATCGGCATAGCTTATTCCCTCAGGGTAGTAATTCTCAATGTTTCCCGGGTATGAGAGAACCGCACTAGAAATGACTAGAATTAGAACTATTGACGGAAGCAATTTTCTATAATTAATTTTTATTTTCTTTGTTTTTATTTCTATCGTTGGTCTGCTAACAACTTTTTGGGGGGCAGCAGTCCCGAGTCCGCTAACCCTAAATCCCTCAATATGTGGGGAATACATAACCGTCGGACTATGCCAAAATTCTCCTATACTCGTTATTTTTTCCCTGAAACTTACTATAGGATGATATATGTATTTTTTGTTTCTTTTCAGTATAACGTAAACTCCTACTGCCGAAAAAACGGAAAACACCTCAAATATATACTCCAAATGTCTCTCTGGATAAAGTGTTCTGCTCCATGTGACTGCGGCGTACGACAGAGATACAAAAATTCCAAGGAACCATCCAAAAAATGTTGGGTATTTTTTTGCGTATTTCAAACCCAACACTCCAAAACCTATGGTGGCTATTGTGGGAGTAGCTTGGAACAGAATGAAGGGATTAAGAGATATATTGACTGCGCCCACTCCATATATACCTATAAGAACCAGAACAATTGTAGAAAAAAACGCAGAGAACAAAAACAAGTAGGTATCGGGTAGTCCCGAACCCCACGAAAGAATCTTATCAATCATTACCCTTAAAACCTCTCCATTCTTCTGTATAATGAGATACATGGAGATATGGAATGCTATGAGTATGAGCATAACTAAATAGGCATCTATTTTTAAATTGTTGTATATCCAAGAAGCTACAGGCGTTGCTATAAAAATCCAGTACGAAAAGGCCAATACCGTGAAATATATTGCAAAAATAATGTTCTCCCTTAGTCTATTTTTGTTAAGTCTTCCAAGAATACCCTCTATAAACAACATCCCCGTGAAGGATACTATAAACATATATGTGGTTAGATGATGTGACATGACAAGGGCTATTGCTCCAAAGAAAAGTGCATAGTATGCCCACTTATCTTTGAATGATTTTACATAGAGATACATCAGAAGCATAAAAAAGAAGTGTCCCATGGTTAGTGGGTAAGGTTTGCTTGTTTGAAATATATGTACAGGATTAATTGCCAGAAATAACGCAGCAAAAAAAGCTATGTAATTATTTTTGGTAACAGTTCTAACAACATAGTAAAATACCAATATTGTAAGGCCGCCAAATATCGGAGCTATTTTTGGCAGAAGAAATGATACATCAAGACCTGTAAGATAGTGAGCCACCACAGTAACGAGATAAATCATGGGGAAATACTGATAGGAGTTGCCCCAGCCAGTATAGTTAGGGAAGAGTTTCTGCGTCTCTATAAAAGAGTTTGTTAGACCATAATATATGCCAAAATCATCACCCCACGCCTTATAAGTCCATGCAGGAATGCTCCTAATAATAATGGCCAATATCGTGGCAATAACCGATTGAAATATGTGATTCCCTATTTGCTCCTTTATTCTGCCCACACCCCCTATAATGTGGAGATAAATATAAAGATTTTGCAAATCATAAGGATACAAGCAAAAAGTTTAAAATGATTTTGATTATCGCCCTATACAGCCGGGGTTGCCGAGAGGTAAGGCGCCAGCCTGGAGAGCTGGTGTCCGCAAGGACGCGTGGGTTCAAATCCCACCCCCGGCGCTTTTCCCGCTTGGGGGCTAACTCGTATCACAGATGCTCGTTCCACTTCTGGCGCCTCAGGTTTTCCTATAATTTTGCTTTAAGCTTCTTTAAATAATCATTCAGAATAATAATTATATCCCTCCACCAAAGAAATTCTTTAAATACCCAATATCCATAATCTCTCAGTGATTCCCAAGGACAGGATGTTTTACAGATTTGCGCTCTATGGCTTTATGAAAAACATAAGATTATTTGATATATTCATTCTTTTATTTCTGCGGGCTAATGGATTATCCTATACCGAAATAGGTTTTCTATATGCTATCCGCGAGGTCTTCATAAATCTGTTTGAAATTCCCACGGGAATATTTGCAGATGCATACGGTTGCTATGACTTTATTTGGACTTAGAGAGGCCTATCGTACAGGTACCCATAAGGCTATGATTCTGGAATACCTCAAACGGAAAGGGATTCTGGACAAAAAAGTAGAATATTACGGGGCTACCCGCTCTTTTTCTCAGCTGGGCTCGGCTGTTAATTCGCTCATAGCGGCGACAGTTGTGTTCTACACCGGCAACTTCAGAGACATATTCCTCGTTACCCTAATTCCATATATCATAAATCTCGTAAATCTTGCGACATATCCGCGATACCTTGATGGTGAAATATCAAAACGCAGTGAAAAGAGAAAAATGAAAACCACACTCAGAGATTTTATATCAATATTCCGCAATAAACTAGCGTTTAAAGCTATGCTAAACTCCTCTGCATTTGACGCTGCGTTCAAAGCCACAAAAGATTATCTACAAAAAATTCTAGAAATGTTTGCATTGTCTTTGCCTATTCTACTTTTTATGAGTGGTGAGCAGAGAACGGCGATAGTTATTGGTATTACATACTTTTTTGTGTATCTGCTCTCAAGCTTTGCCTCAAAACACTCATACAGAATTGTGGAGAAAATAGGAAATTTAACTCTCGCAATAAACTCAACGATGATCATAGGCGGATTCGTACTTCTTTTTGCCGGCATATCATTCAGCTTTTCGCTGGATTTTCTTTCTATTATTATGTTTTTGCTTTTGCATACTCTTCATAATATCAGAAGACCTATGACTGTAGGATATATCAGTGAAAAAATAAAAAGTAGAGTCATGGCGTCGGGACTTAGTGCAGAATCCCAACTTAAAACAATCTTCGCTGCAGCTTTTTCAATCTTAATGGGATATGTGGCAGATATATTCGGAGTCGGTGCAGGATTAGCCACTATAGGAATCATATTGCTTATTCTACTTCCTTTTGTATTCTTGAGGGAATAAGCCACGAAAGTTATTTTAAGAACATTTTATTATCCACTCAGCGAAGGAATGTTTACATACCTCAATAAGCAAAATTAATATATGAGTATAGAATGTGGATGGAGAGGTGTCTCCGATGGCGGAAGAAACTCCGGAAACCAAGGATTTCAGATACATAGTAAGAATTGCAGATACCGATTTGAACGGAGAGCGTAGAATAGTTTACGCGCTCACTGGTATAAAAGGTATTGGTTACAGGGTTGCGGAGGGTTTGGTAAGAAAGCTGAATTTGGATCCCAACGAAAAAATTGGAGCCCTCCCAGAAGATAAACTTGAAGAACTCAGAAGGGCGGTGGAAGAGGAACTCAGCGATATACTACCCAGTTGGATGGTAAACCACAGGAAGGATATAGATACAGGTGAAGATTTGCACTATGTATCCACGGAACTTGATATGAGGATTAGAGACGATATAAATCTATTGAAAAAGATGAGATGTTATAGGGGAATAAGGCACGAGAAAGGTCTACCCGTGAGGGGACAGAGGACGAGATCCAACGGAAGGAGAGGTCTCGCTTTGGGCGTACAGAGGAAGAAGAGGTGATTGAATGGGCGATCCGAAGTTTCATAGAAAACAGTACGAAACTCCTCGTCATCCATGGGAGGCAGAGAGGATAAAAGAAGAAAAAGAACTCATGCGAAAGTATGGGCTCAAGAACAAGAGAGAAATATGGAAAGCAAAATCTATTTTACGTTCTTTCAGAGCCCAGGCCCGTTCCTTACAGGCAAGGTTGAGATACGGCGATAAACAAGCGGAGAGAGAATACAAACAGCTTATGGGAAAGTTAAATCGTCTGGGAATTTTGCCGGAAGACGCGAGCATAGACGATGTACTGAGTTTAACTGTGGAGGATATATTAAACAGACGATTGCAAACAATAGTATATATGAAAGGACTCGCAAGAACCCCGAGACAAGCCAGACAGTTTGTAGTTCACGGACATATTGCGATAGGTGAAAGAAAGGTAACGATACCCGGATACTTGGTTAAGAGAAAGGAAGAAGAACTTATCACATATAATCCGTACAGTCCACTGAGCGATGAGGACCATCCTATGAGACCCACTAATGTGGAAAGTTCCGCACCTCAACTTCAAGAGGGTGGAGAGGAGGTATCTGCCGCTCCGGAGGTGAGCGGAAATGAGTGAGAGGATAGGCGTGGCTCACATATACGCATCTCATAACAATACCGTTATCACCGTCACGGACATAACTGGTGCTGAAACTTTTGCGAAATGCTCCGGTGGTATGGTTGTGAAAGCCGACAGAGATAAGCCCTCACCCTATGCCGCGATGAAAGCGGCGGAGAGAGTAGCAGACCAGCTCAAGGAGAAGGGTATCACATCAATAATAGTAAAGGTAAGAGCCCCGGGAGGAAACAGAAGTCATACTCCCGGTCCAGGTGCACAAGCCGCCATAAGAGCTCTCGCCAGAGCAGGGCTCAAAATAATAAGAATAGAGGATGTTACGCCCATACCCCATGATGGAACCAGAAAGCCGGGTGGAAAGAGGGGAAGGAGAGTATAAGTATGTATAATCCAAAAATCAAAATTCTGGAAATTTCGGAGAGATATGCAAAATTTGAAATTTCTGGAATCACACCTGCCATAGCCAATATGCTAAGGAGAACTCTCATAGCAGATATACCAAAACTCGCCATACATAAAGTGGAATTCCATCACGGACAAATTAGGGATAGTGAAGGAAATGTGTACGATAGTTCTACCCCTCTATTTGATGAGATAATTGCGCATCGCCTTGGCTTGATCCCCCTACCCACGGATTTAACTATGAATTTCAGAGAGGAATGCACTTGCGGGGGCGTGGGATGCCCGAACTGTACTGTTGTTTACTCTTTACACAAACTAGGTCCTACCACCGTTTATTCCGGTGATCTTTTGCCAGTTGGAGATAAGCAACTCAAACCTATAGACCCCCTCATACCCATAGTGAAACTCAGGGAGGGACAGGCAATACTTATTTACGCGGAAGCGATACTAGGCACAGCGAAAGAACATGCGAAATGGCAGGTAACTCACGGTGTATCTTACAAATATCACAGGGAAATCACGGTGCAAAAAGCTTTTTGTGAGTACTGGGAGGAGGTAAAGAAGAATTGTCCTAAATGCATCGTCTATGAAGATGACGAAAAAATAACTTTCACAGATGACTACGAGTGTAAGGAACTTGCAAAGATTCTTTCTTACTGCGATTACGAAATAAAGGAGGATGATTCACGATTCGTATTCCAGTTTGAAACTGATGGCTCATTAACGGCTGAGGAAACACTAAGAACGGCATTTAAAATTTTGAAAGAGAGACTGGAAAAATTGAGAGAAAGCGCTTCTCTCTAAATCTTCTTCTTTTTCCTGTGGTACGCAAGTGCCATAATTATCGCGATTATGACAAGTAGTAGTATTATCAGTTCTATGAAAACCCAGAGTAATCTTCCACCAGGCAATGTATCTACGGTTATATTCACACAGTAAGTGTTTTTATTTCCTGCAGTATCTACAGCCACTATTTTTATCTGGTGCTTTCCATCCCTCAGATCATTTATTGTGAGATTGTATGTTTCTCCATCAACACTTCCGACAAGTTTGCCGTCCAAATAAATCATATGGGCTTTTACTTCAAAATTGTCTTCGGAATACCATGTAAGGTTAAGTTTGGATGATGTACACACATATCCATCATAAATATTTTCAAACCACACATCGGGAGGGGTAAGGTCTACAGTAATAATGATTTCTGCGGTACCAACATTTCCCGCTGTATCTAAGGCGTAAACGGATATTTCGTGTATTCCCTCGGAAAGCGTTATGCTGCAGGAGTTCTCCTCTCCTTCGTAGTATAGAGAACTTCCCTCCATAACCCTGTATTCCTCTATGTTCGTTGTATAATCGTAGGCTCTCCAGACGATATTTATGTTCGTGGAATTGGTCATAGTGCCGTTTGATGGAGATGTAATGTATATTTCAGGCGGTTTGGTATCAACTACAAACTCCACCGAAACTATTCTTGTATTCTTCGCTTTGTCCACCGCTTTTATATAAACCACATGCTTACCTTCGGATAGATCGCGGAATGTGTATGTAGTATTGTTTCCAACCTTTCTGTACATATGGTTATCTATCCTGACCTCGTAGTGGTCAATGTAGGTAGGAGTATCCGAGCCATGCCACTTCACGGTAATTTCTTTTGAGGCTATTGTTTCATTCTGTTCGGGTGATATTATGGTAACCTCGGGAGGAGTCAAATCTATCCAGAAAGACACAGTGGCTACTGCAGAATTGCCGAATTTATCAACTGCTTTCACGGCGATTGTATGGTACCCCTGAGATAGATTATAGAAAGTGTATGTGGTTGCCTTACCTAAATTCACCGGAGGGGAGGAATCTATACTTATTTCATAGTGGTCAATCCCACTCCCCACATCGCTTCCATACCACTCAACATCCACATCAGGAGTGTTCAAATAACTGTTGTTTTCGGGGGATATTATCTGAACGACTGGCGGATAATCATCTCCTATCACCGGCATCTCGGGATCACCAAGAAGATTAAAATCGTAAACGACCCACTTATACGCTTTGTAATTATCGTCCACCTGTCCCACCGGATGATACCTTTCTCTGCTCCACTGTACGGCTATACCTATATTGTACTGCGTCTCGTCATATATAACTTCATAGAACCAGTTATCAAGTTCACCACTTAATGCTGTTGGATCGTTGGAATAGCCAAGACCGAACCTTGAGTTGAGTACACAAGCCGCCATACCGCCATTGGGATTTTTTATGTAATCCTCCGCAAGGCAATCATAATCGCTTGTGTATCCTCCCTCAATATCTCCTCCAGTTTGCAACGCACCTGAATCGGGGATTCCTCCATCAAACGCGCCGGAATAACATGCTATGCTGAGATGTATCGGGTAAAAATCGTTCTGGAGGGCCATAGCATCGTTTCGGGTGAATTCTGTATCATCGCTTCCATCAATTATATAACTCTCAGTTTGCCCATGTCCGCAGTGATTAACGAAAAGAGGAGAAGATATTATATGATTAGAGTATGTACTTACAGTTATAGTAGGATAGTTATGTGCTTCAAACATCTCATCCTTTTGCATACCCGAAGGAAGATAATACTCCACTCCTTTGGCGGCGTACCCTCCTGAATTTTTCTTTACAACACTCATATCTCCAAACGCATAGGGATCATCTTCCGCATGCAAAAACGCTTTATTGGGTCGCGATGATTTCTCAAACGCTATCGTTTTGTTAACGAATGTCCACGCCTCGCTTAAACTGTTCACAGGTGCCCTACCTACATAAACCTCCGCAAGCCAATCTTCCTCCCCATGGTCGCCCCATTTATCGTCTCCGTTCGGATTCCAGTTTCCATCAAGACCCGCATAATACAAATCGCACGGAAACTTCTTCGTGTAAATATTTACTCCGACATTAATATCATCATACAGACCGCGGTGGGGTACATATTCGTTTCCAGATGCGTCAAAGGTATCTCCGCCCAGCAATACAAATTCAGTATAGTGGTTTTGATAGTAATCTTTTATGCAATTTCTTATTTTTTCCTGCAGGTCGTTTCCGGGATATATGGAGGATATGTTTTCAATTGTTTCAATATAAGTAGTTATGTACCTACCTTCCTTGTGTTTTTTAAGCGTTATGAAAGGCTTCAGCAACTCCTGCTTTGTTATTATCAGATACTTTATTGTATTATTTTGTTTTTGCGCTATGGACGGATATGAATTCAGTATCCACGGATTGAAAACATATTTCTTTATTTCCTTCTTATCATCTTCTATCCCCCTGTAGAGGGGGTTTGTTTTTCCAGATGTCAAAACGATGGATATTTCCGCATGCTTTGAATAGTATATTGTACCATCTCTAAACTGAACGGGACATATGTCTAGGGTGAGTATGCCGAAACCCCTTTTGAACCCAATATCATAATAGTATCTCTGCAAGGGATAAGTTCCCTTGCTCACATAAAATGTTTTTTTATGGATATAATTTTCGTTGGATAAAGAATAAATCCATCCACCTGCGAGAACGGTATTTCTTAGGGCGATTCTTGAATCTTTAAACTCAACCGTGACATCAACCACTCTTTTTCCGTAGGGAATGAGTATGCTGTATCTAACATAGGGCATACGCAGATATCCCTCACCGGCATTTACATAGTGATATGTTGTATTTTTATCTTTTAAGAATATCTGTCCATTTATATACAATGGATTTGCAAAAGATGCTGCGTATTTTATAACCTCATTTCCTTCGTTTTTTGAACTATACTGGGCAGATATAATCCCCGTGCAAATCACGAACGCCACAACAGCACCCACCACAAATTTCCACGCGGCGTTTACTTCACTCATCGTTAAAGTAATAGGTAAAAGAAGTATATAAAAGTATCGCGTTTTCATTTGCGGACGGCTCAGATAAAATTATGCAATTATATAAATTCCCCCATTGGTGGTGATAGAATTTTTTTCCAAAAATTTAATATACCCATATTCTCTATTTGATTCCGATGAGGATTGAAGCGCCTCTCCTCCACACCATACCATTCAACAATTGGATATCTAAGGTTTACATATCCGATGATGGAAAAGTCGTGACGACATCTTTTAAAGAGGGCTATGCCATAGTTAAAGTGATTGAGGGCGAGGTTCTCATGAGAAAGATAAAAGGAGCAAAAATTTCAATGATTCCCTCCAAAAACATACTTATGGTCGGTGTAGAAGAGTCTCTGAACTTTTACAATCTTATAGGTACTTTGTTATGGAAAGAAAACTTTTCCTCCGTGATAAGGGATTTTGCCTCAGCAGAAAACGGAAATGTTATAGTGGCAACAAAAAATGAGATAGTTTGCTATACCAATTTCCACAATGTGGTTTGGAGAAGAGAATGGGGCGGAGATAAGGTTGTTATGGACCCCTCTGGAAGGTATTTTGTTATAGCGGAGGAGAGAGGGATAAAATTCTGCGAAACTTCCAATGCAAACATAATTTGGGAAAGGGAATTTCTGGAAGATATCGTTAATATAAAAATTCAGAGGGGTGGCCATCGCGTACTGGCTGTTCTCAGCACAAGTGATATATTTTTGTTCAGTAAATCCGGAGATACCTACTGGGAATATAAGTTGAAGTATGTTCCGAAAGTCGCTTTTGATTACTCCGGAAACATAGTTGTTGGTGAGGGAAACAATGTTAAAATTTTCAACGATAGGGGTACCGTTTTGAAATCCTGGGAGTTGGACGGCACAGTTAATTTCGTTGAGACTGCCCAAAAATCCCAATACCTTCTGGCCGGAACGAATAGCGGCACCATATACTTCTTCAACAGAGATGGAATAGTCTGGGATTACAAGCACGTACATCCTATTATGGCGGGTTGCGTATCTTCATACGGCGAACATGTGGTGGCCGCAAACAAGCACATACTTTTCTTCAGCAACATAAATTACTATGAATCGGTTATGGTGGAATGTGACAGAATCATAAAAAGGATGAGAGCGCTTGGATACGATGTGAAAAGATTGATGGAAATATATCAAAAAATGAGAAACGCATATATAAAAAAGGACTTTGACATACTTATGAGTTATAAGAGGGCGTTTGATAATGTTATATCAAGAATAGGAAAGGCGGCTGTGGAATATGCAATATTCACCGATAATACCTTTACTCAAGGAAAAATCTCCCGAATAATTTTTTATTTGAAAGGAAAAGGCAAAGTAGTGATTACCGAAGTTAAAGTTTACGGAAATGTTAGGTACAAAGCAAAAATTTCAGATATTCCTAAGAAAAATATGACGAAAGGAACTATATACATAATGCCCAAAGCATCAGGACGAATACCTGTAGAATTAATCATAAAATACAGGAGTGGAGAAGGCAACGGAGAGATAAGGCAAAAAATTACGCTTTTAGCTGATGGGAAGAGGAGAAAAGTCAAAGTTTATTCAAATACGGATTACAAAAAACTTACTAGAGAAGTAGGCTCATAACAAATGATGTTACTACCGCTGTGAGCGAGCCTATCCACATCATTATGACCATATCAAAGAGAACCTTAGGTGTGTTGGAGGCGGATAAAACTTTTTTTATTCCAGATGCTATGAAAACATGTGCCATTACCATGGAGAACATAAGTATTCTCAGAGCCTCTATTCCGATCATCCCTCCGTAGAATAATGATAGGAAAGAGTACTCCTCCGCAACAGGTGCTATTTCCATAAACATATTGTTCATGAACGCGATAACCCAGACCAATACATACAGTGGAAATGATACAAAAACCGTGGAACCGTAGAGCAAACCGCTGGTCGTGGATGCCGCGAGAAATCTTTTCTTTCTTAATGAAAGAATTTTCAGAAAATTCTCGCTTATTATCGTGCTTATTTTTCTGGGATCTCCACCAACATCCGTGCCATCCACATATAAGTCGTTGAACTTTGAAATTAGGTCACTTCCAGTTTCTGCGCCGAATATCTTCCACGATTGTCTCTTATCCACACGGAGCGATAACCTCTTATACAAATCGTTTATGTTATCAGTTAGGGGCCCGAATTTGTAGAATCTGAGCTTTTTCAGTGCGAATGTGGTTTCTTTCCCCACTCCGGAAGCGCTCGTTCCAAGAGACCTTATGAACGCTGGATAAAATTCCTCCCTCTTTTTTATTAGTGCTTCCGTTTTTGTGGCATAGTACCCGGGTATTATCAGAGGTGTGAGTGTAAATGCAACTTTAATTTCGTATGGTATCGGAAGGAAAAAGGCGATAATCGCGAAGGGAATACATAGAGTTCCACCTAACCAAAGAATCCTCCTCAGCTTTATTTTTATATCTGTGGTTATCGCCGAAGTTTCCCAAACCTGCTCCCACGGAACAGAGACATATATGTAGTAAAAAACTCCGAACTCTATAACGGCAAAAAGAACTATGGAAAGATAGAAAGGTGTATAATCCCCGCCCATAAGCATCGGAAGTATTGCGGCTACGGTTATGAAAAATAATGCGGCCGAGATTGATGCGAGATAAATTTCGTTTAATATACCTATGGAATTTATGGAGTTTTCGTACCTTATAGAGTATTCCTCCATTGCAGCCCTCTGCTCGTTCTGCGAAAAGCTCTCTGCGGTCTCTCCAGATTCAACAGCATGCGCCATCCTCGTCAAGAAATCTGCGAGTTGCTCGCTGGGCGTTATCTCTGCCACAATTCTACAGGCATCCGCCAAATCTATGTTCCACTTGGTTATCAGAGTATGTATTTTCTTTATCTCGTGAGCCAGTTCCCTGTATTCCTTTATCTCGGAAAGTATGTTGAAGAGGTCTTTTCTGGATACATAGGTTAAGGATAAAATGCCTAATCTTGTTATGAATAAATGCATGTCCCTATCAATCAACTTACCTATTCTCACATATTTCAAGTATGGATAAATGAGTATTACGAAATCCAGAAGGGCAAAAAGTATGGCAAACAGTCCTAAGAAAAATGAGCCGAGATACTTACCAGCTATGAAAAATATGAGGAAATAGGATGCTACAACCATCAGAGTTAGAGGAAAATACACCTTAACCAGATAAATTGGGAACGGAATTTCAAAATACCGATATGCTTTAAGAAATCTTCCTCCGTTCATTTTCAGAATCTCTCCACAGCCCTGCGAAGTTCGTCCATACCCATATCGTAGTATATTCTCATCAATCTAACTACATCGTCGTATTCAAGTATTCTCTTATCAACCATTTTTCTGAGAATTTCCGCTCTTTCCCGTAAATCCTCGTATATTCTTCTTACATTCTGGTATTTTAACTTCGGCGCAATCTTGTTTTCAAGCACGAAACTGTTGTTTATCCCCCTGAAGAAATGTTTATCCTGCACCGGATCCCAGCCGAACATATTTCTTGTCAATATTCCTCCCCTTACCTTGGAATAACTTATTATCTCGTCCACGGATACCACCCTCCTAAGTATCCTGCCTCTCTCATAAACTATCTGCTGAAAAACAACCACATTCAGATTATCTAGAAATCTTTCAGGTATGTTTATGGGATCTCCACTTAAACGCTGAATCATCTGCTTGACGGAGGGGGCGTGGAAGGTACTCAGGACGGAATGTCCTGTCTGCATGGCCTGAAAAGCCACAAACCCTTCCCTTCCTCTAATTTCTCCTACTATTATGTAATTTGGTCTTGATCGTAAAGCCGCTCTGAGCAAATCGTAAAGTTCAACCTTCGCCTCTCCCGTGGTTGTCTCGCGGGTAACAACCCTCTGCCACACGGGATGCGGCGCTATAACTTCAGGCGTGTCCTCCGCGCTGTATATCTTCCAGTGATGATTTATAAACGGTATGAGAGAATTGAGGGTAGTGGTTTTTCCGCTGGCGGTTTCTCCGCATATAAAAACATTCATTCCGAACTCCACACAGAGCCAAAGATAGGCGGCGACCAAAGGACTCATTGTCCTGTTGTATATCAAAAACGGTAAGGTAAGAGGTTTTTCTGTGAATTTTCGTATGGTAAATGAGCTACCCTCCTTACTTATATCCTCACTGTATATTATGTTTATACGCGACCCGTCCGGAAGGGCCGCATCTATTATGGGAGAGGCGTCGCTAACAGGATTTCCCAGCCTTTCAGTTAGATTCCTCAGATATTTCTCTATCTCAAACTTCGTTCCGAATCTTATGTTTGTGGGAAGCGTTCCGAAAAGTTTGTGAACTATATAAATCTGCCTTGTCCCTACAACATGGATATCCTCTATGTATGGATCTCTTATAAGGGGTTCAAGTATTCCCATTCTGAGTATGTCCCTCATAAGATAGTACTTTATTATCTGATATTCCTCCGGAGTCACATAAATTTTCTCCACTTCTCCTCTGAAATATCTGTCTATGAAGCCCGTTCTTTCCCCTTTTTTAGTGGTGCAAACGGAATTAAGAAGGTTAAACATAACTTTCTCAAACTCCTCCCTTTCCTCGGGGATTTCAATCCTGCTACCTATCTGCAAAATCAACTTCTTTATCTCCTCGTATTTTTTTCTAAGTTTTTCGTCCATATAGGGCTGTATGGCAACATAATGCCAACCATCCATCCTATGGATATGTATAAATATAGGATCACCGACAGGATAAATTATATTGGGATACTCCATCTTGGCCATATCCCTCTCCAACCTATCGTACCATGTAGGTATAACCTTATATCTTCGCTTGAACTCATTTATGTACGAGGCAAGGTGCGGATGTTTTTGCATGGCCTTTGCCAAGGACATATCACGCCACCATCGTTATATCCACTATTATCCCTACCTGTGGTTCCACCCTGAATCCTGTTACATTTCCAACGAATTCCGTGGCGAAGGAGTATCTTTTTATTATCATCGCCCTACTTACCTCTCCTTCTACATAAGAGGTTTTGAGGAGTATGTATACATCTGCTGTACTTCTTATATGTTTCATTACCTCATCACTCAGATGAGAAGGATCCGCCGTAAGAACTATAGTTTTGTTCGCTCCCGCTAACTTCTTGAAAAAGTATATCGCTTCTAAAACCTTAGATACCGAAACCTCTTTTTCGGCCAATCCCGAAAAAGTATCTATTATTATCACATCACTGTTGAAAAGTTCGCGCGCCGACATTAATCTGTCCAAAAAATCCACTCTGGGTAGAGGCCTTCCAATTAAAGGATACACAGGAATGAAAAGCAATTGTCTGCTTATGAGAAAATTCAAAACTTCGTAATTTAGAGAACGCATCTGATCAAGGAAGCCTTTCGTTGTGAGTTCGGTGGAAATGTATGTTACGGAATAGCCATTCATAAGCAGGCCATAAGCGAATCTCTGCGATAAAACGCTTTTTCCAGAGCCATCGCTACCCTCTATTAGGGTAACACATCCCTTGGGCAAACCTCCGCTCAACCTCTCGTGAAGGGTATCCCGGTCTATCTTTATTGAATATACTTCAGGCATATTTTACACCCTAAACCTTATGCTGTCCTTGACACCATAATCCGAAATGACGGTAGCGACATAATCATATCCATTCATAAGGGGAGGTGATACCGTTATATTTATCTCTACAACCACCTGTGGTGCCCATACGCTATCGCCTATCGGTCTTATATTTACTGGATATTTGAGAGGGTAAGTGGTTCCGTTTAGGAGAACCACGGTGTGGTTCATATCAAGCACGGTATAACCTATATTCTTTACATAGAGTTTTAGAGTATCTGTGGTTGAATTGTAGGGCGAGTACGCCTCATCGTTTATTATCACTATCTTTGATTTCAAGTAGTTTTCTTCAATTTCTCCCCTTTCCTTTATTGATGTCCGTAAGTGAATGGAGGTGGCTATTATCACGGAGGATACTATCGCCGCTACGATCAACGAGGCCGTTAGTATTATGAGCGTTGACGCGCCTTCGCCCGCCATCCCATCACCTCACATAATAAGCGAAATTTCCGTATTCCGTGACTATCTTTATCCTGCTGAAATTTCCAGAGTAATCTACTGTAATGTTCAGATATTCTCCGGGAGCCCATACTGTGGTGGGGGTACCCTCAACATCCACATTTGTTATATTCACACAATTCCCATCAACGAGCACAGTAAGATAGTAAGGATTCAAAACAACCTTTCCGTCGTTTTTCAGAGTTATGTTCAGTCCCGCCGATGTTGAATTCGCGGAAATTACTTCTACGGAGGAATCGTAATAATTCTTCACCATTTCTTCGCGAATTTCCCTCGCCCTGTTTATCTCGTACTGAGTATCCATCACCGCAGAGTAAACGATGGTTAGCGAAAGGAAGAAAGATGCGAAGACAATCAGTGATGATATTGCAACGCTGCCCAATCCTATATCACCCTCTTTTAATGTCTTCGGCTACCTCCTGTACCTCCTCCATATGCAATGACCCTATATCTCCACCCTTAATTTTTTCAAGGAAAACTAGTGTTTTCATATGGTCATCCGTTGACATTCTCCAATCATCGTATTCCGGCTCTATTTTTTCGGTATCAAATCCCTTGACCTGATGCATTATCTTGCTCACAACCCTATCGCTTATCCAGCGAAGGTTTCTGTAGTATTCAAGCAATTTTCTTATGTTAGAAGGACCAACCTTCTCCAGCATGAACTCTGTCCACTTTATTGCCATCATATGGGATTGGGAATTGTCCGGTATATCCGCGAGAATGTATCTTCTTTCGGGTTTAATTTCTTTCTTTTCTTCGGTAATCTCCTCAAGTTCCTGCGGAATCTCTTCAAGTTCCTCAGCCTCCGGAAGTTCTTCCTCTTCTTCCTCCGGTAGCTCCTCAATTTCCTCCTCACTTTCCACAGGTGCTTCGCCCGAAATCATCCTTCTCTGTTGTGGTGTTAAATCTATGAAGGGGTTGAATTGCGCCGATAGTGCATCATAGAGGGCCGTGAGCTCGTGTATATTCGTCTCTATCTCCGATACATTGTCGCGTAGCGATTCCACATCGTCCGCAAGCCTACGATACGAGTTCTCCAGACGCTCTATCCTTTCCACAACATCGTTGAGTATGTTTTCAAATCTTTCCTGCCAACTCTTTCCAGCGACTTTCGGCATTCCCATGGATATTTTCAGTTCTTCCTCGCCCTCCTTCTTCTCCTCCACAACCCTGAATTTCGGTTTTTCTTCCTCTTCCACTATCTTGAACTGTATCTTTTCCGCCATCGTCACCACCTTAAATAAATAGTTAGAGTTCTATGGCCAGCTGGTTACCGTAGTCAGAGGGGGCAACTATCTTATGCTGGTACGGCGCGCCCGGCTCCGGTATTATCGTTATGAGAGCCTTCTGTCCGGGGTAAAGAGGTGAACCTATTTTGGATAGGTCTATTGTTATAACTATCAGTTGACCGGGAGATACAAAGTATTTTCCGTTGGCTGGATCCCAACTCTCTGTATTTCCGTTGAACGCCGTTACATTGGCTGCGAAATACTGGGAAGTTGCGATATTCACATTCTGCCAGTTCAATCGGAGATATACAGGCGGCGTATTGTTGGAAGAGTATTCAATTATTGTTTCGTTCAGGTCTATGCTATCTGACACCACCGAGAAGGATATCTCTATCTTGGTTATTGGCGAGGTTGTATCTGGACGATAGCCTATGTAGTTTGCATTCCATATGTTTCCATTTATCATTGAACTCGCCGCGTTTGATGCTCCATACGCCTTGTCCCTGAGTTCGGATACGGTAGCGACAATAACCGCCGCGGCAATCGCAGCCACAAGTATGAACGCAACGAAAACTATAAGTGACCCGATTCCTATGCTTCCTTTTTCCTTTTTCATCATTTACATCACCTCACTCCGGCGGGTATATCCTTATCCACTGCTCGTCGTTCAAATAGCCGGATGGAGTGGTCGCTGTGAATTTGCTCTCCGCACCGGTATAGGTGTTGGAGAAGTACAGCGTGAATTCGGTATGCGCACTTAACGGTTGGCCTGTACCCTCACCGCCGCCTCTGAGATCTATTACGAACACCACAATATCATTTGTGCCTACCGCGTAGGAACCGTTCGTCGGATCCCACGGAGAGCCGGGAGCCCTGTTTGGTACATAAACCGAATATTCAGTGGGTGTCGCCTTTGGAAGGGCTTCGGCATAGGTATCATCGGTGGTGGCCACATTCGGACTCAGAAGCAACCTCGCCGCTTTAGTTTCGGTTTTCAAAGTTATTGCTATGTGTCTAAGGTCAACCTCCGAAGACGCTATGACCTTCGTTGTTATAGTCATAACCTCTACATTTGCTGAAAGAACTCCGTTTCCATCAGGATCCCTATCTCCATATATGCTTATTATGTCAAACATACCCAGAAATTGTTGTGTAATTCCGCTTCGTCCCTTATTCTGTTCGCTGTTTGTATGATTACTGCAGCGGATATAGCGGCAACTAGTACAAGCGCTATAAATATTATCAGCGCTCCTATTCCCATACTTCCTTTCTCTTTCCTTTTCATATCCATCACCCTATCTCTCCTTTAGCCCCGCAGTGGGGGCACTGTATCGTCATAGGCAATTCAATAATTTCAACATCAAAATAATTACCGCAATTAGGACACTGAACCTTTACCCTTTTGCCCTTTACCTCCTCCTTAGGCTTCTCCTCCATCCCCTTCCTTTCCTCAGTTTTTGGCTTTTCTTCAACTTTTTTCTCAACTTTCGGCTTGGAAGGAGGCGAGGGCTTCTCCTCAACCTTTTTGCTTGGAAGAACCGTCCGCTTCTTTTCAACCTTCTCCACTTCAGAAGGTAAACTAATGTAGGAAAGTATACTTGAGAGGAAGAATAGAATCATCGAAACCACGGCAAATATGAAACCCATACCGAGCGAAGATACTATAAGAGTATCGCTTGAATAATATTCGCCGTTCAGCTCTATATTACCCACATCCGGAAATGTCCTATGGATATCGTAGTTAAGCGCTTGAGGATAAAATAGGAAAAATACTATGAGAGAAGCGACAAGAAGAAACGCGATTATTATCGTGAGAGCGAAGTGTATAAGGTTGCTTCTGACAAGCGATAAAATTATTCCATAGGCAAGCAACAATGAAAATATAGCCAAGTATATATACCATACACCGCTCATACATTCCGTTCTAACACCAATGGCACTTCCGGGGAGTGGAGAGTTAGCGTACATTGATTTGTCTATTGGAAATGGTAGGAAAAAGGAAAAAGATACAGGTGATGTTGAATTTTTGTACATAACCGTGCCACTGTATGCTAGGGGAGTAAAACCCTCCACATAATCCACGGAACTCATGGTGCTGCTGTAAGCAACAGTATGCCAGCTGTATACAGATGACAAAACGAAGAGGAGGAGTGCAAACACAAACAGTAACCTTGAGATTTTGGATAACTTATCCTTGGACATCATTCGCCTTAACACATTAATGCGTAATAAAGTTTTCGCTCAGAAAAATTTTTAATCAAATAGGGCATAAGTATAATCCATGAGAATCATACCTTTGATTAGGGTATGCGGCAAAAGAATTAGCGTTGATTTTGAGGAAATGGCTGAGAAAGGATATACGGAAATTTATGTGATTGATGAAGGAGAGGATTTGAATCTCAACCTTTACGAGGAAATTGGGGGGATATTCAAACTGTGGGTGGAGCCCTGTAATACATTTCTGGATGTAGTGGATGTTTTAATAAGCGGAGCTTCATATGCGGTTATAACGGAGAAAATGCCTTCTTCTCATCTGAAGGAGAGTATGAAAGCTACAGACAAAATCGCCTTCAAATATGAGGGTAATATGGAGAAACTTCGCATATTCTTAGAAATGGGTGGTAATATCGTTATATTCAACAATCCAAATCACATTTCCGAGATAAAGGTTGATAAAAAAATTTTAATATCTGAAAATATAATGGATGCTGAGATTGATGTATATAGAGTGGTTGTACCCTATGAGGTGATCGGGGGTGATTGAAAAATTAAAGACCGCGATAGTTTCCGCCTATCAGACGCTTGGAACGAAGGAGTTTGAGTTGAATGACCTTGTTAAATTTTTGTCCTTCAATAGAGGTTGGGTTTCGCCTGAGGAAGCAAGAGATATAGTTAATATTATGGTGGAGAAAAAACTTCTGAGAAAGAAGGATGGAAAATATGTTCCCAATTTCAGTATGAAGGGAATTATAGTTCCCCTAGATTTCTATCTATCGCCACAGGATTTAAAAGATATCTCCCCAAAAAAGAGAGAGGATGTATTTATGAAAATAGTTGATAGAATAATCTCAACCACAGGTGAAGAAAAGAAAAAAGTTATAGCAGAGATAAACAGAAAGAAGATGGAGTTGGAATACATTCACACCCCTGTGGCTGCATTACTTGTCGCCGATGAAAAAGGAGTAGATTGCAAGGATCTTATAGATGATGTTAGCAGGGAGGTACTGGAATGAATTTGCAAGAAAAACTTTTGAAAATTCTGGAATTCGCTCCTAAAGAAATGGTGGATACTTATGCCCAGAACACCCTAATATCAGAGGCTGAGAGATACAGAACAAGAAAGTACAGACTTCTATCA
>CAYVVU010000005.1:31864-42822 GCA_964455305.1 uncultured Thermoplasmata archaeon
CGGAGAAAGCGGCGATTTCTATGATCTAGTTCTTAAAAATGATTTCAAAATAGTAGATATACTTGTTAAAGAACCGTTACTGGAGGGGATTTGGTTTTATAATTCGCCGGTGAAAAAAATAAGAGTTCTTAAAGGAGGTTTTGGGTTCGCCAATGTTCTCATAGGAAAAATAGATAAATACAAGTGGAGGGGTGATGACGGTGTTAAGAATAAAGTTATGGTCAGGGCGTACATTACTAGATACTATCAACCACAAACTATAAAGATGAAAAGTGAAATGATAAAACCAAATCCGCCTCCCCTTTCTCTGAGAACCCTCGATAATCTTATCAAGGATGTGTCAAATTTTGGAATAGTCCCTTTTGAAATAAAACTCTTGATATATACAAAAGCCCAAAGATTTTCACTACTTCTTGACCTTTTGAATTCCACCGTGGTATGCGACCCCAGAGAAGGTGTGTTGAATCCGCGTCTTTTCAAGAGCAGGGACCCTATGGAATATGTTATTTTTGACAGTGTAATCGCAAAAGTTCATATACCATATATTGCGAAATGCATATTTGAAATACTTTTTGAGTCCGAGGGCCTAACCCTCAACGATATAACGCAAATACTGAATTTACCTCCTGCTGTGGCCGAAAACAATATAAATGTTCTAATAAATAAGGGTTTAGTTGAAATAAGCGAGGAAGAAAAACCGCCCAAATACTATGTCAATATAAACAAACTAAAAGAGTTTTCCTAAATCCATTCCTCTCCGTTCTCATAAATTTCTTTTTTCCAAATCGGCAGTTTTTCCTTTATCCTTTCAACTACTTCTCTGCATGCCTTGAAAGCTTCATCCCTGTGCTCAGATGCACAAATAACTATCAGCGAAATCTCTCCAACATATACCATTCCTGTTCTATGAGCAATCACTATATCCCTCAGCCCGTATTTTTTTAGGATTTCTTCTTCCAAATCTTTTAGATAGTTTTCCGCTAGTTCCCTATAACATTCATAGTTTATGCCTCGCACATTCCTCCCTCTATTCCTTCCTCTGACTATCCCCACAAACGATACCACAGCACCAACATTTCCGCTATTTTTCTCAACGATTTTTTGGTAGTACGATTGAAAATCAATTTGTTTATCTGTTATCTCGTACATCTCATCCCCCGGAGACTTGCGGGAAAACAGATAAAATATCTCCATCCTTCAGAGTCATCTTTTTGTCAGCGTATTTATGGTTCACCGAAATAAGGGCTTCATCCCATGGAATTCTGTGAAATCTTTTTTTGAGATCCATAAGCACATCATCCACGGTAAATCCATTTACCTCAACTTCTATCTCCGATACGCCTGCCAAATCACGGTATCTAGCAAAGAACTTTACAGTTATTTTCATGGTTTATCATAATCTGATTCTCTATTTTAAACCTTACGGCACTCATTTCTATTTTGTAAATTTCAGAAACATTTATATACCTCCTAAACAATTTGTTCAACTATGACTAGGTTTGAGGAAAAATCGTTTATGAATGTTTCAGCGATAGTGTGTATGCTTTTACTATCCTCAATCCTCATACCGATTAGTACCTCACAAAAACTCAACCCATCTCCAATTAAATTAAAAATCTTGGATAGCAGTCCAAAACCAAAAGAGATTCTGGAATTCCTATCCAAAAATTATGGCCATATGAATTTAAATACAGAAAAATGGATAAGTTCTTTTGGTGATTTAAGCAGATACAGTGATAAAGAGATTTCCTCTAAGGATTTCATAGATGGAGACATAAAACATTTTAAAGATGAGAAATTCGCAGAGGAGAAATTGAAGGAAATAATAAAGAATGAAAATCGTCCCGTTTATAGAGTTGAACTTTTAAACAAAGAGATAATTAAAGAAGAATGGATTTATCTCACAGAGAAGAGAAAAAGGTGGGAAGTATTACATTTTCTATACAGCATAGAAAAATTCAGAGAAGATAACTTTATGATGGAAGAAGTTAGGGCGTTGGAAAATGTATGTTATTTGCTGTGGAATGATATAAATAATTGGAAACTTGCAAGCATGGCTATATACGGGATAAAGGCGCTTGAGGATTTGAAATATGGCCCAAGGAACAAAATGCCTTCTCCAAATATCAAAGAAGGAACGAAATCTATAAATGTAGATCTGCACATTGTTGCATACTACACACCCTCAGGCGATTGTAATGACGATCCTGATATCTCCTTTGATGTAACCATAGGTGGAAGTTCCTATACCTGGGATGGACCAAGTGATGACGACGATTGGTCTGGAGATCTAATATTTTCAACAACAACTACTTCATCATCGGTATCTATAACGATTCATACAAGAGAGAGAGATTCTGCCCTTTGCGGAGGAGATGATGATTTTGGAACGGCATCTTTAACATATTATGTTAATACTAAAAAATGGTCTGGAGCAACATCTCTACCCAAAGTTAGTATGAGCGGAGCCGACGGCTCAATTACCATATGGTTCCATATACAATCCGATTGTGATAACAATAATGATGTTATAACCGAAGGAAGCACCGTAAAAGGATACATAATAGATGTGTATGATGGAGTAAATTATTACGATTCTTCGGATACTTACAAGATGTCTATTGACCAATCGTATGTGGATTCCGGATGGGGCATATATTTAGAAGTTACTCCCGAAAATAGCTTGGACTGTGACTTGTATCTATATGATTCAAACTCTGTCTTAAAAGCATCATCCGCCTCGTCAGGAAGTGGTGGAACAGAATCTATATTTTACAGGTTACAGCCAACAGACCCTTCGGGTGTATATTATGCGGAGATAAAGGTGGCATCAGGTTATGGTGTTTATTCTTTAACCTACCAGATATATCAACTCGTTGATTTTACTGTTGAAGTTACAGGGCTTCAATCCGAAACTTCAACAGTTACTTACAAAAAGATGGGGACTACTTATCAGCATACACTAACATCTTCTTCATCCACATTCTCGGATTTCTGTGATTATGGCTCACAGCTTACGATATCCGTGCCGCAGGGTCTATACACCTATGATCCAACCTCATACACGATGACAAATGATACAACTATAGTTGTTCATTTTTATAGGACTCCAATTAAAATAGTTATTAACGAAATATCCGCCAGCGGCACAGGAAACAGCGAATGGATAGAAATATACAATGATGGTAGCGAGACCGTTTATATAAACGGCTGGAAAATTACCGACCAAGATGGTAATGTTATTGTGCTTCCAGATACATTGGAACCCATGCCTCCCAACACATATCTTATGATATATATGGGGAGTGGCACCAATGATTATAAATTTAGCGATGATGGAATAGCCCGTTTATATATGAATTCCGCAGTAAATGTTTTGAATGAGGATGGTGATGATATAACGATACTTTATGAGCCGGGAGACAAGGTAATAGATTATGTGGCTTACTCCCGCGGCTATGGAGATGAAGATATTGATTCAATACCGCCTGGCGGAAAATTTGTACTTGACGGGCTCGGAGCGAATGGTTACGCACCAGCCCCTTATCCCGGCGGAAGTATATCTCTAATACCGCATGGGCAAGATAGGGATAGAGCCTATGACTGGTATGTATCTAATTCAACCTCCAAAACTCCCGAAAGCAGAAATGTAAATGCTCTGAATGTATCTGGTATAGATCACGCTCCAGCCGAGATAGGAACCGGAAGTACGGATGTTCTCATAGAAGGCATCTACATGGAGGCAATAGGTGGAAATATGAATGTATCCCAGATAACTGTACATCTCGTCGGAAACGCCTCAGATAGCGATATATCCGCCATATACCTCTACAAGGATGCCGATAACTCCGGGGGATATTCTTCTGGAGATTCTCTGGTTAAGTCCACAACATTCAGCAATGGAGTGGCGACTTTCACGGGATTCGTTATACCTCTAAGCAACGGTGAGCATACATATTTATTCTTAGTGGTGGATATCGCGGACTCGCCCTCCGCGTACGGCCATGCGTTTTCCTTGGTTGTGAGGCCGGAGGATATAGTTCTCTCGCCAATAACGGATGTTGTCGTTATAAGGAATCCTGTGGCATCCTCACAATCAACCATAGTTCCCACGGATTATACTCCACCTGAAGTGGAAAGTGTTCTTGTGGATCCATCCAAAAATGTGCAGGGAACCGCTTATGTAAACAGAGATTTCATAGTTTATTTCACATTCAACGAAGATATGAAAATAAATGTAGAGCCGGATATCACGGTGAGTAGCAATAATTTACAAATATCTTCCCGTGGATGGCAGGATATGAGAACCTACTGGGTGAGTTTCTCCGTAAGCGAGGGTATAGAGGAAAATGTGGATATATCAATTCAAAATGCCGAAGATATCGCTGGAAATCCTTCGCATAAATACACCCTACGCATCAGAGTGGATACCCTCAATCCTCAAGTTATACAAATAATGTTTGACAAGTACTCGGAGTACAACGGAAAAATATATGTCTCAAAAAATTTCACATTAAAGTTAATGTTCAGCGAAGCCATGAATCTATCCTCAATACCTCAGATAGTTTTTGAGCCGAGTAATGTATCGTCCGAGAACATCGTTTGGTATGGAAATTCTATGCTTATAATGAATTTCAACATTTCTTTCAACTACTCGGGACCCGTGAATATATATGTAACCGATAGCCAAGACCTCGCCGGAAATTCGTTAAATGCTTTTACATACACATTCATTCTGGATACCGTAGCGCCAACCGCAAAAATATTTGTTGATAAGAGTTCTCCAATAGGACCTGGAAACATTCATATAACAATCAAATTCAGCGAGATAATGAATACCTCCTTACCGGTATATGTCAATTTCTCAGGAAAAAGAGTAAATGGAGATTGGGTTAATGAAACTGTATGGGAGGGTGATTATTCCATAACTACCGAATACGGAGAAGTGAAAATCACCGTTGCCGGAGGAAGGGACATAGCGAAGAATGTTATGATTCCCGCAAATCTTTCGGTAATCGTGGATACTAGACCTCCTGAGATAAGCGAAGTTCTTTATGAAAAAGAGGTCAACGAGGGCTCTTATATAACGATAAAGGTAAGGGTAAGCGATGAATACTCGGGTATTGGAAAAATCACGCTGTGGTATAAACAAGAAGGTTCTTTCGTTTCCGTGGAGATGAGCCAGCAAGGCGATTACTGGGTAGCCACCATACCGGGAAGTGTTTCGCATCCTCCCAGTGTTGAATTTTACATAGTGGCCGAAGATACCCTCGGAAATTCCATTAAAAGCAGTACCTATTCCATAAATATAGTTCCGTGGTACATAGTTATGTGGTGGCTCTGGCTCCTCATAGCGATTATCATAATACTGATAATACTGTTTATATACTACAACAAGCGCCGTGCGAAGGCTCAGCAGATACCTCTCAAAGAGAGTTTGGCGGAAAAAATGAAAAAGAAGTTTAGAAAGGAAGAAGGTGAATACGATGAGTTCTATGAGGAATAGAGAAAGAGGTGTTACGGGATTCTTTGAGGAAATTTTTCTTTTCGCCGTTGTAATACTTATTTTTCTTTCCACTCTTTACACAGTGCTCTATTTCGGAAGTTTGAGGGCGGAGAGAGAAAAATATATTGAACTCTATGAAAATGTGGATAAATTCGCACAATCTTTTCTCGGATACAAAAAGATAATACGCTCGGGCACTATTGGACTTTTTGATTACCACAAACTTAGAGCTATAACATATGAAAATATAAGAGAGGATTTACAGCCCGCTTTTAATTTTTCAATAAAGATAATAGATGTTAGCGAATATCCCGTAAAATACAACTATACTTACGGCAACGAAACCAACGCATCATACGCCTATTACAGCATTATGGTGAAATATCCCGCAAATATATGGGTGAGCGAGGAAGAGATTCATGTGGCTATGGTGGAGGTGAGAGGATGGCTGTAGAGAGGGGCATTTCCGCCGTTGTTGATGCTGGCCTTATTTCAGCCATAGTGGTAATAGGTCTTGTAATCATATTGGGAATCGCACTTCAAAATCCCGCGGAGTTCAAGTACGATGAGATGAACAAAAGGTACGCCGAATATCTAACCTATTCGCTTCTCCGCTCTACCGTGCAGATGGTTTGGTACAACACATCTTCTGGCACGATAATTCTTGAAGATAAAAGCGTTGCGGAGTTGATAGCCGAAGATCTTTACATAAGAGAGCACAATTCATCCAGCGTGGATATTAAAAGTTTGGAGGTTGGTATGGAAGAGCCCATAAATCGTACTCTCAGAAACCTTACATATCCGAAATACAGGTATTCTCTCTATGCTGAGTACAAGAACACGACGATAATCATCGGTTTTAGAGAACTCCCGCAGATAAGATACGGATACACCGCATATCTATCTATGCCAACCAGTGGCGAAGAATTCATCGTCACAATATACATCTGGGAGGTGAGTGAATGAAAGAAAGCGGGAGGATTCCGTTCGCTTATGTATTTGCGGTAATGCTCTCACTTTTAATAATTCTATCCTCAATTTATCTGGCGAGTTTGAATGTACAGAGGAGAATAAGTGGGGAGCGTTTTCAAGAGGAAAGTTTGGAAAATTTGAGAGAGATAGACGATATGGTCCAGACAAAGGCGTACCACATAGCCATGGAATGCATATACAATCTGACAAAGATTAGGAACCCGAATGTTTATATTCTAGATAGTCAAATAAGGGATAATTTCACGAAATACATAAAGAACCATTTCCCGTGGGAGAGTCAGGATTTCAATATAACTGTGACTTCCTACAACATAACTTTAATTATGGATTACAGAAAAACCAGAGATTTCATTAAATCCTTTGATTTCCGATGGAATTACCTGTATGCTTTCAACTACACATCTCTTCCCGTATACCCCAGAATAGTTGGGTATATAACTTATCATTACCTTGATAAGCATAGTGGATACGAATTCACCAAAACTTTCAAGATGAATAAAAATATTTACTCTCCTCTTCCTCTTCTCAAATTCTGCTTTGATGAATTTAATTCCTCAACCACGAACTTCGGTGATTTCGGAAGATTGTTAAGATATATTTTGACCACTGTCGTGGAGTACCGGGCTCTTCTCGGCTACGCATCGGGCGCCTATGACGGAAATGAGATAGATATTAAGAAAATTCTAACTAAAGATGATGTGGAGAAGTGCGTTAATCTCGCCTTGGTTTTGCAGAGTTTGAGATTTTTCAGAAGTTACGATAACAAAACTGTGGAGCAGTTGGGGATAAAGAGCATCGTGGATAAATATGTAAATAACGGAACGATAGATGCTGCGGACATATTCTTCCTCTGGAATTTGACTGACCAGAATTTCTCCGTCGGAAAAGTTTTGGGACAATCTGTTTATGGCTATGCGGATAGGTTCGTTTACGAACTTTTAATGCTTTTCTGGGGAAATCCTTCATCGGAATACTTCTGCGATCCTACTTTGAAGGAGCCTATAACCAACTGGACGGAAGTTAGGAACAAGGGTGAGGAGTGGGCAAAGCAAATGCTATGTATTTAGCTCGATCAATGGAGGAAATGGCTGGATATCCCGCTGAATTTACAGGGTGGAACGGCCACAGCCACCGTAACGATAGAAATTTGGAATGGCGATCCACAAAATCCTGTTATAATTCCCATAACCATGACTTGGACTATCCAAGTTTACGATATAACGAACACCACGAACATCCTTTTATATGATTCTGGGCAACGACCCAAACTTCAAATAACCACAACCGCCTCACCAGATGTTGTGGGGCCCAGAACCTATTACTACGACCTCATAAGGGAATCTTTTGTGGAAAAGCATCAGTCCTACGGTTCCGGCGGGCCTTACTTCAATACACTGAAATATGTGATAGATGCACTTACAAGAGCGATGAAGCATAAATCGGATGTTTACGATGATACTCAGAATAAGGGATTGGTAGATTACGCGGCGTATTCCATCGCCAACAACATAGGGAAAAGAACCGCGCATTACAAAAGGAATCCGAACGACAACTATACTATACTTTTAAACGAAACCCATGATTTGATTTATGGCCAGAACGAACCGTACTCATACGGTATTTCTCAGTTGAAAAATTTGGCATCCTCGGAGCAGGAAAACTGGTGGAAGGAGGGCGCTTACAAAGAATACAAGTACGGAAATGATGTCGATGCCTATCTTTACGACCTCTTCAGAAATACCGTTTCTTTATGGTACGAGGTGGTCGTGAACCTTTACGATGGATGTACACAGTGGCAGTTACCTGATAATCCCGGATATTACGGGGCGGATTGCGAGTCCTGGCCTCCCACAAACCAGCAAAGCGTAGGGATAGATAGTATGGGTTCTCCTCCCCAAGGAAGTTTCAAGATCCACAGGGATATGGTAACTGATTTTTACCTCCGCCTAAAAACATATGTTTTAACTACCTATCCCGGTTGGCAGTTATATCCGCCTGGAACTACATGGTCTGATATTTGGGAACGCTGTAAACAGAGTTCTGACTACGCAAGAGATTCCACCTTGGGTGCCACACCTAATGGAATTTCTTACCAATTACAGCAGCATGGTTTGAGGAGCGGTATAGATGATAAAACGGATTACAATGCATTCTCTACAAATTTCTACAATTTCGTGAAGGATAAGGTTGGTAGAAGGTTTCTCGGCTCCGGAAAACTGATAGAAAATATGAGTGAGTGGGTTGAGGAATCTTTTGATGTTTTATGGAAAAGTGTGGAAAAAAATGCGAATTTCACAACAATTCCAACATTTATGGCCGCAAATACATCCAGATACCTTTTCTGGGAGAGATTTTACGATGGAGCTATAAAAAACAGAACATTAAAGAATGAAAGCATAGTCGTAGATTTCTCTCCGGATGTTCTGCGTGGAAGTAATCTATCCGTGGATATAGTTTATCCGAGCAGGGGACACCGCTTCGTGGATGTTCAGGATTTATCATATAATATGAGTATGGCGCCTTTCGTCTACGATTTCATAGTCAATATAAGCGGAAATTTCTCAATTAATTTGAAAACGAATAGAACATCTCTGATTCACGGAGGTATGCATACCTATACTTGGTACAACGATACGATATCTTTTAACATATCCCTCCGTATTCCTCTTTACACCGCTTGGTACATAGAATCTGGATGGAACAAATACGATGTAAAATTCAACTACACGAGAGGATATTTCGGAGTGGATACAAAGGATTCCAAAACTGATCCGTTTTTCGTGAGCAAATACTTGAATGATGCTATCTATCACTACGAAAATATAGGTGAAATAAAGAGCAGATTTCTGTGCTTCTCCCTTCCGGCAACTTCGGTAATGAAGAATGAGATTGCTTCGTGGAACAAAACATACACTTCAATAATTCTGTATGCCTTCAACATAACTCAGAGGAGAATGGAGAACAACGATTCAGTATGGTCTTCGCTTTACAACGATGTGCAATCTTTAACATCTAATAATTACTTGCAAGATTTCAAATTCAATTATTTCGGAAGGGTTGTTGAGATTTCTTCCGATAAAGTTCGGGAAAACACAACTTATATGAAATGCATCGCTGATATAAGTAATCATAAACTCTATGGGGATTATAAGGAAGGGAGCTTCTCGTGGAAATTCAACATAACGAAGGATAATGTCTCGCTAATACAGGAGGAATTTTACGACCTCTGGTGGCATAACTCCACAATATACCGCAAAAATCCAACGAAATTTTACCGCGTTTCCTATTCTTCGGTTTCGGGCAAAAAATTGAATATATATATTGAACAGTTGAACGAAACCTGCGAGGTGGATTTCGGGATAGTGAGCAGAAAAGATGTGAGTAAGTTCAAAAATGCGTTTCCAAAAAATGTTTCCTCAAATCAAGAGGGTCTTTTGTCCGGCATAAAAAAGATGGTTTCCAATCTATACATCAATTATTCCAAGGACATTAAAATGCCGTTCGGCATCTTCATAAAGATTGAAAATTCCACATACACTATATGGTTTAACGGAAAAAATTCTTCGGAATTCCTGCTCTGGATAAATGAGGTTATGAGGGATTTCGTATATAAGGTTGGATCGCAGGAATTTCCCGCATTCGGATATATTATGGCTTATATGAACAAAACTTCCTACATGCTGGACAATCTTAACTTGAACTTTACATACCTATCTTCATCGGTTTTCGGATGCTTCCACAATATGGATTTTTGGGCAGAATACAACAATTATGTAATTTTGGGAAAATATATTTTCTCTCCTCATTAGTCCAGCAAATAAGCGAAAAGGTGATAGGAATATATGCCGTCCACAAGGATCCTTTTACTTTCAATAACGAATGGCTGACATTTTGATTCTATATACGGATAATCCAAATCGTATTTTTTCAGAATGGATGAGGTTAAATTGGTGGAGTAATTTCCCAACAGTTCGGGATTAAACGCATGAACAACCACATTCGTGTGAGTATAGGTGGAATAACTTTTCGTGACTATCCTTACTGTGCTCCCTCCGATGTAAATCGTATAGTAATCACCCATAACCTTCGGCGGTAGCGATGTATTTGTGCCATTATAGGTGAATATTATCTTGCTTTCAACCTCTCTGCCTCCCAATTCGTTTATCTTTGAAGCCACAAATCTTAGGATGCTCTTCGCCTCACTTTCGTATGCCATTCCGTTCAAGTAGTAGAAGTATCCTATTGAAGTGGCAACTAGAAGGAGAACGAGCGAGGAAACTGTTATCTTTGCTAAGGTGAAATCAATCACTCTTCCACCACCTCCACATTCACATAAAAATCATCAAGATATCCGTTTCCATCTAAATCATAATTACAGAGCATTTTAGTTATAAGAACACGGTAAGTTCCGCTCCACATAACCATGGTCGTGTTGTTTGAGGTAACTCTTATTCCCACA
>CAYVVU010000005.1:42832-43301 GCA_964455305.1 uncultured Thermoplasmata archaeon
TTCCCATGCTTTACGAGAATTATCCTTTCGGGAGAGTTGTACGCCTTGACCCTTATGAAGTATGAGTTATCTGAATTTAATGGCCCGCCAACCTTAACATATTCGGTATTCTTTGGAAAAGAAACGGTTATTTTCAAAGAGGAGTTTACGCCCATGGAATAAACCATAACTATCTTATCTCTCAGATAGTTTGCTTGGGCTATCATTTCCTGCTCCGCAGAAACGGAGGAATAGTATCCAGCGATGCTTAATACGAGAGGGACAGTTATAACAAGTATTACCAGTATAATCAAGAGGCGCAGAGGCATATCTATTACTCCGCTTTCCTTAACCATTATTTCATGTATTGCCATAGCGGTATATAAGATTTTAGGTATTACCTCGTCTCCGCGTACCTTTTAATTTCTTCTTTCTGTATTTCTCCGAAATCCTCTTTATGAATACTATCTCCTTGAAGAGTTCGTTCAGA
>CAYVVU010000006.1:0-5168 GCA_964455305.1 uncultured Thermoplasmata archaeon
GTTATATAACCCAAATGAAGTGAGGGCAAGGAGCGAAGCGACGAAGCGTTTGCCACAGCGTAATGAAAGGAGATTATCCCAATAAATCAATTATAGACCTCCATTTGTCTTTATATTTTTCAATATCACTCAATTTTAATACCCATAAATCAGCTTTTCTTTTTGTTTTTTCTTCCATTTCTAGCATTTCCTTAAACGTCATACGTTTTTTCTTTTGATACTCTTTTATATATCGTTCAATTTTATCTTTCATCAAACTTTTTACTTCATCTTTCGTCAATATATAGTATGTAGGGTTATTAATGTCCGAAATATCCACGAAAACAAAAGGACACATTATTTTTTCGTTTATTTTCTCCTTATAATTTTTCCAATGAGATCTAAAAATTGGAAATTCCTTTCTGTCTGAACATTTTACTTGTATTCCAATTGATTTATTTGTTATGGGATTTAACACAATTATGTCATAACCTTTGGCATTTCTATAAGTGGGCATGACAATTAAGTTCTGTTTCGATAGTTCCACACATACCAAGAACACACCTACGCTTCCTTTAAATTCCTTTTTTATTTCCATTTAGTTCACCCCTATACACGCTGTGGCAAATGTCATATAACTCATAATATCCACACTTTGCATAGCCCTCCATTTCGTGCTTATTCAGAATTTTTATTTTTGATATCCCCATTACTATCTGTATAAACAGCCAAAATAAAAATTTAACGCTGGAGCATCAATCTCTAAAACGGGCACCCCTTTTCTTCCTCTGGAAGCAGTTTTGGCTTCCGAATCTCTGCGGGTATCTCGGCGCGACCACCTTTTATAATAACTTTTGTTCCGGGTTTGTGATATCCCCGTCTTACATACCCGAGACCTATTGGGATGTTTAGCGAGGGGGAGTGAGTTCCGCTGGTAACTATTCCTATCTTTTCTCCGTCCTCGGAATACACATCAAAACCGTGTCTTGGGGCTCTTCTTCCCTCGCATACGAATCCACGGAACAGATTATACTTCTTTTCTTTCTTCATATTGTAAAGTATATCCTTTCCGAGGAAATCATGGTCAAAATCTATTATCCAAGTTAGCCCCGCCTCTAAGGGCGTCTTGGGTAAATGCTCAGGATGAAAATCCTGCCCGCTTAGAAGCATACCCTTCTCCATTCTGAGCGTATCTCTCGCCCCAAGACCACAGGGTTCTACAGAATATCTCTTACCCTTATCCAGCAATTCTTTCCACAGTTCCTCAGCATATTCATTTTTCACCATCACTTCCACACCCACCTCCCCCGTGTAACCTGTACCTGAAACAAAAACTTCTGAAGTAAAACTCTCAAAACTCTTGTATTTATAGAATTTTAGTTTGAATCTATTAGGAGGTTCCTCGGAAAATACATCTCTAAACAAATTCAAAGAGCATGGACCCTGAATTGCAATTATAGAGAACTCAGAAGATACATTTTCTATCTCAACACTGAAATTTTCAGATTTAGATTTTAAATATTCATGTATTCTTTCGGTGGTTGCTGCGTTTGGCACAACAAGGAACGAATTCTCAGAGAATCTGCTTATTATGGTATCATCTACGATTATTCCGTTTTCATTAAGAAACGCTGTATATACACAATCTCCGATGTTCAGTTTTTCTATGTTCGTGGGCGTCACATAGCCCAAGAATTTCGCGCAATCCTTACCTTTAACGATTATGTTTCCCATGTGAGATACATCAAAAATCCCAACACTCTTTCTTACAGCAAGGTGCTCCACTCTAATTCCTTTATAATACAAAGGCATTTCAAAACCGGCGAATTCAACCATTTTCGCGCCCATTTCTTTGTGGATTTTATTAAGTGCCGTCCTTTTCATGATGAGGAGAATGCAAAACGATACCATTAAAATTTTGTTTGCAGTGGAAGAGGTGGGGTGGGGGTGGAGAGATATACTTCCACCGTTAAATTTTTAAATAACCAATTACTACTACGCATACTATGAGGGCAGTATGGAGAGGAACGATATCCTTCGGCCTCGTAAGCATACCTGTGAAGATGTACTCAGCCACTTTAACCAAGGAAATAAAGTTCACTCTATTACACAAAGAAGATATGGGGAAGATAAGGTACAAAAAGTACTGCGAGAAATGCGGAAAAGAGGTAGGACAGGATGAGATCGTGAGGGGGTATGAAATCTCAAAGAATGAATATGTTATACTCACCGATGAAGATCTGGAAAAAATTCCCCTGAAATCCACCAAAAACATAGAAATAAAGCAATTTTTTGATCCATCAGAACTGAATTTGATTTATTACAACAACTTTTACTATCTCGTACCTGACAAGGGCGGAGAAAAAGCATATTACTTGCTCAAGGAAGCTATGAAGTTAACTGGAAGCATGGGGATAGGAAAGGTTGGAATGCGGGGTAGAGAGCATCTAATTGTTCTTAAACCTATGGAAGGCGGAATACTTTTGGCGAATCTACATTACGCGGAGGAAATAAGGTCTCCGTTTGAGATTCCCGGTTGGAATGTTAGAGCGGTTATTGCGGAGGAAGAGCTTGAACTGGCAAAGCGTCTAATCTTGGCGATGAAAAAACCTCTGAGGATAGAAGAATATAAAGATGAGTATAAGGAAGCTCTGGAGAAACTCATAGAGGCAAAACTAGGAGGCGAGGAGATAGAAATCACGGAAGAAGTGAGTGCAGCGAAGTCCCTGATGGATGCGCTCAAAGCCAGTTTAGAAGCGGTGAAGCAAGCTTGAGCGCGGAAGAATGGTTTGAAAGGAAAATTCCTCCAATGCTTGCTGTTCGCGGAAATGTATTTGATAGCAATGATTACATATACGAAGTTAAGTGGGATGGAACCAGATGTATTGCGTTCGTTGATTTGGATAACAAAAGGATAAGGTTGCAAAACAGGAGATTGTTTGATATAACATATCGCTATCCCGAGTTAGATCTGTTCAGTTTTCTCTCTGAAAGTGCGGTCCTTGATGGAGAAATAGTAGTATTTTACAAGGGGAAGCCTTCATTTCAACATCTACAGAAGAGAGAACACGCAGAAGGTAGGTTAAAGATAGAAATGCTCTCCAAGCGGATGCCGGCGGTGTACATAGTTTTTGACATTCTTTATACGGCCTCCGATGGCTGGATAATGGACCGACCTCTCATTGAAAGAAAAAAGGTGTTGGATGAAATTAGTGCGGATGGAAAAAGAGTTACGAAATGCGAGTTCATAGAATATAGAGGTATAAAGTTTTACGAAAGTGCGGTGAAAATGGGTTTGGAGGGCATAATGGCCAAAAGGAAAGATAGCGTATATCAACCGGGAAAGAGATCCCCCGCATGGATAAAGATGAAGAAGAGGAAAAGTATAGACTGCATAATAGTGGGATGGCTTGAGGGTGAGGGGGAAAGAGAAGGAAAATTCGGCTCCCTAATACTTGCACTAAAACTTGGAAGTATATATGTACATATTGGACAAGTTGGAACAGGCTTTAATAAGGAATTCTTGAACTGGTTTTACGAAAAACTTAAGGAAATAGAAATAGATAAGCCATGGTTTTATTCAGAATTCAAAAGAAAGGTTCACTGGGTCAAGCCTGTATATGTTTGCGAAGTTGAATTTTTGGAGATAACGAAGGATAAGAAACTTCGTGCCCCGGTTTTTGTTAGGTTGAGAGAGGATAAGAGGCCCGAGGAATGTACATTTGAGAGCTTATATGAAGTTATAGATTCAGAACAAGAGTTTTGAGTACTTCTTTAAATCCAAATTTCTCGTAGAGATTCAAAGCCCGAGCGTTTTGGGATAAAACACCAATCCTTACCTGTTTGAAACCTCTACTCCTAATTCTTTCCAGTGCCTTTTTCAATAATTCGGAGCCTATACCTTTTCCACGAAACTCCGGAACTACATACAGATCGTATATCACGCACCTATTTTCTTTAAGAATTAGAGGCGAGGAGCAAGAATAGAATATATATCCCAAGAGTTTTTCCTCGGAAGTTGCTACTAAAATTTCGCCCTCACCATTCTCAATAACTTTCTTTACAAAGTTTATCCACCTTCTTGCATTCTCTTCGCAGGGAACGATATTCAAATCACTTCCATCGGGATCTTGGATAAACTGCAGCCAGAGTTCTCTCAAATTTTCATAATCCACCTCTTTTGCCTGTCTTATTTGAAATGACATAACACTATAGCGTAATTCGGGCCAGAATTTAAATGTTTCTCAGTTATGGGGCGTATCCAAAAGCGTCCCAAAAATAGGAAGTATATTTCTTAAGTCAATTTTTTGGTACACCCCCGTGGGCAAAATCCTTAAAAACCATTTCCTTTTTCCTGTGCATAGGGCGCGTGGCCTAGCCTGGATAGGGCACCAGCCTTCTAAGCTGGGAGTCGCGGGTTCGAATCCCGCCGCGCCCGCTTATATTGTGAATCTTAAAAAAAATGTTTTGCTATGATGTACTTTCCCAAGATGAAACTGTATATTTAACCTCGTTGTGGATGGCATTTTTTAACTCTTCAATTTTCTTAGTATATTTTTGTTCTTCATCCTTAATAACCCTCACGCTGAACTCTACTGCGACTACATGTGATTTCGTTTTTAAAAATCCGATACCTACGGTAATTGGAACATCCTTTGACACAAACATATATTCCTCTAAAGCAAAATTTAAAATTTCAATTTCGCCTAGATCTACTCTATAAAAACCGCTAAAAACTTTCATTATCGCCTTCTCTACCGCTGTTATTATTATATTTCTTCGCATCTCAAAATCATCAAGCAGCATCATTTTACTATATATGGATGAATGAACAATCTGCTTTTTTTCTTTAAAAATCTGTGGAATGTCCTGAAACATCTTTCTCAGTTTTTCTAACCTTTTTACGGTCTGTTTTTTGGTAGCGATCACAACACATATAATTATAATGAAAGTGACTAAAAGAGAAGCGCCTATTATAATAAGTGCACTGTTAACGAAAACACCCAATATTATTAAAACCAAACCTATAATGGCAAACATCGCTGAGATTATAAGGATCTTCCTCATGGTGTTTTTATATTTATCATCATCTAATTTTATGGGCTCATTTTCTTTTTTCATCCATCTGTTTTCAAGTATGCTATAATCCTTAAGAGTCGTCGTGCCACTCTTCCAAATCATTTTCATCT
>CAYVVU010000006.1:5268-12529 GCA_964455305.1 uncultured Thermoplasmata archaeon
AGTATGCTATAATCCTTAAGAGTCGTCGTGCCACTCTTCCAAATCATTTTCATCTTTTATCACCCGCATCTCAAAATTGTATGTTATGCTATTCCCCTTTCCGTACATTGAGGGATTATAGGTATAAAATTCTAAAAGTTTACGCAACCACAAACTTTATCAGACGATTGTATTTTTAATAATAATTCCTTGTCCTTCTTTCAAATCCAGGTATCCTGAAATCTGTACCTTTTTGGAATCATAGAAATTAGTTTTCCATCTTTGCAAAATCCGCATCCAAGTATGAATTTATCAGTTCTTACTATAACATATCCGTGTAATTTTCCATTGCATTTCAGAGATTCGCCCCTCATAAAATTATTTACCTCATCGTTGGACAAAAATACAACATTCTTAGTTGCGTATCTTCCTATCAACCTTAGAAAATCTGTGGTTGGTTTTATATCCTTTCCTATTCTGAACGCTCTGATTCCAAGGGACTCCCATTTATTTGGGATTATTTTTCCTGTGAAAGCCCATACGCTCCTGCCCCTCTCCACGAATTTGAACTTTCTCACTATTTCTTTGGAAATTCCAAATCTCTCAATCAGATACCTTGCGTAATCTCGCAATTACGATCCCTCCCGTATCGTCCAGATGTGGATAAACTCTCGCAATATTTCTGACCGAGGAATCATAGGTTTTTCCATTCCATTCCTCCACACCACCCATGTATTTTAGGGGAAGTGATATTTTCTCCACATTGAAGCCAAGGTTAATCGCATAATCAACAACCTCCTCGTTTTCTTCTGGAGCAAAGGTACAGGTGGAATAGACGAGAATACCGCTATCCTTCAAAATTCTGTGGGCTGCGCGTATAAGCGATTTTTGAAGAGCGGACATTTTTCTTATTATATCCTCGCTGAGTTTCACATCAACACCCTTTCTTATCGTACTTTCCGATGAGCAGGGTGCATCCAGAAGAACCTTATCTGCTATGCCTTCCAGTCCCTTCGTGTATCTTGCATCTCTGTGAAGAACCAAAACGGATGAAGAGCACATTCTTTGGATATTGAATACCAGCGCTTTTATTCTGGGTGCCGAGGAATCTATTGCTATAATGGTTCCTTCATTTTGAATAATTTGCGCGATTTCCGTCGTCTTGCTTCCTGGAGCGGCGCACATATCCACAATTACTTCTCCGTTTTTCGGGGATAGAACGATCGGAGGAAGCATTGAAGCCAACTCCTGAACATAGTAAAGGCCGAGAAAATGTTCCATTGTGGCGCCGGGATGTTTCACGGGCATGTCTTCAATTACCGCCGCAGGAACACGAGGATGGAGAGGAATCTTTCTGAGAACGAAGCCCTTTTCTTCAAGCGCGGAAAAAACATCTTCTGGTTTCGCGAGAATGGTATTTGCCCTTATTGAGTACTTCACCTGCCTTTTGAGGCAATCCATAAACGCATGAAAATCATCAATTATATCCCTGTATCGCTCAAAATGTTCGTAGTTCATAGTTCTACGATCGCTTCTAAACCCACATTTATGACTCTTCTCTCCGCTTCCGCCTTCTCCTCATCGCTTATACCTCTCCCACCCTTTCTTTCCGCAAATACAGCGCATACCGTACCCGCTTTGAAACCGAGAAGGTGAGACAATATAAATAGAGTGCTGCTCTCCATCTCAAAGTTAAGCACTTTTAGAGAGGAGAGTTCTTCCATAACTTTTACTCTTGGAAATAATCCGAGGTCGCTCATATCTCTCTGCTGAGCAGCGTAAAAACTCGGGGCGGTCGCAGTAAGGCCTATATGATAGCGGTATCCCAATCTCTCGCAAACTTCTTTTAATTTAGCGACAACTTCCCAAGAAGCGACGGCCGGAAAACCCTCTGGAACATAAAAAAGAGAGGTATTTTCAAGTCTGACAGATGCGGAAGTTATTACCAGATCCCCTATTTTCACATTTTCCTGAATTGAGCCTGAACTTCCTATCCTTATAACTGTCGCTTTCCTCCCTCCTAAGGCACGGGCCAGCTCTATAAGTACTATCTCCACATTATCCACGCCTATTCCCGTGGCTATCGCCGTTATTTCTTTCCCTTTGTATTTTCCAGTAACCGTATAAAATTCTCTGTTCTTTCTTCTCACCCTTATATCGTCAAGGAAATTCTCCAGTTTTTTTATTCTCGCTTCATCTCCAGCCATGAGAATCCTTTCCGATACATCATCTGGCCCGAGGCCTATATGATATTGTTTTCCGCCCACGCTCATCGTTTCTGCATTCCTCATAATTTTCACCTCACTTATTTAGGATTTCCATTATTTTGTTCATAACTTTTTCCTCACCTAGCGCGCCCACAAAACCCTCCTTACCGTTTATCACGGTAAATGGCACGCTCATAACATTCCACTTTTCCGCAAGATGCGGAAACATTATAGCATCTATACCTATCGCTTCTATATTTTCATTTAACTGTGCGAACTGGTGGGCGAGTTTAACCATATGGGGGCAGTATGTGCAAGATGGTGTGACGAAAACCTCTATTTTCATAGGTTTTTTGATGCTCTTCACGAACTTAATTGTGGAACCTCTCAGATTCACGGATTTTCTTGAAACTCTAATTATATCGTCTATGAATGTGGAAAATTCGTATTCCACAGGAACGCCCATATACTTTATTCTTTCCCCGTACTCTTTTCCATCCGTGATGATGATAATAGGTCCGTTTTCTCCCTTGTACTTTTCAAACTTTATCAGCGGGTGTAACTCGGAGATTTCAGAAATTAATTTTTCGGCAATTTCCGATTCTCTCGTTTTATTCGCATACAAACGAACTATAACTTCATCCTTCAAACTTCTGAACTTCTCCATAAGTTGATTTTTTATCTCCTCACTCATTACATTCATCGCTCAACACCTCTGCAACAAATTTCATGGCGTTTTCCGCGGTTTGGTTTTTTATCTCTAATCTGTTGCCTTTGAAGAGGTACTTTCTTACCTTCACGGTTCTGTAAGAAACGGCCATATAAACGAGGCCAACGGGCTTTTTTTCCGTTCCGCCGGTGGGTCCGGCTATTCCGGTAGTCGCTACGGAAATATCTGCACCCAAGAGTTTCTTCACACCCTCCGCCATATATTTTGCGCATTCCTCGCTCACCGCCCCATATTTAACGATTACCTCTCTCGGAACGCCGAGAACATTGATTTTCACTTCATTATCGTAAGCCACTATGTCCCCGAGGAAGTATCGCGACGCTCCTGGAATATTCGTAATTCTGTGGCCTATGAGCCCTCCTGAGCAAGATTCAGCCACCGCAATTTTAAGATTTTTTCGGAGGAGGATTTCGCCCAGTTTTTCCTCTATCATTCCTCGTCCCTCTCCGCGAGCATTCGCAGACGAGATACCCCATCTATTTCCTCTATCACTTCAACCACAGCCCTCGGTACCAGATGTTCCCACGGCTCGCCCTTTATTATTCTTCTCCTTATCTCGCTCGCCGAGTATCTGCTCCTGTCGTAGAGGGGCGGCATCTCCACCGGGTATCCCCTCTCAGCGAATAATCTCCTCGTTAGCGGATTGTTTGCGAATACCACCTTGAAAGGTGGAGACATGGCTTCAACATGCGCTACCCATACAGCGTTGCGATGGATATCCTCTATGGGTACGAGATAGTAATTGTGTATGCCTTCATCCTCCAAACTTCTGGAAATCATGAGGTGTCTTTCGCCGGCGGTGAAAGGATTCTCTATAGTATGGGAATACTGTGCACTTCCAATACCTATTATCACGGCGTCGTATCTCTCAACTATATAGCGCACCACTTCAAGATGTCCCAAATGAAACGGCTGAAACCTTCCTATGAATATGGCTCTACTTCTCTGCATACAATCTCATACCCCCTATGATTACTGCCATCAATGATAACACGATTATGGGATTTATTTCAATCACAACCTCCGTTACATCGGATGCACTCCTTATCATTACCTCGTGGGTTTCGTAGTACTGCGATTGTATTCCGACGACCTTAACTTTCTTTCCTACGGAGAGCCATGGTATTTGGGAATGCGAAGCGTTGTATATTCTGAGGACATTTCCCTGTCCGTCGCTTATGTTAAATCCGTAGGAGTCCATAGCCACAATAGTACCCTCAACCTCAACCAGCGCCCCGTAATTTGTAGTATTCGCTTCGGCAACGCTCATAGGTATCGGTTGCACGGGATTTCCAGAGGATTCGTTAATCGTATAAATGGCAACGACATAAACATCATTTGTACGGGAATGCTTCACATATCCGACCACCTCAACATAATCGCCGTAGTTCAGGGCGGGCAGTGAACCCGAGATTACTTTTATTCCGTAAGAGGAATTCTGTATGTACATATTTGTCGGGGAAAAATCGCCGGGTTTTGCAGTAACATTTCCGTAGATTCTGAGCCTTGTATATTGAGGAGCCTTTCGCCCGATATCTATACCCACACTACCTACATAGTATTTTCTTTCAATGCTTGAATTCCAGAGTCCAGAATTATCCTTAGCCTCCACAACATATCTTACTAGAGTGCCCTCTGGCTCTCCGGGTATTTCGGCCTCCCACTCGCTAGTGGAGGAATTATAGGTCATCGCAATTCTTGTGAAATTCTCCCAGTTATCCGTGGTATAGTTTAGATATACCTCCGTAACCGGCGATGTTATGTTTGCGGAGATAATCGCTCTTTCGTTGGCTGCAGGTACAGAGGGACTCATTGAAACTTTTATGGATATTGCAGATACATTTTTTATATCACTCTGAAACCTCGGCTTTATTTCGTAGTAGGAAAAATACGGCGATGAAGTATCGTATTGGGCGACGATACCGGTAACACTTAGATTCATGCCCACCTGAACCCACCCTATGTTGAGATTAGGTGCGTATATCTGTATTCTTCCGCTGCTATCGTTAAGATAGAAATAGGAGGTTGATACACTTTCTACCCTTCCGCAAACTTCCACAAAACTGCCTTCATATACCTCATCGTAAGCGTTATCCGTGTAAATTCTCTCCGCTTTGAAATTGTGGCCTGATGATATTACAGTTACATTCGTCGTGGAAGATATAACTATTTCCGTCTCCCCCTTATATTGGGAAATTTTTCCAGTAACTTCAACATAATCCCCAATGTTTACGATGCCCGTCAAATCCGCGCCGAAAACCTGAATTCCTCTTCCAACGGAGGGATCGTATATGTATATTGCTTTGTAGAATATTCCGGGAGGGGCAACGACGATTCCTCGTACTTTAACGACCTCTCCTACATGGAGGGGGACTCCGTCCTTTCCTATTTCGTGTACATAATACATATCTCGTAGTTCAACCTGCTTTGTTTTCATTGAATACGCCTGTGCCAACAGCAGAACCCCGACCAGCCCTACGATTAATATGGCGATTTTTTTATCCATTTCATATCACCATGTGGTGAATGGATAAAATAAATTTAAAGTTTGGGGAACGCCCCATGTATGTTTTGTCAATACAGGCATTGTTGGGCAAAGAGCAAAAACCTTTAAATAGTTCAGTGAAATAACGGTTTAAGAAACAACATTTTGAAGGTGTTGGATATGGAGGTAAAGAAGACAGGAACCACAACGGTAGGTATTGTAACCAAGGAAGGTGTGGTTTTGGCCACGGAGCATAGGGCTACGATGGAACACATAATAGCGCATAAGGTGGCCAAAAAATTGTACAAAATAGATGAGAATCTTGGTATGACCACCGCCGGTTTGGTTGGTGATCTTCAGGTTCTCGTTAGATATATGAGGGCGGAAGCCGCCCTGTATCGCCTTAAAAGGGGTCAGCTTATGAGTGTTGAAGCCCTTGCCACCCTCCTGAGCAATATTCTCAATGCCTCAAAGTACTTCCCGTACTGGGTAAGCATTTTGGTGGGCGGTTACGACAACAGGGGTTATCATGTATTTGCGGTGGATGCCGCCGGTGGGGCGATAGAGGATAAATACGCATCTACGGGATCAGGTTCGCTCTTCGTGTACGGAGTTCTTGAAGATAGGTACCAGGAGGATATGAGTTTGGATGAGGCCGTGGAATTGGCGGTTAGAGGTATAGCTGCCGCCATGAAAAGGGATGCCGCATCCGGAGATGGAATTGAAGTTGCAACTATAACCAAAAAGGATGGATTTCAGTATGTTCCCGATAGCAAGATAAAGAAACTCATGCCAAAGTAAAGGTAAAAACAAGACGAGCGGAGGTATAGCGAAATGCAAAGATGGGAAGATATTTTAAATCAGACTAGGGAAGCGTTATCGGAGATATTCCCCGAGGCGAGAATAACGGGAATAGACCTAGAGGGTCCCAGAATAGTTGTGTATACGAAAGATATGGAAATGTTTGCTGAGAATCCCGAAGGAATAAAAAAGATCGCACAGCGTATCAGAAGAAGGATATCGGTTAGGCCGGACCCATCAATTCTTCTCCCCGAGGATGAAGCGAGAGAGATGATAAAGGAGATAGTTCCCGAAGAGGCTGGAATAACCAACATCTATTTTGACCACATGAACTGCGAGGTTATAATTGAGGCTGAAGCCCCAGGCCTGGTAATAGGAAAGGACGCCTCTTTGCTTAATGAAATAAAGAAGAGGGTGAAGTGGGCGCCAAGAGTTGTGAGAACTCCTCCCATTCCATCCAAAACTGTTAAAGAGATAAGAGAACTTTACAATTTGGAAGAGGTGAAAAAGGAGAGAAGGGAATTTCTCCGCGAGTTGGGTAAAAAACTCAATCGTCCTCCCCTCGGCGGCGAGAACTGGGTTAGGGTTATAGCCCTAGGAGGCTATCGCGAAGTTGGAAGGTCCGCAACCCTTATAATGACCAGGAACAGCAAGGTTTTGGTGGATTGCGGGCTTGATGTGGCCATGGTGGATTCCGACGAGCCTTGGGCTGGAGCCCCCTACCTCTATGTTCCGGAAATATGGCCTCTGGATACACTGGATGCTGTAGTGGTTACGCACGCGCATCTTGACCATTCAGGATTGGTTCCACTTCTGTTCAAGTATGGGTACAAAGGACCTGTTTATATGACTCCGCCCACGAGAGATCTTGCTGCTCTCCTGCAACTGGATTACATAAAAGTGGCATACACTGAAGGTAAGAAGGTTCCTTACGAGTCCAAGCACATAAAGGAAATGCTGAAACATACCATAACTCTGAACTACGGTGAAACGACAGACATAACTCCCGATATGAAGTTAACATTTCACAACGCCGGCCACATTTTGGGAAGCTCCGTG
>CAYVVU010000006.1:12539-19039 GCA_964455305.1 uncultured Thermoplasmata archaeon
GTGTGTCACTTCCACATAGGAGAGGGGCTTTACAATCTTGTAATTACTGGAGATATAAAATTTGAGAATACTTGGCTTTTCAACGCAGCGGTTAATAAATTCCCGAGAGTTGAAACGGTGGTAATAGAATCAACATACGGAGGAAGAAACGACATACAGCCGTCAAGGAACGAGGCGGCGAAACAGTTGGCGGAGGTTGTTGAAAGAACGATAGATAGGGGAGGAAAAATACTCATACCCGTCTTTGCGGTCGGGCGCTCACAGGAAGTTATGATGGTTCTGGAGGATTTTATGAGAAGGGAATTACTTCCTAAAACAGAGGTCTTTCTTGACGGGATGATTTGGGAGGCAACGGCCATTCACGCCGCGTATCCGGAATACCTGAACAGGAACCTCAGAGAACTCATATTCCACCAGAAGGAAAATCCGTTCCTCTCCGATATATTTAGAAGAGTGGAGTCCATGGAGAGGAGGGAGGAGGTGATTAACTCCCCGGATCCAGTTATAGTTCTCGCCACATCGGGTATGATGAATGGCGGACCCGTGCTTGAATATTTCAAGTACTGGGCCGATGACCCTAAGAATACATTAATTTTCGTTGGATACCAGGCGGAAGGCACTTTGGGAAGAAAGATACAGAATGGGATGGAGAAATGGATAACCATGGAGAGAGGACAGCCCATAGAGATAGAGATAAAACTTGAGGTTGTGACCATAGATGGTTTCTCGGGACACTCTGACAGAAGGCAGTTGATAAACTACATAGCGTCAATGAATCCCAAGCCGGAGAGGGTGATTACATGCCACGGCGAGGAAAGCAAGTGCCTTGATTTGGCTATAGCGCTTCATAAACGATACGGACTTGAAACCATAGCCATGAGAAATCTTGATGCGATTAGAGTAAAGTGATTTCGTAGCCGTAGTGTATTCGGGAAGGAGAATACTCTCTTATCTTTCTTACCTTTATTTCACATTCGTATCCCAGTTCTCTTATTTTTTCAGCAATTTCCTTAAGTTTTTTATCTTCGCAAGAACGCTGGACAATCTCGTAGTAGTTAATCTTCCCTCCTTTTCTGCATTTTTCAACGGCGATTGGGAGATAATCCCACGCTCTCGTAGGAAGGTTCATTATAATCCTATCCGCAAGAAAATTTAAGTTTTGGACAACCTCACCTGCATCTCCCAGAATAGGAATCACGAAATCTTCAACCCTATTGATTTTTATATTTTCCTTCAGAAGTTCAATAGCATGGGGGTTTATATCTATTGCCACTACCTTGCATTTCTTGTGTTTTGCCAGCAGTATTGAAAATGGTCCAACACCCGCGAACATATCTATAACAGTTTCCCCCCACCTAGCGGATTGTACCACTCTCCATCTTTCCGTCGCAAGACGAGGTGAAAAATAAACTTTTGATAAATCAATTTTAAACGAGCATCCGTATTCTTTATGGATCGTATGCAATCTATTCTCCCCTGCTATAACCTTCAGATTTCTTATTCTGTACTCCGTTTCTACGCCCCTATCCACGCATACAACCTTGATATTTTTGTGATATTTTAACAACGCCTCTGCTATTTCTTCTGTGAAACACAAACCTTCTTCATCAATTCTCAAAATGGCTATATCTCCAACAATATCAAACGAACGGGGCGCATGCTTTCTTGCATCTTCCGACAGAAACTTTCTGTATCCTTCCTTCATCGCAATCCGTCCAGTATATCAAGCAATTCTCTTAAATCCTTTATTACGAAATCTCCGAAACCTTCTCCCAACCTAACCGCTATGCAACCGCATTTTCTGGCGGCGATTATATCGTAATCGTAGTCCCCCACGCAAATACATTCCTCGGGTTTAACTCCAAGAATAGCAAGGCCTTTCATTATTTGTCTCGCATCGGGTTTGAGATACTCGCAGTCATCTCTGGTAAGTATTAAATCAAACATTTCCGCAATTTTTCCAAGCGCTATTTTCACGGCATCGTCGCAGTTTCTGGTTATTAGAGCAATTTTATATCCTTTTATTTTAAGTTCGTTCAGAAGTTGTAGGGCGCCGTCCTTAAGTTTGGATTTTCTCGCTCTCTCAATCTCAAGTTCCCTGAACCTTCCGAGTATTTTTTCCCTAAGCGCAGGGTAAAGATTCGCTATGTTCAGAACATTTTCGTATGTTGGTTGCTGCGCATCCCACAAAGAATCCGCATCTATTCCTATATCCAGCAGATATTTTTTTATTCCCTCCCTCACATAGGAAAATGGGATAGCATTTTCCACAAGAGTATCGTCCATATCAAATATCACGCATTTCAGGTTACTATTTCCCTCTCCGTGCATAGTTCAAACACCTTCTCCACATCATCTCCCTTATCTTTACTCCAGAATCTGCGAACCGTGGTATATATTCCTCCCCTATTATTAACGAAAAGTTCCACGAAAACCCATTTGGGCTCCACGGCGCTCACGAAATCCTCAAGTATGCGGTTTGCAAGATGCTCGTGCCATATTCCCACATTTCTGAATGATACGAAATACAGTTTGAGAGATTTCAGTTCAGGCAGCTTTTTATCGGGCAGGAAAAGAATTCTCACGGTATAATAATCGGGAAGCCCTGTGTTGGGACAGATGGCGGTGAGTTCTGGATAAACATATTCCACAACCGTCGCCGTTCCCGGATACTGAAACTTTTCCGTCTTTATTTTCTCCATACATATAGGATACGCAAGAGGTTTATTGATTTTTCGGCGAGAGTTTAATATACCCTCCGCCATTCTCTCCTTATGCTTCCGTGGTACGCCTATGCGATACTTACGATGCTCGCCTTCGGAATAACGAATTTCCTTCTGAAGTATGTTGGAGATAAGGGGATGAACAGCATATTCGCATCGGGTATTCTGTGGATTGCTGTGGGCATCGCTGGCCTTGGATTCTTTCTTTATTCCTACATGACCGGTGATTTTCAGAGAAATGTGGAATCTCTGAAGAACAGGTGGTTGATAGCGCTTCCGTTCATAGCGGGAATATCCCTCGCCGTCGGAATGTACACAATAAAAAAGGCCGTAACCCTCGGTCCTGGGGGGCCTGCTGTGGCAATAGCTGCCTCCAACGCCATAATCGTGGCTATTCTAGCTTGGCTCGTGCTGGGTGAAGGATTGAGCATATCCAAGATCATTGGGATGTGCCTCATAATGGCAGGAATATTCATAGTTGCTCTATTTTGAGTGGTTTAAGTTAATGAAGTGTGGTTTCAAAATCATCTAAATCAAAAACCAATAATCCCTCCTCTTTTAAGCGATCTTTATCTGATATTCTTTTGGCTATAATCCCCAGATATTCTTTTTCTCTTTTAATTTTTATGTTTTCAATTTTTCTTTCAAGTTCCAGCAGAGTTCTTTTGGCATCCCTTAAATCCATATTTCTCCATTTGACCTCAAAAAATCCGGCAACACCTTTCTTTGAGTTTAATACGATGATATCTACTTCCTTATCCCTTTCCCACCATCGCCCTAATCTCGTAAATCTGAACGGAAGTATCCCTCCGCGATTCATTCTGATAAGAAAATGTTTTGCTACTTCCTCAAAAACCTCACCGAGATACGAATTGAATTCCTCCGAGAGATCAGAGAACTTTATCGTGCCAATTTCTATATCATCCCTATAAGGGTATACAAATCTTAACCAGAATCTATAATACATATCCTTTACCCGATATATACCTCTTCTGCTCTTTCTAGTGGCATCTATTGGGAATTCTTTGTAGATGAGGTCAAGAGTCTCTAAGGTTTTCAGATACTTGGGAAGATTTGTTATGGCGATTTTTGTTTCATTTGATATCTCAGTAAGTTTTGTTTTTCCCTCATTTATCGCTCTGAGTATATTTAGGTAATTTATGGGTTCCCTAAGTTCATCTTTTAACAACCTTTCCGCATCCTCGTACAGTATGCTAACCTTCCTGTAAAAGTTTCTCTCTATATTCTCTTCAACGCTGTATCGTGTATCAAAGTCTTTCCCATGTTCATCACCTAAACATAACCAACAACTTTTAAATACTGACTCGCAAACATCCCATTAGAGGGGATTTGCTATTGGGAGAAATTCTACATCAACAGTAGATATATTTTATAGGGATTTCAGGGAAAGACACTTTGGAAATGACCGTTAAAAAATTTAAACCACAAACTTTTTTAAAAAGTTTGTGATTATCATTTTATGAATCTTGGAGAAATTAGAGAAATATTGGTATCGCAGAGAGAAGAAGTTGAGGAGAAGTTTAGGAGGGAGAGGATAGTTGAAAGGGAAATAGGAAAAAGTAAAATTATGGAGTTTTTAAAGCATCCCAATATTGTTGCCATTCTTGGAGTTCGCAGGTGTGGAAAATCTATTCTAGCGCTTAGTGTTATGAGAGGAAGTAATGCAGGGTATGTAAATTTTGATGATGAGCGATTCATAGATTTGGATGCGCATGATTTAGATAAGGTACTTCAGGCTATTTACGAGATTTATGGAAATGTGGAGAAGATAATTCTTGATGAGCCACAGAATATCCGTGGCTGGGAGCTTTTTGTGAACCGTCTTAGAAGAACTAAGGCGGTAATTGTTACTGGCAGTAATTCAAATCTGCTCTCGGGTGAGCTATCCACTGTTTTGACCGGTAGGTATATAGATATACTTCTATACCCATTCAGTTTTCGCGAATATTTAAAGTATAAAGATGTAAAAATCGGAGAAATTCTTTCTACAGCAAAAATTGCAATTATAAAGAAGCATCTTAGAGATTATATTGAAGAAGGCGGATTTCCAGAGAGGTATTTGTTTGGGAGAGAAATTCTTGTTCGTATATACGGTGATATAATAGAGAGGGATATAATGAGAAGGATTGGCGTAAGAAAGAAAATAGCTATGAAGGAATTCTCTCGCTATCTTTTTTCTCACATTGCAAGGGAATTTACATATAGGAAAATTGCAAACATACTGGATGTTAAGGATCTCCATACCCTCAGAAACTGGATGGGTGGCATTGAAAACGCATATTTAGGCTTCGTACTAAACCGTTATTCACCAAAACTCAAACAGCAATTCATAGCACCCCGTAAATTTTATTCCATTGATACAGGACTCACAAGAGCAATTGCATTTAGAATTTCAGAGGATATTGGTAGAACAATGGAAAATGTTGTTGTCATAGAACTTATGCGAAGAAAAAGCTACTGGTATAAAGAGTGGGAGATATACTATTGGAAGGATCATCAAGGTCGTGAGGTTGATTTTGTGGTGAAAGAAGGTAATAGGGTTAGTGAATTGATTCAGGTTACATACGCATCAGGGATAGATGAAATAGAAAGAAGAGAAATTAAAGCGTTGGAGAAGGCTGCAGAGGAATTGAAGTGCAAGAGAAAAACCGTGATCACTTGGGATTACGAAGAAGAGGGAGAAATAAAATTTATCCCACTCTGGAAGTGGTTACTTGTCACAAATTAAAACAAAAAGTAATAATACCACCTTCGCATGGCAGATTTGATGGATCCAAGGTATGCGGATGAAGAAGGAGAGTTTGCCGTGAAAACGGCGAGGAAGGTAATAGAGGAGTATCTCTCATCCCGAAAGGTTTACAGGCCGGAGAAATATCCTAAGAAATTTGAAGAAAAAGCGGGAGTTTTTACAACGCTACGACACCATCCTTCCAGGGAACTCCGAGGCTGTATAGGAATTCCCGAGCCCATAATGCCCCTGATAGACGCATTAATCCGCTCCGCGATATCGGCAGCGACTGAAGACCCCAGATTCATCCCCGTGGATTTGGAAGAGATGAATCAGATAACGATTGAGGTTTCCCTGCTTACCCCTCCCGAGAAAATAGTTGTCAAGGACCCGAAGGAGTATCCGAGCAAGATAAAGGTGGGGAGAGATGGTTTGATAATTAGGAGAGGATTTTACAGCGGCCTCCTACTTCCACAGGTCGCCGTGGAATATGGGTGGAGCGAGGAAGAGTTTCTCGCCCACACTTGCTGGAAAGCAGGCCTAAATATGGACTGCTGGCTATTGGAGGGCACAGAAATTTACAAGTTTCAAGCGGAAATATTTGAGGAAGAGGAACCGAGGGGCAGGATCAAGAGGTTGGAGATATGAAATACGATATTATTTACGAAGGAAAATTCTACTACAAAGGAGAGATTGTTGAAGGATGCATAGGTGTGGAGGAGGGAATAATAAAGAAAATCGCAAAAAATATTGAGGGTGAGAAGGTAAGGATTGAGGGAACACTTTTGCCTGCGATGGTGGATATGCATGTACACTTTCGCGAGCCGGGTTTTGAGTACAAGGAGGATTTTCTGAGCGGGAGTATGTGCGCAGCGTTGGGCGGAGTTTCCTTCGTGGCGGATATGCCCAACAACAGGCCGAGAATGGACAGATGGGAAAATATTTCTGAAAAATTTTCAAGGGTGAGGAAGAGGAGTTTCGTGGACTACGAACTTTATGCTGAAATATCCAAAAACACGGATTACTAT
>CAYVVU010000006.1:19049-25427 GCA_964455305.1 uncultured Thermoplasmata archaeon
GTTTTTTGAGACCCGAGAGATGCGAAATATCCGCGGTGAAAAAAATCCTCGCACTGCCGAAAAAATTCAGGAAGCATATAGCGCATATTTCCACACCGGATTCCGTGGATATAGCCCTCGCATCAAACTTCACAAAAGAAATAACTCCGCATCATCTACTATTTGATTACACCGCAAATTTGGGCGCGTTCGGCAAGGTAAACCCTCCCCTCCGAAGTCCGGGCACTAGGGAAATTCTTTGGAAAATGTTCGTTGACGGAGATATAGAAGTTATAGCGTCGGACCACGCCCCTCATACTCCCGATGAGAAGGATAATTTTGAAACTTCTCTGCCGGGTATGCCAGGGGTAGAAACCACTTATCCCATATTTCTCAATCTTTTCAGAGAGGGAAAGATATCACTGAGAAGATTGTTGGACGCGATCGCATATAATCCCGCGAAAATCCTCGGAATTCCGAAGGGCAGGATAAAGGAAGGATATCATGCGGATTTTGTAGCGATACACCTCGGTGATTGGGAAAGGATTACGGAAAGGAAGTTGCATTACAAGTGTGGATGGTCTCCATACATCGGATTTTACGCAATTTTTCCCAGATATGTTGTGATAAGAGGTGAAGTCGTTGTTGAGGATTTTGAGATTTCCTCAGAGCCCATAGGAAGGAGGGTTGAAGTATGAAAGTTCTTCCGGGAGATTTGATACTGGCCGCAAGAAAAGCGGCGGAAAAGGCATATGCGCCTTACTCAAAGGTAAAAGTTGGAGCTGCCCTTCTCACAGATATAGGTGTATTCACCGCTGCAAATATAGAAAATGCCTCTTACTCCCTTACAATGTGTGCTGAGAGAATAGCGATTTTCAAAGCAATTAACAACGGAGCCAAAGAATTTATGGCGATGGCTGTTCATTCTCCCAATCTATTTCCGGTGCCGTGCGGAGCATGTCTTCAGGTAATGGCGGAATTTGCAGGAGAGGATTTCGTGATAATAGTGGACGGTGCAGGGATGAGCGAGGAATACACACTGAGAGAACTTCTGCCAAAAAGATTTTCGCTGAATGTTGAGAAGTAGCGGGGGGTGGATTTGAACCACCGATCTCCGGGTCTCTCCTCCCTCAGCCATGGGCCTCGGGAGTATGAGCCCGGCGGGATTTCCTGGCTACCCCACCCCGCTATCCGAATCACATTAAACATGTGGATGTATTTAAATTTTGCTGAGTGTCGTTCTATTGCGCATTCTTACATAATCCTTTGATAGGAAACTTTATTTTCCGCTTAAAATATTCCCATATGGGTGTGGCGAAATGAGTGAGAATGTGCTCCGGGAAATCCTACAAAAGGAGGATTACAGGATAATTGGATACAGAGCACACCCCGATGTCAGTATGCCCTCCGTTGAGGAAATAAGAGTTATGATGGAGAATTTGCGAGCGTTGCTCTTTCCGGGATATTTCTGTCGCGCCGAGCCGTGGAGCGAGGAATGGGAAAATGAAATGTTCTCAAAATATGATAATGTAAAGAAAATATTAGAAGAACAAGTTTTTCGTGCGTACTGTTTTCAGTGTGATTTGAGGAAGGGGAGGGAATGCGAACATTGTAAGGATGCAGCGGAGAGAAATGTTGAAATTTTTCTCAAAAAATTACCTGAAGTTAAAAGGATTCTCTACACGGATATAAAAGCGATGTACGAGTACGATCCAGCGGCGAAATCCGTGGATGAGGTTATACTCTGCTACCCCGGAGCGAAGGCCATGATGCATTATCGCGTAGCCCATGTACTTTACGAACTGGAAGTTCCGGTTATACCGAGGATAATAACGGAGATAGCACACTCCGAAACGGGAATAGATATACATCCCGGGGCTAAGATAGGAGAGCACTTTTTCATAGATCACGGTACGGGAATAGTTATAGGTGAGACATGCGAAATAGGAAAAAATGTTAGGGTGTATCAGGGAGTTACACTTGGTGCAAAAAGTTTTTCTCTGGATGAGGAGGGCAGGCCTATAAAGGGAATTCCACGTCATCCTATAGTGGAGGACGATGTGATAATATACGCCGGTGCCACGGTCTTGGGAAGGGTGAGAGTTGGAAGAGGAGCGATTATAGGGAGCAATGTTACGGTTCTGCACGATGTTCCTCCGGGCGCGAAAATAGTGCAGAAGATTGAGGTTCTGATGAGGTGATTCTATGAATGTGGCGGAAAATATACTCCAATTGATAGGAAATACGCCTCTAGTTGAGCTTAAAAAAATGGAGAAAGAAACGAACGCTAGAATATTTGCTAAACTGGAATTCTTCAACCCTATGGGAAGCGTAAAGGACAGAATAGCCCTTTCCATGATAGAGGATGCCGAGAGAAGAGGTATATTGAGGAAGGGAATGTGCATCGTGGAACCCACCAGCGGAAACACAGGGATAGGAATAGCTATGGTCTGCGCTGTTAAAGGATACAGAGCAGTTATAGTTATGCCGGAGAATATGAGTTTGGAAAGGAGAAAGATTTTGAAAGCGCTGGGTGCAGAAATAATCTTAACACCTGCGGAAGAAGGTATGAGCGGCGCGGTAAAAAGAGCGGAAGAAATAGTTAATAAAAACAAAAACTGTATAATGCTTCAGCAGTTCAAGAATCCTGCAAATCCAGAAATTCACAGAAGAACCACGGCTATGGAAATATGGAGGGATATGGAAGGCAGAGTGGATGTTTTTGTTGCGGGCGTGGGAAGCGGAGGCACAATAACGGGTATTGGGGAAGTATTGAAAAAATTTAAAGAAGATGTGAAGGTCGTTGCTATAGAGCCGGAAAAAAGTGCCGTACTATCGGGCGGAAAACCCGGCAAACATGGAATTCAAGGGATAGGGGCAGGATTCGTACCCGATGTTCTGAATATGGATGTTGTGGACGAAGTAATTAAGGTAAGCGATGAGGATGCGGCCAAAATGATGTTCCGCCTCGCCAGGGAGGAGGGAATATTTGCGGGTATATCTTCTGGCGCCGCGGTGTATGGAGCAATGGAAATAGCAAAAAGAGAAGAGAGTAAAGGAAAAAATATAGTGGTAATTTTGCCAGATACGGGGGAGAGGTACCTATCAAGCTGGGTTTTTGAGGGCGTTTAATTTTTTAAGTATAGGAATTTCTTCAATTTTTTTGCTGGAAATCTTTTCCCAGAATATTCCGTGCGGCTTAAACGCGTTTTCTATTCTAACGGTTTTTGTCGGAGTAATAACAATATCCACTCCGAGGTCATACTCATTATGGGGAACTTCAAAATCAACGAACTGCATATCATGGATTATTGTTATAACTGGCGTATCTTTGCGTATTCTTCCGCTCTCTTTTAGAATAGCATACTCCAACTCCGCGTAGCCTCCTCCCTTCCCTATTCTCCAGCCTTTCTTGTCAACGCAAACACTCCCAACCACAATCAAATCAATATTGGGGATTTCGCTTAAATCCGCAATTTTACCGTATTTGAAAGCTCCCCTAATTGTGGATGCCTCTCTGAACTTTCCCCTCGGTATTCTGGTTGGCTCAAGTATTATGAAGCCCTGCCTGAGTTTTGGAGAGGGCATTATCAAAGTTTTTCCATTGGAGAGAGCCATATACCTCGCTTCTTTTTGTGGAGAATCCGGATTTATTTTAACAACTTTGGCCTTACGCCAAGCGGAAATGTTATCAAGTCTTCTGCACGCCTTTTCCGCCCCTACAAAATTTGGAATTCTTCCGAACGCTCCTGGAAACTTTGCTATTTTCCTCTCCTCCATCATTTTCCATATCCAACGCCTTATTTCATCTTTGCTCCCAAAATTCATCCCCATAATTTCTTCATCAAAATGGCATCTCCCTCTATGTTTGGACTTTCCGATATCGCGACGCCTTTTATATTAAAATCTTTCCAGGCACGTATTAACTCGCGGTACTTCATATCCGATTCCTCAAGATTCAAATGCTTTTTCTCCCCCTTCTCCCCGTATTCTATTCCGGAGAAGTGTATGTGCATATTATCCAATGCCTCTCTACCCAACGAATCTTCTATACTCCTCAAAATATCGCAGAATTCTTCGTATGAGTTGTACTTTCCTCCACTTCTGGCATGTATGTGCGCGAAATCCACGCAGGGCAAAACCATTTCTATCTCTTGGCTTAGAGAAATTATTTCCTCAAGTGTTCCGAACTGAGTATCCTTTCCTGTGGTTTCTGGGCGTATCCATATTTCAATTCCATCATCTCTCAAATCCCTAACTATTTTTTTCAGCAAATCTCTAACTTTTTTGTACGCCTCGTCTTTGGAGACCTTTCCGTAATATGCAGCATGAAATGTTATGGAATAACCTCCCGCAGCATAGGTTATCCTTGCGGTATCCATTATTCTTTTGATGCTCGCCTCCACCTTTTCTTTTTCAGCCGATAGTAGATTTATGTAGTAAGGGCCATGGGCCGTGAGCACTATATTCAAACTCCCTGCGACCCTCCTTATCTCTTTAGCCATGGATTCCTTTATCCTCACTCCCCGAACGAACTCCATCTCCATCGCATCCAGATTCAGGCGGTAAACTTCCTTAACTCCACCGAGCGTACTTCTATCCTGAGAGGATAATGGCACACCCGCCGTTCCAAATCTGAGCCTATCCATAAGGGAACATAACCCCAACCGATAAATAATTTTACTCATTGCCGGATGTATGGAAAGCGTGGAAGTGTTTGAGAAATTTGCCGAAAGATACGATTCTTGGTTTGATAGGCATCCCTACGCTTACAAATCCGAGTTGAAGGCGATAAGCGCTCTTATTCCAAAGGGAAAGGGAATAGAGATAGGTGTCGGCACTGGAAGATTTGCGAAACCTCTCGGAATAAAATTTGGAATAGAGCCCTCCAGAAAAATGGCCGAGATAGCGAGGAAAAGAGGAATAGAAGTTGTGGAAGGATTCGCCGAAAACCTTCCCGTGGAGGATGAAAGTTTTGATTTCGCCCTTCTCGTCACGGTAATATGCTTCGTGAAAGATGTTGAGAAAACATTTTCGGAGGTTAGGAGAATTTTGAGAAGAGGAGGATACATAATTTTGGGATTTATAGATGGCGGGAGCGAACTGGGAAAGAAATATATGGAGAGGAGGAAAGATAATGTTTTTTATAGAGTTGCGAGATTATATACAACAGAAGAAATTCTGAAAATTCTTACTAAACATAAATTCGGAGAGTTCAAGATACTGCAAACTATTTTCTCAGAACCTGAGAATATGATGGAGGAGGATGAGGTCAAAGAAGGATACGGCGAGGGTATGTTCGTCGCGTTACGGGGCAAAAAGATGTGATTAAAAATACACATAAATCACTTTTTTATTTGAAAAAGTTTTAAATACTAAAAAAGAATTATCACCACCGGTGATAGTGCTATGAAGAAGGAATTTGTGATCGTTGGAGTGTTTGTATTGATTGCACTTTTGCTGGTCGGAGTCGTGTCTGCAGATGTCTCGTTTACGGTGAACGACGGTGCCGATGTAACCGATGCGGATTTTGACATAATAAAGGCGGGCGCGTATGGCAGCGGAGATAAGGTAGTGTTTTGGATGGAGGTTCGCGGAAAAATAAATGTGAATCCACCCGAAGGTTACTACTATACATACTCAATAGATATCTATACCAACGATGATAAGTACATATCTGTTGGCATCTACGGTTACACATATAGCGGTTACACAGTCAAATACGCGTGGTTAACTACGGAGTCAAGTACAAGCGCATTAACGGAGGGAACAGATTACATAATTTCGGGAAATAAAATCTCTTTCTATATTGACAAAACCGTGGAAAATCTCTGGAATTCCGGCGTTGATACAGTGGATTTTTACACGGGTAAAACCAGTGGTAGCTGGAGTACCACGCACACAGACACGGCTACATACTCCTCTGCAGGAGGAGGAACAGGTGAAAGTACGGGCGGAACTGAAGAAGCTCCATCTATGTGGCTGTTCTTCCTTCCTGGAATACTGGGAATAATATGTATTGTAATATGGATAGTTATATGGCTTGTCATTGCGCTCTGGGCGTATAAAGACGCCAAGAGCAGAGGAGACGAGCATGCGGTAATTTGGTTCTTGGTGGTATTCTTCCTTGGAATAATCGGTCTTATAATATACCTGGTTATAGGCAGAAAGGAGAAGAAACAGCAACCCCCTCCGCAACCGTATTACTACCAGCAGCCGCCGCCACCACCGCCTACGCAGTGAAATTCATATTATCTATTTTTTTATTTTTGGAAATAAGTTCACGGCATCGTGGATTACACAAACATCATCGCATTTTTCCAAGAATTTTTTCTCCTCCGCGACCCTAAAACCCATTTTTTCCAACAGTTTCTTAGGCAAAGAAGATTCCACTAATAT
>CAYVVU010000006.1:25437-30237 GCA_964455305.1 uncultured Thermoplasmata archaeon
CTCTTTATTCTGTACGCCTTGTGGTCTCCGACCTCATAATCCTCAAATTCCTTTCCCATAAGAATCTCCGTGAATCTTCCTTCACCAAGACCTTCGGAGCAATCAGCAACCAAAAGTATTTTGCCCCCTTCTTGCGTGAACATAACGGCGGATTCCAGCGCTTTCGTCGCTTGGTAAAAATTTCTGGAGTAAGGAGGTTCAACCTTTGCTACGCAGCAGGAAAATTTTTTTGGAATATCCACCGTATATATCTCCTCCGCGAGAGGAATCATTTTTTCAAAACTCTCAAATATGTCTCCGAAGGCGCAACCTATTATTCTCCCACAAGAATGCACAAGTTGTACGGATATTATATTAATTTTGCTAGTAACGATTTCGGCAAATTCCTGCATATCTTCCGCTACAGGATTTCCAGAGAGTTTTAGTGCTCTTGCGTTCTCATCCATCGCCATCCTATGGTTGTTTTTTATTGCTTTATAAGATGCCACTCCCGGCAACAGGGATTTTCTTCCTCCCGTATATCCAGCGAAGTAGTGCGGCTCCACAGAGCCTATAACAACGACCTGCGGAAATTTTTCAACTGCATGGTTTATCTCCACGGGAGTTGAGTAAGAAGTTTCTCCATATTTTACAAAATGAGAATTTTTTGAATCATGAGCCATCCATTTTAGATTAGCGCTCAGTATTCTATTCGCCTCATCTTGTGTGGGTGGTCTATGTATTCCTGTTGCGAAAAGTACAAGGATATTCCTAAAATCTATTTTTTCAGCAATCTTTGAAATAACCTTTGCTGTGGGAGTACTCCTCGTATGGTCATTAATTATTAAAAGGGTTTTCGTGTTTTTTAGGTCAAGGTCATCCAGGGTTTCTAAATAATCCTCAGAGCCATTCCCCACATTTCTGCGAAACTCTTTAATCAAAGGTACATCACCCCCAAATCTTCATCCCCGTCCGATTTTTTCTTCTTTCTTCGGTCCTTCTTAAGTTTCGTTTTAATGGTCTGTTTAACGCCGAGTATTTGCATACCCTTCAGCGTGGGTCTCAAAAATACTTTATCTGGGAGTTCATCAAGAATTATATAACCATCTTTTACCAAATTTTTCAGAGCCATATTGAATGTATCAGGTCTCATTCTCAGAGCTTTCCGAGCATCTTCAGCGGTACACGGATAGTTATCCATGGCGAATTTTAGTATTCTCGCCTCTGCGGAATCCCTGTTAAATGTCCTCTTTCTCGCCACATGAATCCAAATGATTTAGAGAATAAAAGTTTTCCCAATCAAAATCTTAGGGCCATACCCACAATCAAAACTACTGCTCCAACAATCATAGCTATTTCAAAATATCTTTGTATTTCCTCAACAGAATGTATGCTATCCTGTGAAGTTTCCCAATATGTTATAACGAACTGAAATGGTCCAACTTGTACTTTCCGCTCACTTTTGATTATGTCCATTATCACGAAACTACCAACTCCAAAATTCCTGAGTTTGCCTTCCAAAGTTATGTTAAGATGCGAGTCAAGTTCAATTATGGTCATATTAACTGGAATTCCCATATTCTCCAGATTTATGTACTTTACATCGGTAATCGTGCCGTAAACGGTTATTTTCGTACCCTGAGAATAATCCGAGGAATTTACCTCGCCCGCGGACTTATAAAACTGGTATGGAAAGGTTATCAATAGAATTAATGATATCAAAATTATAGCGAGACCTGCTATTACCACTCCCTTTTTCATATAGAGGTATTGCAAACTCACTATTTCATATTTTCGCAAAGGTTTAAAATACAACATTGCCATATTCAGATATGCGAGGTTTGATGACCATCGGGATAGTTATGGCCTTTGTGGCAGGATTTATGGTGGCGCAGATAATAAACTACTCTACGGAAACTCCCCTCTCCAAGGAATACACGGCGGTTCTCCTGAACGACAGAAATTACTTTCCTGAGGTTTACAGCATAATAAGCCATGCCAACAAAAGCATACATATGATTATGTACGAAATTCTCTGGTACTCCACGCAGAACGATGTTATGAAACTCGTGTATTTGCTGGGAGATAAGGCCAGCAAAGGCTTGGATGTTAAAATAATTCTGGAATACAGCGATTATTCATACTCACTGAACGAGAACAATACAAAAGTAAAGGATTATCTGACAGAAAGGGGGGCGGAGGTAAAGTTTGATGATAAGCATATAACTACTCATTGCAAACTGATAATAGTGGATGGAAAAATTGTGATCATAGGGTCAACCAATTGGAGTTACTCTGCGTTTGAGAAAAACCACGAGGCATCCGTGGCCATATACGATAGCAACTTGGCAGAGAAATATGAAGGGTACTTCAATTATGTTTGGAATTCCTCTTGACCCTGTGTCTCACAGCAACCGCAAGCCCTCTGTTGCTTCTTCTCATATCCAGATAGTTCATTTTAGCCGTGCCCCACGCCCTTAGGTTTTCGGAGGAATCCACTATAGCCACTTCATCTCCAATCCTAATGTCATCGGAGGCATCCAGAACTCCAGCGGCAAAAAGGTCACCAGTCAGATCAAAATCTTCCATAGTAACGGTGTATATTCTCTCCTTGGCTAGATATTCCGCAGATCTCTCCGTTAAAATGAGCATACCTGTTTCTGTGGAAAAGTTGAGATAGTTTTCTCCTTTCACAAAAAGGGATTTTCCCTTAACCTCCGCGGTACCTTCCCAAATAATTTTCCCGAACTGGAAGGAGGATATGGACTCAAAATCGCAGAGTTTTTTTGTTTTTTTATCAACAAAATTCTCCTCCTTCTCAATCTCTTGGAGAGAGGAAACCATATCTCTTATGTCGGTAAAATGCTCCAGATCAAAGTAATTCTTCAGAAACTCTAAATCTTCTCCGTAAGCGAAAGTTCCCGCATAGCCTCGGGTAAATCTTTCAAGCATTTCAACAATGATATCTATTTCCTCTCTGAACCAGTATCCTATCACGGGCAAATCGTAGTGCGCCGCTGGGTAAGTGTATTGGAGTTCTATGGGCACAAGTCCAAGGGGAGAAGTAACTACAACCCTATGAAAAATTCCCGCATTTTTGAGAGATGATAGATATTTATTTATTCTCCTATGCGTCTTAGATTTTTCGTAAGGTTTCTTGGCCGAACAGGGTAGAAGAATTAAGTATTTTGCGCATCTCGGCTTTAAGTATCTTTCAGCAATTCTTTTTCTGAACCTAACCACATCCGGCCTGTAAAGAGATTCAATATAATCTGCATAAATCTTAAAACCGCTTTGTGGAGCGCGAACAGGATAAAATATCTCGTAGAAATTGTGATGGAATATATCCGCGTATCTTAGGAGTACCCTTGCCCAAGAATCGGAGGTTCTTTCGGCAAATTCCCTCAGCAATCCCTTTCTTTTGAACTCCTTCAGATCCTCAACGGTTTTTCTTAAAAAGTTCAGATTTTCCTCGTAAATATTTTCCTTTTTATCTTTGGCTTCCGTTATCCCTCCCACGGTATACTTCTTTCCTAATTTTGCGTGATACTTTGCGGAAGAAAAATCAAAAACATCCACACCTATTAGATGTAAGGTAGCTATGTTGTACGGATTTGCAAGAAAGGGCAAATAGATTTTTTGGTTATGTTGCTTTTTAAGATTTACGATCAAATCAACGAGTGTTTTGGGATTGTTGAGAAAGCGCTGAACCCTCAAGATAACTATATACTCATTGCATATATAATATCCTCTCAGTCTATCTTCAAGAGGTACGCTCGCTAAAATTTCCCTCGCCTCATCCTCCCCTATTATCGCAATTTCTCTCATGATTCAAAATCAAATTCTGTCTTGCATTTTATACATTTCTTGAATCTTTTAGCGCATGGTAAATGGTACTGCGCCCCACAAACTTTGCATACAACCATATCCATATTCGGCATTATTACTCCTCTACAGAGGGCGCATTTTTCTTTTGTTTCGGCTTTTACTATTTCATAATTTTTCTCGGTCGGGAACTGGGACGCGTTCAAGAATTTTTTAGTCCCTCCGCTGATAGGTTGTCCATCAAAACGCTGCCCCCTAACTGTAATCACTATATTCATATTTTCTCGGGTTGATTTGAACTTTACTATATGCTCTATTTTTTCTCCAACCTTTATTACTGGAATCTTCAGCTCCTCCTCGCAGAAGACATCTCCTCCAACGACCACTTCCACATTTCTTGCGTCGGCGTTACCAACATTTTCTATTATCAGCTTTGCTCTGAAAGTGTTTTTCATTTTTCCTACTGGAATAATATCCACACTGAATCTGGGCTTAAGATCCGATATTTTCAAATCTATGCTTGATAGTATGCTTTCCGCTATTTTCGCGGCTCTCAGAGGATCGCTTTCCCCAATCATTTCCGCACTTTTGTACGCATCCTCCTCGTAGGATGTGTCTATACCCAACTGGGATGCAAAATTTATTTTCTCTCTTACTTCCTTCAATATTCCCCGTAGTTTTGCGGCGGTCTCCATATATTTATCTATTTTCTTTTCAAAATCGTTTTTCATTTCCATAAATTTTTCAAAATCTCCTCTTGCGATGGCCTCAGCCATTCTTTTGAGAGGAGCAGTGTCTCTCATACCTACCTCTTTAGCTCTTCTCTCAAGTTTGGTAAGAATCCCAGTAAATTCTCTAGTCAATTTTCCCCTGAGTCCATCCCTTATTTCGTTCAAACTACTCAATATTTTATCGTAAGCCCCTTCGTCGTAGAGTTTGGTAAGCTCGCTTATTTTCTCCTCGTATTCGGTGAAATCCACACCCAAATTGGAATAT
>CAYVVU010000006.1:30247-38281 GCA_964455305.1 uncultured Thermoplasmata archaeon
TTGGAATATTTTCTGAGCATGTTTCTCAGCGCTCCCAACAGAGATTCTGTGTATTTTGGCAATGCCTCCTCCACCTTTTTCTCAATATCGTCAGCAAGTCTGAAAAATTCGTTGAACTCTCTTGATTCCATAAGGCTTTGCAGCTCAACAATCTCCGTTTCCAAATCCTTTACATCCACGCCCTTATCCGCGAGTTCCTTTATTTTTCTTTTTAATTTGTTTATTCTTTCCCTCGCTTTCTTCTCAAATCTCTCACCTATAAGGTTTCTGAGTTCCATAAATTTCTCAAATACCTTATCGTAATCCTCCTTTGCCAGGTACTCTCTTATTTCCTTGGCTAATTGCGTGGCCGTGCTTTCCTCAATTCCGTATCTCTTTGCTGCTTCCACATATTTATCTATCTTTTTGCCGAGATCAACCATAAAATCGCTTACCGCTCCCGATACGCTTTTGTGTGCATTTTTTATAAGTTCCAGACTCTCAACAAATCTTTTATTTTGAAAAGCCTCCTTCGCTTTGTTGTAAAGTTCTATGGCGTCCGATACATCTATACCTATCTGATAAGCCATCTCAATGCTTCTTTTGGTCTTTGCAGTGATATCTTTAAGAATCCTTATCGTGCTATCTATCTCCGCTATTTTATCCATTACTTCTAAAGCGCTGGTCAAACAGGCACTATAATTTCCTTTCTCAAAATATTCTCTGGCGGCACTGGCTTTGTTTTGTATATCGGCGGGTAAAATACTTCTCATCTTCCTTACTTTCTGCTCCATCTGTATGAGTGTGGAATAAGCCATTTCCTTCTGTAAGCCCGCCCTCTCTATTTCACCCAGTGCTTTTATGGCAATCTGCATTGCCTCGCTTACCCTGAACTGCTCAGCCAATCTCTTGGCTTTCTGCAACATAGCCTCAGACATCTCTACACGCATACCTCTCTGTCTAGCCTTTCTTATTTCGTCCTCCACAGCTCTTAGAGTGGAGTAAAGTTTGCTCCTTATCCTCTTCTCTATCTCTCTGCAAACAGTATTCATTATTCTGATGGCATCTCTGTAATTTCCTTTCTTGGCGTGTTTGTTTGCCTCCTCCAATTCTTTGGAGAAATCGGGGAGAGCGAGATTTATGCTCAGTGCAGTTTTGGATAAGTTGGAATACTTCTTTTGATAATCAAGATAAAGATAGTACGCCTCAGCAATTTCGCTTATTTTTTTCCTCAAATTCTGATACATATGATAGCACTTTTTGTATTCACCTTTAATTATAGAATCCTTAAGAGCAGATAACTCCTCATCCCTGACGGGGATAACGATTCCTTCCTGCTTCAAGTCATAAATCGTTTTTTCAAGTTTGGCCACCAATCCAGAAAGATATTCCTCTAAACTTTTTTTCAGAATGTCCAGAATCTCTTTACCGAGTTTGTTAGCATCGGCATACTTCTTCTGGGAGAGCAGACTTTTGAAGTTCTTTATATTCTCTCTAATCTCTGCAGATACAAGACCTATGCCTATTTCCTCTATTACCTTGCTCAATTCGGTGATTTCTCTGCCAATCCTTTTTACTTCCTCCCTGCTCAGTATATTTTCCAGCTCTTTCATACTGGATTTGATGAGTTTTTCAGCATCGTCAAATCTGTTATCTTCAAAAGCTTTCTTTGCACCAACAAGCATTCTGGCGGGTGTGGTAACATCTATCCCCCTCTCCTTAGCAGCAGTGATTTTTCTGGCGGTCTCTGCCAGCATCTTATATACATCTTCGGCCCTCTCCTTGTACTCTCTGGCTATATCTCTCGCCTTAGCGGATAACCTTATTGCCTGTCTTATATCTCCCTTCTCCAACGCCTCCTTCGCTTTTACAAGTAAATCCCTTACCTCCGTCTGCTCTATTTTAACACCTATTTTTTTGGCAGCCACACCCATTGTTTTTGCCGAATGGAATATATCTCTGACCACATTTTTCTGTAGAAAAGAAAGTTCCTTTACCAAACTGTTCAGGGTTTCCATAGCAGAAGAGAACTTTTTCTCAGCCAAATCGCTTTTACACTTCGCTATAAGCTCTTTGTGTAGAGAGACATCTGTACCATAAGCGGCGAGAAAATCCACCTCCTCCTCAATTTTCTTCAATTTTCTCTCAATCTCGTATTTTCTTATCTCTCCAACTATATCTGAGGCCTCTTTTAAATTAACAAATGCGGTGAGTAAATCTTCTTCCTTAAGGGCTCTAACTGCTTTCCTTACAAGTTTTGATGCTTCTGGAATTTCGTGGGCTTTGAGGAAGTTTTCAAGATTTCCTATAATTTCTTCCGCTTTCCTCTTCAACTTAGTAATTATGGCAACTTTCGTATCGGCCGCGAGTTCTATAGCTTTCATGTATTCGCCGTTCTGTATGTATTCAACCATTCTATCTATGTCCATCCTCTCCTCCGTGAAATCAACACCGTGCTCAGCCCCTATGGAAATGTAGGTTTCAAGCTCCTCGGATTTCTGCATGGCCATATCGTATAGTGTGGTATCCAGAGCATCCCTGACATTGTCTATTATTTCCTCTACTTCGTCGGGGTTGGTATCAACCTTATTCTCCGCTTTGTCCAACTCTTCCATATATTCTGAAACATCTAAGCCCTTCTCTTTCAATTCTTCTATGAAATCTTTTAACTTTTTCAACTCCTTTTTAAGGGCCTCAATCCTATTTAGCTTTCTCTCTATAAGTTCAACGCCCCTTTTTGCCTCCGTAAGGGCAAGTTTGTATTTTCCCTCCCTCAATCTTCTTTTCGCAATCTCCAGCTTCTCCAAACTGGGTTTTATATCAATACCCATTTCTCTGGCTTTAATAAATAATTCCTTGGACTGGGAAATCTCTTTCAAAACACGCTGAAATTTTGCTTTCTCTGCAGAGGATGCTGCTTTTTTCAAAGTATCTATTGCCTCGCTGTATTTACCCTCATCAACGAGCTTTCTTGCAACATCCATTAATTTTTCCGCTTCACTCACATCCGCCTCTATCTCACGCCCCTCTCTTATAGATGAATGTAGTACTTCCATACTTTTCTTTACGAAATTACCCATTATTTCTTTGAGTTTGTTCAGGTACTTTTTAGCATATTCCAACGCGAGGGAAAATTGCATAGAATTTAGAAGTTCTTTGGCTCGGCCTTTATATTCTATTGCCTCAACGACCTTAACTTTCATTTCTCTTAGCATACTCTCGCATTTTTCTCCCTCGGCAAAGATATTCTCTATCTCTCTCTCAAATTTTTCCCGAAGCAAAGTCTGTACATCTGTTAAAGTTCTGAGGGCGTCGTCCACAGAACCTTTCTTTAAATAATCTTCCATAGTTGATAGTTTGCTTTCTATCTCCCGTTTCTTCTCCTCTTCAATGCCTTCCAACCCCTCTTTTATTTTATCAATTTCCATCTCCAACCTTCTTATGATCATACCGATCAATTCACTTTTAATTTCCTGAAATCTTCTAAGTCCAATTTCTATATCTTCCCTTGCCTTTTGTCTTGCCTGTTCCATCTCCACATGATACTGAGAAACATCTTTTCCCATATCTCTTAAAATTGCAAGATACTTATCGCACTCACGAGCTATATTATCTATTTTCTCGTTTTCCAACCGCTCTAACAGCTGCTGTGCATCCTTAAACTTTGAAAGGGCGGATTCAAAATCCTTCATGTCATAGTCCTTTTTTCCATTCTCAAAAAGTTTTTTTGCATCAGAAACATCAATGCCCCCCTTCTCATCTTTATCCAGCCTTGCCCTCAAATCTTCTATTAGTTTTTCGCACTCTTCCTTCATCTTTTTGGCCCTTCGGGCCTTTTCTTCTAATTCGCGTGCGAGTTTCAGTTGGCTCATAAACGGGTTGGGCACTTTATAAACCTCCCACCATTAATAGGTTTAAAATATTAAATTTTTTGCCAGAGGTTTTGCGCAACAATTTCGCATTTAAATTAAAAGAAAATTTAAATAGCAATTTTGCATAATCTGTTATTATGAATCGTACTGTGCCTATACTCATAATTGTTCTATCCGCGATGCTGTTCTTCATGGCTTTGGCCCAAGAGAATCCCGCCGAAAAAACGGTAGATGGGAAGGAACTATACTCTTCAAGCCCCGAGCAGATTCATCTGAGTTGGTCTGAAAACCCGCAAAGTACTATAACTATTATGTGGCATACGGATAGCAATTCCAATCCTAACATAGCACAGGTTGGATTAACAACTAATTACGAACTCGGAAATTTTTCGGGTTATTCGTACCAATCTCCCTTTTCTGGATATTGGCATGTGGTTACTGTGAGAAACCTCACTCCCGATACACTTTACCATTACAGGGTAAGCGGAGATTCGGGCGGTTGGAGCCAAGATTTCACATTCAGAACTGCCCCCTCTTCTCCCAAAAATTTCACATTCGTTGTTTGCGGAGATTCGCGACAGGCTTTGCCGTACCCCTTCGGAAATCTTGACGGTTGGAGAGAGGTTGTATCCGCAATAGCAAACGATTCCGACATCTCATTTTTGCTTTTCACGGGAGATATGTGCTATGACGGAACCACGGAGCCCTACTGGAACGATTGGTTCTCAATAACCCAGCAAATTGGGGCGTATATGCCCATTATGCCAGCCATAGGAAACCATGAAACGAGCGATGATGAAGATGCTGTGCATTACCTTGGATCGTTCACTTTGCCCAACAACGAACTTTGGTATTCTTTCAATTACAGTACGGCGCATTTTGTGGTTTTGAGCACTGAGCATACGACGAACCAAACCCAACTTCAGTGGCTGGAGAAAGATTTGAGTTATGCTTCCAACGATACCTCGCATCCGTGGATAATCGTTGTTTTCCACAAACCTCCATATACATCTTGCTCTGAAGGTCACGGGCCGGATGGGAATGCACAGCAGTACTTTGTGCCTTTGTTTGATAAATATCATGTGGATCTCGTTTTCAACGGTCATAATCACTTCTATCAGAGAACATATCCTCTCGTCGGCGGAAGCGACCCGTCTAATCCCACAGTAACAACATGGGAAAAGAGGAGATATGTGGATCCTCAGGGTACGATATATGTGGTTACTGGCGCGGCAGGAGCGCCCATGATAGGTTACATACCAGACAACTCCTCTGGATACATAGCGGAGTATAAAGGATATACACTTCACTACACGAGAATAACCATCTACACAAACAACAGCCTTCATCTTGAAGCGGTGGATACAAGCGGAAATGTTTTTGATGGTTTCTGGATAATAAAGAGTCCTCCGGTATTGGAAATTAAAAGTTCAGGAGCTGTAATATTCTATATTCTGCTCGCAATAATTATCTCAGTTATGATCGGAAAGTCATCCACAAAAATTTAATATAAAAGTTTGCACATATCGCCCCGATAACCATGGCGCGCATAAAGGTGATAAACGAGATTAGTGAGTTAGTCGCTATTTTCCACAGTTGTGATACCAAGGTTAAGAGGGATGTTTTTGAAGAGGTAACGAAGGATTGGGTGACGCTTGAACAGATAAAGGAAAAGTACGGGAAGAAGGGCGAGGAGGCCCTGAAATATCTGGAAAAGATAAAATTGGTGGAAACCCAGTGGCTCACCACGCCGAAGGGGCCTGTTAAAGCGTATCACACATATTATACTCACATACAGATAAATATGACGATACCCATACTTGAATCCGGGGATATAATATATGCCAGCACAATGAGCGAAAAAACCCTCAAGGAATACGAAAGAAAGATAATAGAGATGATAGAAGGTAATCCTGCGGGAATATTCATAGGTGATATAGTTAAAGAATTGGGTATATCGCAAACCCTAGCGAAGGGAATAATAAAGAGGAGCGCAAAACTTGAGATGCGCGGTCATAATGTGGTGGTGAGAGAAGATGCTTGACGAGAAGTGGTATGCGCTGATTGCGGGCCTCATCTATATGTTCGTTATAGGCCTCCTTATATTTCTCCGCGATATCGTTGATTTCCCGTATGCCATAGCGGCGATGGTCATAGCGTTTTTTGCCGCGTTCTTCATAGTTCTTCCGAACGCACCGTTCAAGCCCGATAGATTGCCGGATGCTCTCTCATACTTTATCAGTGGAATACTGATAATGGGAATGGCCTTGGTTATGGTGAATCAGTTTTTGAATTCCTCGCTGTACGGAGATAACGCTCTCAAAACCCCTATTCTTACGGTGGTGGCGGGAGTATTGTTTTTTGCAGGGACATACTTGATACTGAATTCCGTATTTGGAGAGGGTCTCGGAGAATTCGTGATTGAAGAAAAACCGCCCCGCAGAGAAGGAAAAACGGAGCAGAAAGAAGAGGAAAGATTGAACTTTCTGGATAAACTATGATAGTCGTTTTGAGAATAGGACACCGTCCGAAAAGGGACAAGAGAATATCCACACATGTCGCCCTTGTTGCTCGGGCATTCGGAGCACATAAATTTATACTAAGTACTCGCGATGAAATTGTGGAGGAAAGTATTCGCAAAGTTCTAAGAAAATTCGGGGGAAGCATGGAAATAGTTAACGGGGCGGACTGGAAAAAAGAGATTAAGAACTTTAACGGAGTGAAGATACATCTCACGATGTACGGGGTGAATGTGGATGATGTCATTGATGAGATAAGGAAGCACGAGGATATAATGGTTATAGTCGGCGCTGAGAAAGTTCCGAAAGAAGTATATGAACTTGCAGATTACAATGTTGCAATAGGTAATCAACCGCACAGCGAGGTATCCGCCTTAGCAATTTTTCTGGATAGATACTACGAAGGGAAAGAACTGAAAAGGAATTTTTACGGATACTGGCGGATAATTCCGAATCCCCGTGGAAAAACTGTAAAGATAATTCCCACAGAGGAGGAGTGCATCAAAATTCTGAAAGATGTTGGATGCGATGATGGAGTAATAAAACACAGCATTATGGTTAAAAATATCGCGGTAGAAATTGCTAAAAAATGCAAGAAGGAGATAGATATGCCTATTCTAATCGCTGGGGCACTTCTCCACGACATAGGTAGGGCCGTAACTCACGATATAATGCATGTGGTTGAGGGAGTTAGAATAGCGAGGAGGTTAGGTATACCAGAAGAAATAGTGAGAATAATAGAGAGGCATATAGGTGCGGGAGTTCCAAAGGATGAAGCGATTAAATTAGGCTTAGAGAACAAAGATTATGTCCCGGAAAGTTTGGAGGAGATGATAGTATGCTACGCAGATAACCTAGCTTCGGCCAAGGGAAAAATGAGCGTTGAGGAGGTTGTGGAGGAATATCGCAGAAAAGGTCTCCCGCATGTGGCCGAGAGATTTCTGGAATTGAGGAGGAAGATATGTGAAGTGTGCGGGGAGGATGATATATGAATGATGATCAGAAAATGATTGAAAGAATATACGGGGAGAGAGATAGGAAAAGAGGAGCATTCAAAACATTTCTCTGGCTTGTGGAGGAGATTGGAGAACTCGCAGAGGCGTTGCGAAAAAATTCTCAGAAGGATATAGAGGAAGAAATAGCTGATACTTACGCTTGGCTATTGTCTCTGTGTAATGTACTTAACATTGATTTGGAGATCGTCTTCAAGGATAAGTATCCGGGAATATGTCCGCGTTGTAAAAAGGAGGTGTGCGAATGTCCGGAGGAATGAATTTTGAAAAAGTGGAGATTGACGAGAAAAATTACATAAGGATTCCCGCAAATAAACTTAAGAGTTTTGTGAAAGATATTTTCGTAAATTTGGGTGTGGATGAAAGAGGTGCGAGCGTAACTGCGGATGTTCTCGTTGATGCTGACCTAAAAGGAATAGAGAGCCACGGCGTGCAGAGGCTTAAAAGGTATGTGGATGGTTTGAAAAACGGCGTTGTCAATCCCCGCCCGAATATAAAAGTAGAGAAATCCATGCCTTCCGCAGTACTTGTGGATGGAGATTTCGGGTTGGGGCAGATTGCGTCGCATTTCTCAATGAATTTGGCCATAGAAAGAGCCAAGAAATACGGTTCCTGCGTTGTGTTAGTCAAAAACAGCAATCATTTTGGAAT
>CAYVVU010000007.1:0-35882 GCA_964455305.1 uncultured Thermoplasmata archaeon
ATTTATCAATTCGTCTGGCTCTTCATATCCATCTATGTGCCACGGATTTCTGTAAGGATTTGGATAAGGCACATGAATAACTCCGGGCATCGTTGGGAAGAAGCGGTTTTTATGTACGGGCTTGCTTGCGGTGAAACTAAGCGCACCCATGGTTCTGCCGTGAAAAGCACCTATGAATGCAAGAAACATTCTTCTTTGCGTTGCCCATCTCATTATCTTTGCCGCTGCCTCTATGCTCTCCGCACCGCTGTTCGTGTAGAATACTTTTTTCTCAAAATTTCCGGGGGTTATCTCAATCAGTTTTTTCGCCAATTCAACTTGGATTTCGTAGTAGAAATCCGTACCCGCGAAATGCCAGAGTTTTTCTATCTGTTCAAGAATCGCCTTCTTTACCTCGGGATTAACATGCCCTGTGTTTATCACTCCTATCCCGCTGGTAAAATCTATGTATCTGTTGCCATCCACATCCCACACATAAACTCCCTGAGCGCGTTCCGCCACTATGGGGGATGTTTTTGTACTTGTGGCCAAGTATTTGGCATCTTCCTCCACAACTTTTTTCGCTTTCGGACCCGGAGGTTCAACCACGACATTTACTTTTCCCATTCACAACACCTCCTTTTGTATGGGGAAGGGTAAGGAATCCAACTATTTAAATGTGAAAGAATACTTTATCGGAATCTTTTTCTTGGTTCCGGTGGAGTATCCGCAAACATCGCATTTCAATCCAATTTTCACTATACCTCCATCTATCCTCTTATTTAAAAGAAATCTGAGAGGTGATGAACATACGGGGCATTTTTCCATATTTTCTGATGTTTCTTCACTCTGTCTGTAATGTATTTCGGCTATAACTCCCATTCTCCCCGCAATCTTTCTGAGGCGGGTGGCGGATAGTGAAAAATCTTCATCCTCCTCTTTGAGTTTTGCCAGAACAAGTTTGCGAAAACGGGTTAATGTAGATACCTCCCCATGCTCCCTAAGCACCTCTTCTATCGCTTTTTTCACTACATCCTCAGTGGGAATCTTTCTCATTCAAAACATCATTATGAAAAGATATATATAATACTTTCCGCTTAATCGCCGAGATGCCCGCAGTGTACCACGGAAAACTCAAACTCTGGTGGTGCGATGAATGCAATTTACCATTACTCACCAAAAAGTGCGAAATATGCCATTCCTTAGGTAGAAAGATTAAGATAACACCGCCGGGAGATGTAAGGCCAGCGTTCGCTGGGGATCTGAAAATAATAAACAGTTTGCTTGAAGATAGATACGGAATTGATGAGGGATTGAGGGGAGTAGTCCTTCTCAATCGTTTACCAGCGGAAGACCTTGCATACGAAATTATATACTGCGGAAAAATCATAGGTATTTTGCGGTATAACGGAAACTTTTTTGATATATCTCTCAAACCAGATGGGGCTGAGATTTTCAGGAAAAGTATAAAAAAAGGGTATGTTGTGGCGGATGATGGTGCAGAGGATTCTCTTCTATCAGGAAGAAATCTAATGGCTCCGGGAGTTGTAGATATTGCGGATAATGTTCGCAAGGGAATGTATGTTGTGGTTTTATGTAGAGATTCTGTAGGTGTAGGTATTTCTAAAATTGATGCAAATAATGTACCTAAAAAAGGTGTAGCAGTTAAAATGAAGGGATTTAAAAAAATTGAAGATGTAAATATATGCAAAAATGTCGGATGGGAGGATGTTTTAAGGGCCAATGAAAAGCATCTTGAGAATCTGGAAAAAGAAGCCATAGAATTCATAAAAAGAACTGCAAAAGAAATTTCTTTGCCCATCCTCGTTTCATTCAGTGGCGGAAAGGATAGCATGGCCACTTTGCTTTTAGTTATGAAATCCGGCTTGAAATACGAGTCTTTCTTTCTGGATACAGGTATTGAGTTGGAAGAAACTTTGAGGTATGTGGATGATGTGGAAAAAAGATATGGATTGAAAATAAAAAGAATACATTCCGACGATAGATTCTGGAAATCGCTGGAAAAGTATGGGCCACCGGCGAGAGATTACAGGTGGTGTTGTAAAGTAGTTAAGCTTGGACCGACAACAAAATTCATTATGGAAAACTATCCAAATGGAGTTCTCACATTCGTTGGTCAGAGAAGATACGAAAGCGATGTTAGAAGTAAAACTCCCAGAATATGGAGGAATAAATGGGTTCCTAACCAGATTGCTGCTTCGCCAATCCAAGATTGGACCGCACTTGAAGTTTTTCTTTACTTAATGAAGGAAAAAGCTCCTTTAAATCCTTGGTACGAAAGGGGTATGAATAGAATAGGCTGTTATCTCTGCCCATCAAGTGATTTGGGAGATTTCAAAATAATGGAAAAATACTCAAAAATCTTAGAAAAGTGGTTTGAGTATCTGGAAAAATATGCAAGAGAAAACGATTTTCCAGATTATTGGATTTCCCTCGGTCTATGGAGATGGGTAAATATCCCGAAACGATTTGGAATAAAAGATATTCCTGAGAAGAGAAGGATTTTCAGTGTGAGGAAAAAAGTAGAGAATGGAAAAGTAAAATTTATACCGAACAGAAAAATAAATATGGAGAGGTTGAAAAACCTATCTTTCGTACTGCCCGAAGATTGTATTGATTTAGAAAATCTAATGTCCACAAAGGACTGCGCAGAGAATTTTTTAAAAATAATATACAAGGTGGAGGAGTGTGTGGGATGTGGAATATGTCTTGCCCATTGTATGTTCGAGGCTCTTTACATAAAAAACGATATGGTATGGGTCAACAAACAAAAATGTACAAAATGTATGAAATGTTTAGAGGCCATGTGTCCGGCAGTTTCATGGCGCTGAGCATATGAGAAAAAGTTATAAGGTTTTAATGCATGGGTAATTAGGACAATAATGGATAAACTCAAAAAGTTTATATAGAGGTAAAACGGTAAGGTGTGGAAAAAGGTGGTGTTGATGAGGAAAGTAAAACCGATAAAAGAGGAAAAGGGAATTGCGGCCACGATAGGCACTCTTTTCGCTTTAATGATTTTTACCACTTTACTATCAATGTTCACAGCACAATACATACCTGCCCATATGAAAACCGTTGAATACCAGCATGATATGTACATCCTTGAAAAATTTTCGGATATAAGGAGTATGATTGATATGCTTATACTCACGGAAAACACAAACTTTACATCATATTTCGCAATAAAACTTGGTACAGATTCCGTTCCCGTTTTTTCCTCTCCGACTTTGGGGCGAATATCAATGAATCCGTACACTGGGGAAAATTCAAGTTCATTCGCTCTTAATCTCACTTTTTACCAGAGAGGACTAACTACTCCCACATATCTAATCTGCGGTGGTGAGTTCAGTTTTCTCGCTCCGAATAGGTATTATGTGGCAGAGACTATAAGTTTACAGAACGGAGCCATAATAAGATATAACTGGAATGCTAAAAACGCCTCCCTAATTGTTGGACCCCATTTCATAGTAAAAGGAAACAAGACGGATGTGCAGATATCCATAATCCTTCAAACAATATATGGGCCTCCACAATCCATAACGGGAATAGAGACAAAAGGTTTTCAGATAACTCTGATAGGCGTGGAGGAAACCGTGGCATATATAGATGAAAACAACAGGAATGTGACTATAAAAATCCATGAGGATCAGGATAAAAACTATATATCTTCCGCTTACATAGATGCACTTTTGGATTGGATGGAGAGCAAGGCTAGGCCATACTCAAATTATGTAAGGGGCTCTGATTACATCACAATACAAAATGTAACTAGTATGGAGATCGTCAAAGCATATTTGAAAATAGAGGCTAGCGCATCTTGAGGTGGTGAAGATGGCTATATCTGAAGAAGAGGGTGGATTTCGTGAAAAACTTCTTCGCTTTTATATCAAAATTAGTGGAAAACATCTAGAGAAGAAGATACCTTCCACAGAGGCCGTGGATAGAGATATTACTCAAATACCCCCTATAAAGGAGAAACATCTTGAAGTTGTTGAAATTTATCCCATAAAAAAGCCATACAGTTACGCGAGGATAATATATGACCACAATGACTATGAATATAGGTATCAAGTCATAGAGCCCCAGCTAACGCCTATGGAAATGAGGATCCTTGACGATTTGAAAAGAACATTTGAAAAAATGTTGCAGTATTCGTGGAATCTCAAATCAAAAAAGGAAAAGGAAGACTACATAAAAGAAAGTATTACTAGTTACTTAGAATCACGAGACATAAGGCTTCCTCTTCCTTCCATAAAGAGAGTTACCTACTATATGATAAGAGATTTCATAGGCTACCAGAAAATAGACCCACTCATACACGACGAATTCATAGAGGACATATCCTGCGATGGTGTGGGAATACCTCTATACATATACCACAAAAAGTACGAGTCCATAAAAACGAATATTGTTTTTCATGACGATGAAGAACTGAATTCCTTTATAGTTTATATAAGTCAGAAATGCGGAAAACAAATTTCCGTAGCCGATCCCATTCTGGATGGAACAACGGAGGAGGGCCACAGGGTTCAGGCCACATACGGAAGGGAGGTCACTACGCGAGGAGGAACATTTACTATAAGAAGGTTCAAGGAAAAACCGTTCACTCCCACTGAACTTGTTCTGTACGGAACTGCCAGTGAAGAAATAGTTGCATATTTATGGCTGGCGGTGGAACACGGTGAATCCATGATGTTTATAGGTGGTCCAGCTTCGGGCAAAACAAGCACTATGAACGCCGCAGCCATATTTATCCCACCGACAGCCAAGATAGTTAGTATGGAAGATACGAGGGAAATAAACCTCCCTCATCAAAACTGGATTGCGGGTACTACAAGAAGCGGTTTTGGCGAGAAGGGTGTTACTGGCAAAGCGGCAGGAGAAATAGATATGTACGATTTGGTTAGAGCTGCACTGCGACAAAGGCCAAATTACATAATAGTTGGAGAAGTTAGAGGTAAAGAAGCGTATACTATGTTCCAAGCGATGGCCACGGGCCATACCGCGTATTCTACTATGCATGCCGACTCCATAAGGTCCATGATTCACAGATTGGAGAATCCGCCCATAGGATGTCCCAGAATTCTTTTGACTGCTCTAAATGTGGTGGTAATTCAGATGCAGGTGAGAGTTAGAGATCAGTTCGTAAGAAGAATAAAAGAGGTGACCGAAATCGTTGGTTTTGAACCCGAAACCAACGAGTTAATTACGAATGTTGTTTTCACATGGGATAACCAAAGGGATAGGCACATATTCAAAGGTCACAGTTATCTCTTTGATAAGATAATGACTATGAAAAATTTAACTCATGACCAAATGGAAGAGGAATTCCGCAGAAGGACCGACATAATCAGATATATGGTTAAGAGAAAAATCACAGATCACTGGCAGATTTGGAAGATAATCACCGATTATTACAAGGAGCCTGAGATTACGGCGCAGAGAATAAGGGAGGAGTTGAGAAAACTTGAAGAGTTAGAAAGTAAGAAGGAGGGTTGGAAATGGTAGAGGCGGTGACGGAAAAATTGGTGAAGAAATGCCCATGGAAACTCCTGAAGAGACGGAACAGAAAGTTTATAGAAAAGTTAAAATTCCTGCGGGTACACTGCCAACTTATATTTCCCTGAGTTCTTATCACAAATTTTGCCTTAAATTTATGGGTGATAGGGCGGAGAGAATGATTAAAAAGAATCCAGAAAAGTTCCAGAAACTTGATGAAGATTTGCTGAAGGCACATATGACTTTCAAAGTTAAAGAGTATCTAGCGTATGTACTCACCACTGCAATTATAGTAGGGATAGTCGCTGGCGTGGTTGGTGGTGTACTGGGCCTACTCCTAGCTTTATATGTGAATCTATTCCTCGGAATTCTCATACCTATCCTAATGGTTGCGTTTTTACCAACAGTGGTTTATTTTATATTACTAAGTTCCCCCTCATCTAAGGCAAAATCTAGAGCAAAGAATATTGATACAAAGATCGCCCATGCTATGAGTTTTATTGCCGCTATGGCATCGGCTGATGTGACCATTGATGTAATCTTCAAGGAACTGGCTAGGAGAGAGGAGTACGGAGAAATAAGCAAAGAGGCGGAGTGGATTACAAGAGACACAGAACTTTTAGGAAAAGATATACTTACGGCAATAAGAGATGCTGCAAAAAGATCCCCAAGTACTAAATGGCAAGAGTTCCTGCAAGGAGTAATAACAACCACAACCTCAGGAGGAAGACTGAAACCGTACTTTTTGATGAAAGCGCAGGAATACGAAAGAGAGATGCGTCTCGGAATGGCTAAGAAAATGGAGACCTTGGGGCTATTCGCAGAAACCTATGTCACCGTTGGAGTAGCTTTTCCTCTTTTCCTGGTAGTTATCATGGCTATAATGGCATTGATTGGAAGTGGCGGTCAGGCAAGTATGGTAGTTATGGTTCTGAAAATAGTTGTATATGTTATGATTCCTGCAATGATTGGAATGTTCATATTTCTTATATATAACACCAGTAAGGAGGTGGCGTAATTGGATAAAAAGAAAAGAAATAAGATAATAGCCGTATCCGCAGCTCTTATGATTGTATTTATAGTTTTGGGCATTATGTGCTATTACATGGGATTTCCGCCGGGAATGCCCATGGATTACATAGTTATAGGAGTGGCATTACTTCTTGGCCCTTATGGAATAGCAGCATATATAGAGAGAAAAAGAATAATGAAAATAGAGAGCAGACTTCCAGACTTTCTAAGAGATGTAGCTGAAGCCAGCAGATTCGGCATGACTCTAGCAGATTCTTTAATTGTAGCGTCAACTGGTAGATACGGTGTACTTACGAATGAAATAAAGAAAATAGCCGCACAGATTTCTTGGGGAGTTCCTGTGAACAAGGCTCTTGAACTGTTTCAGGAGAGAGTTCCTACACCCCTCGTTAACAGAATGGTTGCTATAGTTATTAAAGCAAATGAGGCGGGAGGTAATATTGCAGATGTTCTGAACCTCGTTGCCCACGCATCCAGAGAAACCCAAGTTATGGAAAGAGAGAGAGCCATTCAAATGTCAACATATGCCTTTGTTTTGTACATAGCATTCGGTGTTTTCCTAGTGACAATTATAATCCTCAATGCTCAATTCCTTCCACAGATGGAAAAGGCGGGTAAAGCTACAGCAGAGGCATTTGAGCATATGGCCATGGGAATCTCCGTTGGTCGTATAGCATATGAATACATACCAGAAATAAAGTTTTTATTTGTGGTGGCTGCACTAATGCATGCTGTCGGAGATGGCATAATGGCCGGTCTGCTTCAGGACGGTACATTTGAAAGAGGGTTGCCCGTGGCTATGGTTATGCTCATAGCCGGATATTTAGTTTTGAGGTTTATGGGGGGGATGTAAATGGTTGAGGCAGAGGCAGAAAAAGCGATGGAAGAAATACCTTTCCGCATAAAATATCTAAATGCATTGAAAGGAATTCTTCCTAAGAAGAAAATAAAATACAAAAAGATAAAGGCGCCGCCCGACGAGATCGTACTAGAGGATGTTGCGGATAAAGTAACGCCGATACCGAAGATAGAGGGAAAGGATATAAGCGAAGTGGAGATAAGTCCGATAGAGAAACCATATTCCTATGTCAGAATACTCTATGATAATTTTAATAACGAATATATCTACGAGATAATAGAGCCGCCTTTAACCAAAGAACAAGAGGAATTACTGGAAAAAATAAAAGAACAGCTAATAAGGAGATTTGAGCTTGAGGAATTTGCAACTTTGGAGGAAAAAAAGAGGATTCTGTATAAAATGGCCCTCAGAGTACTGGATGAGATGGGTGTAAGCGTTGATGGCCTTACATTTGAGAGATTCAAATATTATCTTTATAGGGATTTCCTCGGATACGGAAAAATACAGGTGCCAATGATAGATTCCGAAGTGGAGGATATTTCTTGCGATGGCGTAAACATACCTATATACATCTATCACCGAAAATACGGCTCAATAAGGTCCAACATAAAGTTTGATAGAGAGGATAGATTGGATAAATTCGTAATATGGATTGTACAGAAATCGGGCAAGCATATATCCGTCGCTAATCCTATGGTTGATGCAACTTTACCCGATGGCTCGCGATTGCAAGCAACCCTAGGCAAGCATGTTACCACAAGAGGCTCTTCCTTTACAATACGAAGGTTCAGATCAAATCCATTCACCCCAATTGACCTAATAAAGTTCCATACTATGTCTAGGGAGATGATGGCATATCTTTGGCTCGCAGTAGAGAACGGTATGAGTATGATAGTTTGCGGGGGTACCGCTAGTGGTAAAACCACCACCTTAAACGCCATACTTCTTTTCATACCTCCACAGATGAAGATTGTGAGCATAGAGGACACGAGGGAACTTAACCTTCCTCACGAAAACTGGATTCCTTCATTGGTTAGAGAGGGATTCGGTGAAGTAAATCCAATAACGGGAAAGAAACCTGGAGAGATTGATATGTTTGATCTGCTAGCCGCTGCACTGCGACAGAGACCACAATACATAATGGTAGGAGAAGTTAGAGGTGCTGAGGCTTATACAGTTTTCCAAGCGATGGCTACCGGAAAAACTTGTTATACAACATTCCACGCTGATGATGTTAAAGCTATGGTGCACAGATTGGAGAATGATCCCATAAACTTACCGCGTGCCCTTATAACCGCATTGGATATCGTTCTACTTCAAGCCCAAGTGAAAGTAGGTACAAGAATGACCAGAAGAGTTAAGAACATAACTGAAATAGTTGCGCTTGATCCAGAAACGGGTGAGTTAGTTACAAACAATGCATATGTCTGGAACCCTGCGGATGATAGCTTTAATTTTAGTGGACATAGTTATGTTTACGAAAAAATAGCTACAATAAAGGGATGGTCCCAAAGAAGAATGGAGTTGGAAGTAAGAAGAAGAGAACTTATATTGAAATATATGGAGAAGATAGGAGTTAGATACTACAAGGATGTGGCGAGAATCGTTTCCGCATACTATAAGAATCCACAGAAAGTTCTAGAAAGAGTAAGAGAAGTTCTCGGAGAAACATAAAAATATAATAAATAAAGAAAAAATTACTTTTTCGGCACTTTCTTTATTACTTTTTTCTTAACTTTTTTCTTGGGCTTTCTTTTCTCCTCCTCGGCTGTTGGTATTTCTGGTATTGCGGGTGTTGTGGGTGGCAGTCTTTCCTCTTTCCTCTTCAACGATGCCCCACAAACATGGCATACCTCTGCATCTATGGGATTCAAAGTACCGCAAGCTGGACATCTAACAGTCATTTCACCCAGTTCCATTTCTTTCTTCTTCCAGTCCTCAAAACTTATGAAATCTGGATGTCGTTGCCACCATCTGTAGAATTCCTCCTCCGTAAATGCCTCTCCGAGTTCTCTTCTCGCTTCCTCTTTGTATCTTTCCAAGAATGCGTCGTATCTCTTTTTCATCTCCATAAGTTTGTTGTACTCTTCATCGCTGGGTTCCACGAAAACTGCACCACACAAACTGCATTGTCTCGCATCGGCATCAAGCCAAGTACCGCATGAACTGCATTTAACTTTTCCTACCTCAAATATTGTTCCACACTTCGGACATTTGGTTGCATCCGCGGGAATAAGAGCACCACAAACACCGCACTCCACAAGATTCTCCGCCTCTTTCTTGTATATTGACCTAGCCGCAAGGATTATCACCAGTATAACTACCGCCACTATTATAATCACCAGCATCCACCACTGGAGCCAAGGCAATCCCGGTATTAGGTACGGTGAGGATATTACTCCTACAACACTCGTCGGACTTGTATGTCGTATAAGATAAATCCTATCTGTTCCTCGTATATAATACACATCTATCCTCATTTCTCCATCAGACTTTGGAGTGTATCTAAGTGTTGCTTGTCCCGTGTTGAAGGGTGCATCAGCAGTATCTATCTGCCTATTATTAATATATATAGCTACTTTGAGTGAGGTTATAGATTTTCCTGTGTACAATGATGTTGATGATATGTTAAGATTGTATACTTTTATAACCACCACAATCTCATTGCCCATAGGAATTATTCTCTGGTTACCTTTTATTTCCATATTTTCCGCACTTACCGTGTCTATAGATGCGCTAAGCTTAGGTATATTTACATAAAGATGCGTTTCAAAGTAGTTGTTTGTAGCTGATATGTCATATCCTCCACTTACATCTTCTCCTTTTTCCTTAAGTATATTTTCTTGATCTACTATGACTACTATCTTATGATCACCGGCTTCTTTTATTTTCGGCAGATCTTTATCAGATAGTAATATTTCCACACTGTGTCCAACTCTGGGTATATTCACATACCCCGTATAGAGTATTTCATCCTCTCCCTTGAATACATCCTTTATCACTAAAGTCACATTACTTATTAGATAATATTCTGGAGTTTCTTTCCATATAGTATCCGTAGGATCTGTACCTCCTTTGTTTGAGATATATATGCTTATACTGTAGGGATAACATTCAGCCATGTGACTATCATTGCTCTTTCCATCGTTCTCCACTATTTTAACACTAACTATATCCAAATCAGGTCTTTCCTTAACCGTCAACACTCTTGTTCCAAGGAAATAAATATAAGGCGATAGCTCTGATGTCGTTAAAGTTATATTATACGATAGAAGTATAGATTGCTGTTCCTGCATAATATTCGGGAAATCCTTTGTCATGTTTATATTAAAGTATATACTAGTCGTTTGTCCCTGGGATAGGGATGTCTTTCCGCTGTAGTAAACCTGTCCTGTTGAGAATTCAAGACTAACATTCAGATTGTTTATATCTGTGTTATACGGAATTACTCCCACTGTTATATTTATTATCGTTCCGTTAATAACTATATTGGGCGCCGATACACTGACAGATAAATATGTAAGTGTGTTCACATTTATATTTTTAGAGTTGTTGGCCTCGTTGAACTCATTAACATAGTTGTCAGGATCAGCTACTATCAAAAAGTTGTAGCTTTTTGCATAGGGAACATAGACATACAGGTCTGCTGTAAGTTTTCCTCCTGTTAGATTCGCCTGTCTTTTATCCAGAAGATCTTGAGTTAAGGCATCGTAGACCGCAACATAAACATTTGTCGGATTAAGTCCCTGATAACCGATATCCACCTCCACATTCAGTTTAACATATCCACTTTGTATATCACTCGCAAACGATATATTTACATTTTCAACGAAATAATCTATGCTTCCTTCAAGAACTTCAAATTGATACTCGTAATAGTTATTCGTTTGATCATAGTCCCAGAAGTTGTGAACATCCACCGTGACGGTATGAGTGCCTGATGCCTGAGCAAGGAAAGATACAGTAGTATCATTGTAACCTCCACCGTTCACCGATACATAAAAGGTATCTTCATAGGCCGTATATCCAGGTCCAGTTATCTTTATGTGCACAGGAGCATAAGAGTTCTCATTGCCATAATTTCTTATTCTTACAGTTACAGCAATTGTGTTTCCTACTGCTGGATACGGAGAATGCTCAAAGTAGTTAGGATCAGGTGCAAAATCAACATCAGGATATATAGTTATTGATGTTGAAAGCTCATTATCAGTTAAGGGCGATTCGTGCACATTAAGGGCGCCTGCAAGAGCAATCATTGTGTAGTTGCCTGGAGGGAAAGATACTGTCCATGTGAAGCTAACGGCCCTCGGCGGACCAACATTTAATGTAATTGTTTTATTCCCTACCTCCGTAATTGATATCCCATTTGATATTTTTAAACTAACCCAAACATCTCCTGCATTTGCATTTTCACAATAGACATAAACTGTTGAAGTAACATTTCTGCCAGATACCAATGGTCCTCCGGGTTCTATACTCATAACTTTCAAATTGGGAATTGTCGCCTCAGTTTCTACATCAACATCAAGATAATTGTATATACTGTCAAGGTAAGGGAAATGAGCAAACGAGCCGTTGGCGTATCCTATTTCGTTACCCATATCAATCGCTTTAAATTTATAGTTTCCCGTGTACCAAGAGTTCGGATAGGATGACTGAGATAAAATATCCGTAAGAAGAGGCAGAATGGCATAATCATTTGATGTGATATTTCTTATTGTTGCACCCGCCACCAATCCCTCATTGTACATATTCTGATTTATTGTATTTATCGTTGATTGTTCCGTTGCATTCGTAGATTCTGCAACAACTTCTATTCCATTTATGGGATTTCCATTAATATCCAGAACTCTTATCCTCGCATATCTAAATATGTATATCTTAGATGTTGTATCTTCCACCATATATGGGGGACTCTGAGCATTTTCAACGGGCGTCTCCGTATTATCTACGGTAAGATTCGCTATATAAACTTCGGCACCATTCCTTATATAGATGGCGTTATGATGTGATCTATCAGCATCGCTTGTGTAATCCGCATCTATGTGCACATTGAATCCATATATTGTAGAGGAATCTGCAACCCAATGAAATCTGTCCTTGCCATATATAGCGTATACATCAGCAACATAAACATCAAATTCAATGTCATACACAGTATAGGTACCATTCGTTGTGGCCCCTGCTTCTAGATAGAGATTTCCATTAACTAAATCTCCTACAGTTGCTCCCAGAGTATCTATATTCACTGTATAGTTGACCCATGTTTGTGTGGTATAATTAGGCACGAACCCCAGCATAACTTTGTTAGTACCGTATATCAAATTAATCATTGAGCTTGAATCGTACGAAGAATCTGCTTGCATCTTCACTTTAACCTTTAAACTGTAAATGGGAGATGTTTCATAGCCTGGAAGGTTTGTAGTAGCATCGGAGATTATTTTATCTGATGTGGAATCTACTGTTATAGGCTTTGTAGGGGATGTACTTGTTGCTGTGCCTACATACTGCGGAGATACAACTTCGTGCTCAAATAAATTATAGAACGATGTATCTACAATATATGCCGTGGATGACACAAACTTTACGCTCGGTCCATCATCAAAATAGTCCGGATCACTTATGGATGATGGTAGAGTATCAAGTGGTTTGAACTCACTTCCTTTTATAAGAACATTATTCGTACCTATCACTGTGATATTTCCCGGAAATTGTATGGTACTATTCACTATTTTAACATCAATAGCGTTCTTTATTGTAACATCCAAGTAGGGGTAGGGATCTATAAGGTTTGTGGATACCGTTAGTTTTGCATTGTACATATACAGCTTTCCCTGAACAGTCATATTTATGTCTTTCTTATTTATATCTTTTAGGAAGTACAATGTGGCATTTCTTATTATAAGTTCCCCATCACTGGCCACTATTACATTTACCATAACGCCATATCTACCTTTCTCGCCTGTGACCGGATCAACCGTTGTTTCGTTTATTTCAACGGTTCCGTGGATAACCCAATCCGCGAGAATACCCTGATCACCGTATGGAGAACTTGTTCCTTTCAATGTGGCACCAACAAACTGTAAGCCAACCGGTATACATAGCAGGAGAGCCAGCATCACCACCACAGCTCTTTTCATGTATCAACACCTCTGGCTATGACATAGGTATCCACATATATATATGTTGCGTTTCGCTTCGTAAGGTTAGAAGATGCATCAAAAAATTTATATCAAAAGTCCTAATTTAGGAATGGAGGTGCATAGAGATGAAAATCAAATCAGAACTCCGTGACCTGCTGGAGATAAACAATCTTCTCCTGACGCTGGTTTCCGAGGCAAAGTTTGAGTTTAAAAAAGATGGCCTTTCTGTGAGCGCTGTTGACCCATCACATGTAGCTATGATTGTAATAAATGTATCCAAGGATGGTTTTCTGGAATATGATGTAGAGGAGGATACTGAAGTGGGCATAGATCTTGACAAAATGAAAGAAATTCTAAAACTGGGTTCTAAAGGAGATGTCGTTGATATAACCCTTGAGGACTCACGTCTTACCTATGCCATAGGCGATCTGACCACCAGTATGAGCACAATAGACACATCTGGAATGAGCATACCTAAGGTTCCTGAACTTTCTCTTCCAGCGAGGGCAGTGGTACCCCTTGAGGATTTTGAATTGGCATTAAAATCTGCACACCGATTCTCAGACCATATAGTAATTAAAATTACTCCTCAAAGTTTTGAAATGTATTCCGAAGGAGAGAGCGACGCGACGAGGATGGTTTTGGCGAAGGAAAAAGTCAGAGAACTTGATTGCGAAGAGGAAGTAAGAAGTATATATCCCATAGAGTATCTTGTGAAACTCGTGAAACACATAGATACTGCGGATTTCATAACGGTAAGTATGAGCACTGATTATCCCATAAAAATAGATTTTGAGATAGTAAAGGGCCACGGTACTGCCAGTTTTCTACTGGCTCCGAGGATAGAGGAGTGATTTTTCAGAACCAACTATCCAAACTTTTCTGTTTCATAATCTTTTCAAGTTTTTTGAGTTTTTCTAAAGCACTCTTTACTCTGTCCTCCGAAAAATCTCTCTCATCACATAGGAAGCGGATAACTTTTTCCTCATCAACCCCTTTCCAGACAAGTTTGTAGTTATCTGTGACCTCTGGATTCAGAAATATCTCTCTGACCTCCTGCCAATAAGGTATATCATAATTTTTCACTTTCAAAATTTCTTCAAGAGTTCCGTACTTTTTTATGAGATTCAGGGCGGTTTTAGGCCCTACCCCCTTCACCCCTTCATTGTAGTCTGTGCCTATGAGTATTCCTATATCAACAAGCTGCTCTCTCGTTATGCCCAAATTTTTGAGATTTTCTTCCAGCAATATCTCCTCTGGCTTTACATCTATATAAACCTTTTTGCGCGGCAATTTTCTTTTGCCCGTTATGGTCAAATTCCTTATTAGTGTAGGTGCGCCGAAAAGCAAGGAATCATAATCCTGTGATGCGGCAGCGTACACATCGCCCCTCTTCGCCATGTAGGCGGCTTGAGCCTCTCCTTCTGAGGGAGCTTGAACCCAAGGTATTCCCATATATTCAATCAGTTTAATTGCATCATTAACCATTTCTTTAGTTAGAAATGTTGCTTGTTGCGCTTTCATTCTTGCTCTCTCAAAATCTCCTTCCTTCAATGCTTTTTCCCATTCCTCCAGCGCCGCGGTCCTAATTTCTGCTCTTTCCTCTATCGTCCTTCTTTTCAGTTCGGGAGGCTTTCCATCAACCACATAAACGGGTTTTATTCCTTCATGAATAATATTAGCAGTTCTGTATAGCAAACCCGATAAGTGGGAAGTTATTCTGCCCCTAGAATCCATAAGAGGCGTGCCATCCGGCTGCCTTATTATCGCCAGAAATTGATAGAGCGTGTTGTACATATCTATGGCTATCGCTTTGCCCTCAAAATCCTTTATTTCTCTTGAATGCACTACAAGCAGGTCTCCTATAGCTACTCCCATACAATGGTGGAGTTGGAATAAATAGATTAACTTTTCGTTCTAAGAGGATCCAACGCCAAATTTAAGTATATCCTACTTATACATCAATTGAATGAGACTATGGCCCATAGCAATTTGCATACTAATAATAACGGTAAGCTTTCAATATGTTGAGGGGATTTCAACTACAAAAAATGTTGGAATTATATGGAGTTACGAAAAATTGTACAACGCGGATGTAATTCTTAATCTCTCCACCAATATGATGATTTCCCAAGACATTGATAACGATGGTGTATCCGACAAAATATTCGTATCTCCTCAATCAAGAAAGGTATTGATACAATACTCTTCTGGAAATGCTGTTGTTCTTGGAGAAAACAACGGATTAGAAATACCAGTATGGGTTTGCGTAGGAGATGTTGATGCAGATGGTTTTGAAGAACTCATAGTGGGCAGCCATAATCAATCTTCGGTAGCTGCCGTACCCGACGGGATAAAGGATAGAGTTCTTATCTACGATTTACCTGTACAGCAGAATTCACAGCCTGTATATAATGTAAAAATAGAGTCTTTTAACGAAGGGGGTAAAGCAGCAGCTATCAGTAGCATAATTGTGGGAAATTTCTCGGGAGATGGATACGATATCGCCGTGAGCGTATATGTGGATGGCGATAACGGCAGGATTGAAATATACGATGGCCCTATATATACTGGAATAATACCAGCAAAATTGATAAAAACTTCAAAGGGGAATAAATACATAAAGTTGGGTGATGACAATAACGATGGCTTAAACGACATATATGTTCTCTGCTCCATAGACAAGAAAGTGGAAGTTTACTATAAAATACAGAATGTCATTTCCGATGCACCAAATAAAGTATACGATACACAAAACAACCCACTTTGTTTTGAAATATATAATAACACTTCAAAATTTTTAGCCATACTTAGCGATACTATTCTCAAAATCTACTGGAATTTCAATACCCCAGTTGATTACAATATAGGCGGAAAGTGGATGGAAGTAAATGATTTCAATTTAGATGGCCAAGATGAAATAGGGATAATAGGATTATCAAATAGAATTTTCTCTATAAATTACTACGATTTGAATATTAATTTGCTCGCTAGGAGTTATTTGGGAATTCCTTTCTCATTTTTTCACTACTCTGATGAAAATATATATCTTTGTGGACAATATATGACTATTGGATTTCATTATAAAAACATCAAAAATTTTGTGGCTATGGCTTCGTGGGAGTTTGCCTCCATTTACGACCCTCTCGGAATGGATATAGAATATGGAGAATATTATATATGGAATTCAACAACAGTTTCCATAGTAAAGAAACTCTCGCGGGAAACATACAGTATAAATGTTTCAAATCTTTTGGTGATTAACGAGACCTCCTTCGGAGTTCTTTACAATGATACTCTTTTCTTAATAAACAGAAATACGGGAAATCTCTCATCAATATTTACAGGAAACAACTCATCGGATATACAAAGTATAAATTACGATAATTTCAATATATGTATCTCACACATCAATGGAAATTTGACATTCATAAATTCCAGTACGCTCAACACCACTGTTATTTCATCACCTGCTGCCTATAAAATATCTTCAATAAGCAATTATATTTGTGGAATAAATTCTGCGCATGTCTGGCTTCTAAACACATCCTCAGGAAACATATCATCCTATCCGTTAAAAAATATGAGTATTATCAGAACGGCCGAGATCGCTGGAAAATATTATGTTATTGTCGGAAACTCCACGGATATATACTTCTACCATATAGCGGAAGATTCCCTTTTGCCCGAAAAGCATTACCAAACATACTCAATTAAAGATTTTGAAATAGGTGATTTCAACGACGATGGATGCAAAGAAATAATTATTCTCTATCCTAGAAAAATTGCTGTAATTTTGTGGGAGAACCTAACTGTCTGGAGAGAGTACCTTTGTATGATAAATGCCACCTATATGGATTTGGGGGATCTTAACTCCAACGGAAGATTATCTGTGAGCATTCTATCAAAGAGTCCATCTCTGCCCAGCATACTTCAAGCATGGGAGTTTGAGAATCTTCCACCTGTCGCTGTTATAAATTCGCCTGATATTGTTATTGAAAATACCACGGTATTTTTAGATGGTAGCGGTTCCTATGATCAGTATTCGGATATAGGTAATTTGAACTTCACATGGTACTTGTTGAACAATACAACTTGGATGTTTTTATCGCATAACAAAAACGCAACAATTACATTCAAAACACAGGGGGTATATACCATAATGCTTTCCGTTAAGGATGATGAGGGGTTGTATAGTAATTCCACAAAAAACATAACTGTACTTGATTCCGTGCCTACCGTTGATTTCTCCTTTTCTCCCGAGAACAGCACTGAAGGTAACCTTGTCCATTTTTACGCACGATGCAAATCATATGATCCAATAGTAAACTATTCTTGGAAGATAGAAAACAAAATCATGTATGGTGAGAGCGTTGATTATAAATTCGTGCAGAACGGAACATACGAGGTTACTCTTACGGTTATAGATTCAGACGGTAGTGTTAATTCAACTAGCAAATTTATATTCATAAAGGACTCATCTCCCACATTGCTAGGAATAACCTATCAACCGAGTAATCCTGTGGAAGGAAATACTATAGTTTTCAATTGCTCTTGGTCCTCATACGACACAATCTCCTCCGTATTCTGGGAATTCGGTGATGGATCTAGTGGAGAGGGAACACCTGTGACTCATACATATTCAAAAAATGGTACATATTTAATTAAGGTTGAGATTGTTGATTCGGATGGTTCCACAGCAAATGGTAGCATAACCATAAATGTTTTAGACTCATCCCCATCCGTAAACATTGAAGGAAAAAGTAGGGCGAAGGAAGATGATGATGTGCGTTTCTATGTGAACATAACTACCGTAGATCCTATAATCTCCGTGGAGTGGGATTTCAACTATTCTGGAAATTTCACTTCTGAGGCGAAAGGATTCAACACCACCCACATTTTCACGGAATCAGGTATGTACACGATAGCTGTTAAAGTTGTTGATTCAGACGGCTCCGAGGTAATTACCACGAAAAACATTGAAATTGTAAATGTTCCGCCTCAAGCCAATTTCATAATTACTTATCAAAAGGGAAACATATTCAGGTTTGATGCTTCTCCAACAGAAGATACACCATCTGATTTGCCTTTACTTAACTACACATGGGACTTTGGCGATGGAAGTATTGGCTACGGAAAGGTCGTTGAACATATATACAATGATTCTGGAAAATACTACGTTTCTCTTCGGGTTGTGGATGATGATGGTTCATTCTCCACATATGGAATATATGTATATGTAAACATTACAGAAAGTAGAAATGTCTTCCCATACTTAATACCACCTGCCGTTCTCATACCTATACTGCTAATAATTCTGCTTGCAGGCAGAGGAAAAATAGAGGATATATACCTAATTCATAGAAATGGCCTACTCCTCACTCATTATTCCAGCAAGATAAAACCTGCCACCGATGAAGATACCGTTAGTGCTATGCTTATAGCTATACTTGATTTTATAAAACATACATACAAAGATGAGAAAGAACAACTGAAAAGTGTTGAACTTCATGGAAAAAAGATGCTTATAGATAGGTTGAAATCCATATTCCTTGTTGTGGTATACAGAGGAAGAGCAGGCAAAATGATAAGATTAAAAATGAGAAAAACCCTGGAAGAAATCTGGGAAAAATACGGAGATATGCTTGAAAACTGGGATGGCGATATGGAAAAAGTTAGAGGGATAGGTGATATAGTGCGTAAGTTGTGGAAAATATAACTATTAAAGAAAAGTTTATATATGTTTATAGAGATTACTTCAGAGGTGATTGACCATGAAGGAGGTTCGCAGAATAAGGAAAGAGAAAGGTGCTGTGGTCGGACTTCCGCTGTACATACTAATCGCTGTAGTCGTGGCAGCGGTATCTTTAGCGGTTATACTGAGTTTTATGGTTAGCAAAGCGCCAACCGTTGCCAGCTGGGACATAACACCTCCAAAACTGTATTGTAAAACTGATAACACCACTGGCAAGGCTTATTTTGACCCCTCATTAAACAACAATACTGACCACGTAACAATAAAGGTTTACGACGAGAATGGTAATCCACTCAGCGGAGTACAGGTAAAAATTGAGGGCTGTGGAATACATGACGCCGATTATACCAATGGTGTTGGAGTGGTTTCCTTCAATGTCAGCGGAGTATACTTGGATAAAAATGTGAACATAGATTACATAACAGTAACCTTTACTTATCAGGGAACACTTGGAGAAGAATCAAAGACTACATCTATACCAGTTATAAGGAAATGACATGGTTTCCATAAAATCTATAATTTTTTATATTATATTAATTTCCATTATTGCTCTCATATCCCTCGCTATAATACTTAATTTTGTTGTTCAAACTGCAGAGCGAAGCGAGGTTGTTGTGGAGTTTTATATTGGGGGAGAGAAAATTGATAAAATTATATGCACAAAAGTAGATGCAAACAATAATTCCTATTATGATTGCGAGAACAACCCATGTACTCTGGATATTTTTGTGTATAAGAACGGAGAGCCTGCAAAAAATGTCTGGGTTATTTTAGATGGTTGTGGCATTAAATCTTCCCAAAAAACAAATGAAAAAGGTTACGCCTCATTTTCATTAAAGGGTCTTTATCTTCCATCCGGCATATCTAAGGATAAACTCACTGTTAAGGTCCTATCCCACGAATTTTATATAGATGTGGTAAGGGGATGATTTATACATAGCCTCCAAAAAATCCAACAAACATTGCCAAAGTTATCGCATAAACAACTGAGGATATTATGAGCATTATTCCCAAATCCATTTTATTCTGAACGGGATCATCGCCGTTCATTATGTTTCCGTGGAAGTATCCTGTTATTATGGTTGTGAGAAATAGGTATATTACCATTATTATAGAGAATGCATATGCACTGATGTGCTTTATTTTCAAAAATCCGACTGCGAACGGTGATTCAGATGGTATTATCGCCGTTATCTGTTCTAGTCTACCGAGAATCACCGAGTAAAGAACGAGCGTAACCGCGATGGTTATGGGTGCGAAGAACAGTGATGTTAACCTCATCATTCCTGTAGCGCTAGCTAACCTATTTTTCATATCTCTCTCTATTCCCTTCAATTCCCTCAGATGCGTGGCGACGGAAGTTATTATATTTCCCGCGGTCTGCGGGTCCTTGTTTATCGCTTCCAAGGACACTTTCATACTGGTGTTTATCATCTTTGTGGATCTTTCCTTTAAAATCCCATCTCTTCCGAAAAGTATTTCTTCCACGCTTTTTCTGGTAGTTCTGAGAGAATAAAGTATTCTTCTGAAAAGAACCTCAACAGCAGTTCCCCTCATAAGTTTTACGACTTTCTTCATCGCACTCTCAAACGGTTCGCCCTCCGCTACCCTGCTTCCTATCTGGAAAAGGGCATCGGGAAAATCCTCATTCATAGCTATGAGGAAGTCGTGCTCACTTTTTAGAGGAATGGATTGTACGAGGAGATATATAGCCAACGGTATTGATAAAGCCATAAGATAGTATATACTTGCTATCAAACTTCCAGCGTTAAGAATTCCTATATATATGAAGACCGCGGATATAACCAAACATATTGCTATAAGAATATATTTCTCATTCTTTTTTAATGGCATTTTGAGTTGAGGTGGTGTTGAAAGTACGGGCTTCTCTCCAACTATTTTTAATGCATACCAAAGCATAAAGAAAGGTATGAGAAAATCAAAAACCAGCGCTATGGCCCAAGCGTATTCCTCTCCCACAGGCATTATCGGGAGAAGCGAGGCGAGAAGGAGAGGAAGCATTACACCCAGTGAGAAGAGGAGCATCGTTGGGATATACAGGGCGTCCGCGTAGGCAATTAGGTCTCTGCGCGATCCCTGCATCATTATTTCCGATGCCTTTTCCAATATGTCCCTTCTCTCCTTCTCGTCGCTTCGGAGCGTGGAAGTTCTTACAGCGTACAACGCCCTCTTGAAACTATCGTTCCACTTACCCCACTCGTACGAAAACTCCATAAACGCCTCCTCAACGCTATCAGCTTCACGAAGATATATTTTCCACAGAATTTTTTTCAAATCGCTGGATAAAGGCTCATCTAAATTCTCACTGGCGAAAGCCACAGCCCTCTCCAAAGAAGGAGTTAGATAGAGGGACATGACAAGATAGCTTATCGCCTCCGGCATATAGCCAAGGGTTTTTATTCTCATCTGCTTCGCTTTGGATAATGGATAATTTACAAGATATAGATAGAAAACTGTCGGAAAGAGTACGGCAAAAATGGAAAAAGCAATTGTAGATATCAAATTATGGGTTATTATGAAAACTATAACTATCCCTAACATCATAAATGTGAAAAGAATTATAAAGAGTAACTGAGATGCAAAAAATATCTGATATGGTTCCAGTCCTATTCTCGCAAATTTTATAGTTAAGGCGTAAGGATCGTTGTTATACTCATCCTCAACCTTTATAAGTTCGGTAAAGGCCTTTGTGTATTTTTTGTATGCCTTTATATATTCAACATCCTCTCTACCGTGTTCCGCCTGAACTTTCTCAAACTCCTCCTCTGCTTTCCTGTATCTCTTTCTAGCTTCGTCCAGTTTTTTCTTTCTCTCTTTCTCATATTTCTTTCTGAACTCCTCCGATTGTTTGGGAAATATTTCGTTTATTTTCAGACAAAGTTTTTCATAGAGTGTTTTGAAATCCATCTATCACCACCTTTTGAACCACTCCAGCCATTCCTCGTATATACGGCTGTACTCCACAACTCCCTCTTCCTCAACACTTTTCGCTATCAAAGACCACATTTTGTTGTTGGCTGCATTAACCCATCTCTCGCTGAGATATCTGAGATTTCCAGTGTCTTCTGCTCTCCTTACCAGCGCATCTTTTATCTTCGCTCGGAGCATTATGTTATTCAAAGCATCTTCGTAATCCATCCCCCACGATTCCGCTATGCTTTTTATAACTCTGCTCCCACTGAAAACAATCTCCGTTTCTCTGAGTACATTGTCCTTGGCATCGTAAACCACGAGGTCCTCAAAATCACCATCGCTGCCCTTTATATACTCGGATATCCGTACTACGCTCCTTATCTGGCGGTGTATTCCGCTCGGTCTCGTGAATCCAACAACCACAACAACATCCGTAGCGTTGAACGACATTTTCGGAATCCCAATATCATAAACCACTCTTTCGTAAACGGCCCTGGGACTATTTCCGTGAATCGTTCCGAGCACAGAGCTTCCCGCGGTTCCAGCGCGCATAGCCTCATAAAGAGTCTTCGCCTCCTTGCCCCTAACTTCTCCTATAACTATCGCGCTCTCTCCCAATCTCAGCGCCAATCTGAGAGCATCATCCATTGTGAGCTCAGCCGTCCCTCCAAATGTTGAACCGACCAGCATGGCAAGAACTTTATATCCCAACCGTTGGAGGTACTGCGTAGGAAGTTCTGGCGTATCCTCTATCACTATGATTCTCTGGCTCTGCGGAAATTCAAACATTATTGAGCTGAGCAATGAAGTTTTGCCTGCACCTCTGCTTCCGGTAATGAGCATGGTGGCGTTTCCATCTATGAGAAAAGAGAGAAGCGCTGCGGCGAAAGCGGTGGCACTTCCATAATAAACCAAGCGAAGTAGAGTCCAGGGTACGCGGGAATGTCTCCTAAAAGCGAACGACACCCCTCTCGGGCTAAGAGGTGGGCCAACCGCGGATACTCTCGTTTTAAATGCCTTTAAATCCATTTCCAGTAAGGGATGCGCCTCCGAAAAAGGTCTTCCACTTTCCATACGGAACCGGGATATTAAGCTCCTGGCATCATCTTCGCTCAGCACCACATTCGTTATGAACTTCTCAGGTACATTTTTGGCTATTCCTCCTTGAAGTATAACATAGACATTGTTATAAGAGATCGGTGCATCCGCATATATATCCTGAATGTAAGGGTCTTTAAGAAGAATTTCCAGAATTCCGAAACCGCCTGTGTACTTCGCCAGAATCTTAGCTAACTTGTTCACAGTTTGCATCTCCTCCTCTCTGGTATTTCCTATATGCACCTTGTGATACTTCGCCAGTTTGTATATTATTCTCGCCCCCTCTTCCTGTATGTATCTCAAGGAGGTCTCTCCCTTCATCGCCTGCAGACCCTTAGGATACTCCGCCAATAGTTCCTTTCGGGCGAGCTCTATTAACATCACATGTTCTGGCTTTAAATGATACTCCTCGGGATCTATATAATAAAGACCCTCAGTCTCCGTGGGAAGGCGATAAAGGACGATGGGAACATTATCCACCTTATACCGATAAACCTCCTCCGCTCCGGGAATCTTCTCAAAGATTATCCATGAAGATGAGAAAACCGGGCGCATTCTATGATGTTTATCAAGAATTTCGTGTATTATTTCCATTATTTTTTTGCCGCTCACCTCGTAGGAAAGGTTCCTTATACGGGTAAGCAAGCTTAATTGTGTGGTTTCCTCATCTATTCTCATCTCCACCTTTATCCCTATCGTGGATAGCCATTCAATATACTTTTTCAAAACAAAGTTCAAATCCTGTATACTGGTTTCTCTGCAGGGTTTGCATCTCGCAGAGTATAGCGGCTCCCTCCCGAATCTATCAACTAGGTAATAAAAGAAAGTTGGAAAATCCTCTATGGAATCTATGAAAACATTGTACAGGCGAGTAAATACCGTCTGAGGATTCAGAGGACATACGGGACATCTTAATTTCTTCTGGTCCTTCTCGGGAACATCGGAAAAATATTCCACTATCGGATTTCTAACGGCCAAATTCAACAGAACCCTGCCGAATTGGACCATACTTTGCAATGTGTGTACAGCATTTCCAAAATATTCAATAACCAAATACTTTTCCAAATCTATCAAATCCACATTTGGCTCTCTTGTTAAGGTTCTAAGAACCCTCCCAAAACATATACGATGCTTGAGAGTTCCGGGAGCCTTACACCTTCTGCACTCCGTTATTACCCATTTCTTGAGGTCTCCTTCCTCAACAATATCTCCCTCGCAGGGCTTTAACTTCTTTTTTCCAAGATCTTTTGGTATTTTTCTTCTCTTGGGAAGTTCCTTCTTTTCCTCTTCGGATAATAAGTCAAGTTTCTCGTGTGCCTCATCCATAGTGATATAATGAGCAACAAAGTATATAAAGATAACTGAGCAATTGCCCATACCCTTTTAACCTCCAAAACCACAGGCGATTCCTTAAGGGGCATATAATCCCGTGAGCCCCCATCTATGGGATAGGGATAATCCACAATCCCATCGTTATTCATATCATTAGTATCGTTATTGTTTGCCCAATCAGCCCAGTAATTTCCAAACTCTGTGGAGTTCCAGAGATTGTGCGAATTGTCATAGGCCTGTACATTTTTCGGTGAGAAGTTCAGGCCGCTCCCTCTGTTTCCATAGAAATAGTTGCGGTATATAGTGCAGTTTGTACAACCATCTAGTTTTATGGCATAATCGTCGTTTAATTTGAATATGTTCTCAGTTATGGTGGAGCTAAACGATGAGTCCATTTCCACTCCCATAAAATTTCGCGAAATCCTGGAGTTGTTGATATACACATTGCTTGAATAAATCAATGCTCCTATCCGGTTTAGGATTAAGGTACTATTCATCACAGAGACATTATCATCTCTGTATATGTATAAACCCGCCCATCTGTTTCCTGCCGATGTGCAGTTCAAAAAAGTTATATTCCGGGAGAAACAAACATATAGTCCATGCCATCTGTTCCACGAGGCATTACAATGAAGAAACTTTATATCCTGGGAGAAAAGTACCTGTACACCAACATCCGAAAGTGAATAATTCCCACCGTAAAATGTAATATTCCTGCATTTTACGGCTATAATTTCGCCGGCATCCCCCACCATAATATCCGATTGGTTAAGATAAAATAACAGCTTTTTTCCGTTGACCGTATTGTTCAAAAAACTGTTTGTCGTATAGCTCCACAGAGTATTCTCACCTCCATGTAAATAAACTCCGCATCCATAGAATGTATTGTTCATTATAGTACAATTTCTGCAAAAATTAATCATTATACCGCCGACAGAGTTGTTGGATAAAACATTATTTTTTATGGTAATATTTGCACTCCATTCAACCCAGAGTGCGGTATCATCGTTGTCTCTAAATGTGGAGTTGAGTATTAAGCCTGAAGATGTTTTAATCTCAAAGCGACCATAATTATTTTCAAAAAGAGAGTTTATAACAAATACTTCAGAATTCTCAATATCTCCTATTTTTTCACAGTACCGAGCAGTAAAATTTCTCAAATTTATTTCTGAGGCATTTACAATTATTGCTGTTCCTTCCCGCATAATTGAATAATTTTCAATGTACATTCTTGCTTTCTCACCCACGATAAAAACATCGCCTCCCTCAGCACTACCATTTTGTATTCTTGCGGTGGCATTGTAAATTATTACCTCTCCTGCATCTCCCGTTATTTCATAATCTCCATTTTTTAAAACAAAAATTTTTCTGCCGTTTACTGTAGAATTTTCAACGACGAGATTCAAAAAAGATTCTCCTTCTGGTAGTATTGAATCGTTAACAAAAGTATTATTAGAGAAAAAACCAAATTTCGTGTTTATTAAATCTACTCCAACCCCATTATTTTGGAATATAGTTTCATTGCAGTAAACGATTGAATGTATTGCATATAACGCCGCATCGCAGTTTTCAAATATTGATTTTTCAACCGTAACCTTTGCAAAATCGTTTGACATTATTCCAGCATCGCACTTAAATAAACTCGTATTCCTGATATACACCTCAACTCTACTGAGCGTGTATATGGCCGTTCCACATGCAGAAAATGTGGAGTTCTCAATCACCACAATACTGTCATCCTGTATATACATAATTATTCCATTGCAAAATTCTGAATTTTCTATTGTGCATATAGTGTTCCCGAATTTCACCTCAGTATAGTTAAATATATAGCATTCGCTAAAACATATCTCTGAGTAAAAAGAAGTTATGGGATACTGGGTATCTTCAATCCGTACATTCTCAACGCTTCCGTTACGAACATTCTGAAACCTTATTCCCGTTGTGGAATTAGTAATCGTGCAGTTTTTTATCACAAAATACGCGTTCGTATCCATTATGGTTATGGAGACATCATCTCCAGAAAAGGTCCAATTGCATATCACATAAGGGTTTCCGGGAGTTCCGTTTCCACCTACAACACCGTTGGCGGGGGTGAAATTTTCATCACCAATTATAACTATAGCCTCATGGTAACTTTTGTTCTCAAAACTTTTAATCAAAGAATTCGTTTTATAAATAATAGGAGAGACTATTAAAAAAATTAAAAACATCGCAATTCTATGTTTCGTAAAACTCCTCATACTCACCCTCCTCCTTTCTGAACTTTTTCATAAACTTATCAACAACACTTTCTTTCATAGGTATTTTCCTCTCTTTCTCTTTTCTTTTCTTGTAGAAGAGGAATAGTATGAGGAGTATTATAAGAAGAATGATCAAAAGCCAGAGCCACCAGAGAGCATGCCACCACGGCTCCACATATATTATGAACTTTACCTCCTTGAGATTTCCTACGGTATCGTATACCCTAACCTTCACCGTTATCTTATCTGGAATAACATCATTTCCCGGAATTCTGGCTGTATAAATATTTCCGCTCTTTTTGGGTATTATCGTTCTCTCAATACCTTCCGATTCGTATATTATCTCTACTTTACTTATACCATAATCATCGCTTGCGCTGATCTTTATAGGCACATCCGTGCCTTCCACAGTGCTTTCGGGGTACAAAGGTTCCACCGCGGGTGGAGTTTTGTCCACGACGAATCTCATCGCTTCGTAATCATCCATAACATTTCCTGCTGAGTCCTTCGCGCCTGTTATTCGGAGGATATAAATTCCCTCATCTAGATTGGCCGTGTTTATCTGCAGATAAAATTCCGAGGAAGATAACCTAAACATTGTAAATTTCTTATCGTTGAACATTATACTCACATTTTCAACATACTCGCTGAATCTAACCGTAATATTGAGCACCTGATTTCCGGGGTATATTCCCATATCCTCCACCAGTATCGGTTGCGGGTCTGCGGAGAAATACTTAACTGTAGGTTTTATGGTATCAATAATGAAATGCATCATATAACCTTCCATTTTATTTCCAACCATATCTTCTCCGTCGCTGATTACCAGTGTGTTGTTTCCATTTTCTGAGTCATAATCCACAATTAAAGTTCCAACCCATGTTCTGGAATCCGTCCAATCGCCTTGTATCTCTCTAATCTTTGATATTCCGTAAGCGACGGTAAGCGGAACGCTCCTGTTCATATCCTCGCTGAATGTTATGGTTATAGTGTAATTTCCAACCTTCAGAGGGGGTGTCTTGTTGAACATGATAGAAATAACCTGCGGGGGCGTTGTATCCACTTCAAACTGAGTAGTGTATTCGCTCATCTCGTTACCCACAAGGTCTTTACCTCCTCCAACTTTCAGCACCATACTTCCCGATGGCATATCCTTGGTTATCTCCGTGGTCCCGCTCCAGTTCCTATCATCCACCCAGTTTCCGTTGAAATCGTATTCAATACCACTCGGTCCGTAAGTTACCTGTAACTGCGCGGATGTATTCATACTTTCATCAAATTCTATCTCTATTTTTAGCGTTCCTGGACCAACAGGAGGATTAGGATTGAATCTCACCGCCTTTACCTGCGGAGGTTCAGTATCAACGGGAACTATGTCAATAGTCTTTGTAGTTATTGCAGAGGGGATAAAAGATACATCGTTTCCAGCTACCATTATACCGTCCACACTTATTTCTATCCAATCGTTAATATCTGCGGTTAAAGAGATTTTCAAAACCAAGAAATATACTTTTGTTTCGCCGCAGTTTATAGTAAGTGAAGAGGTGAAGGTTGCCGAATTTCCAGAAAATGTTTGCGATTCCACCAGCGTATCTGAGGTATCCCAGTATCCGTTTCCGTTTGTATCGTAGTAAAGAGATATTCTCTCAACATCAGCATCGGTGGCCTCAGTTCCCAAGGATAGTTTCATTTCCGTAGTTGCCAAAAAATCTCCTGTTTTGCCTATTCCTTCAAGATTTATTTTGAGAATATCATCTTCGTCTCCCTGCATCATTAACTGCGGGGATGTATCCTGACCCGTAACCACGAGAGCATTTACATTCTCACCACCGGGTGTTTCGGAATTTCCCGAAGTTATGTACCAGTCCTTTGCCTCATCCCCATCTACGGCGTTGGGAATAAGGGAAATGGATTCTCCAGATGACGGACAGGGTGCATAGCCGTTAAAGCCATATCCGTTAAGTGTAAAGCTCACACCTGACGGAGGGGGATCAATATCCGAATTAGGTCCCCCATTTCCAAAGCCCACATAATCTATGTATGTATTCCCTATGTATATCAGAATGTCGTCTCCATCGTCATTTAAAACATCATAGCCGAAATTTGCGTAAAGGGTTGCTACACCATCAGCAAAACTATAGTCATCTGTCCCAGAACCAAAATATATTATAAGGTAAGAATTGGGAGGCATATCGCCTATGACATCAGGAACCACATAGACATTTCCGTCCTGATCACTAACACACAATCCCGATATTTTGATTGTATCCGTACCTGTGTTCACAATCTCAACCCATTCATTATTTCCCGAACCATACGAAGATACCTCATTTATTGTTAAATCAACATTGTATGTGTATTGAAGAGTTAAATCGTGAAGAATAGGAGTTTTGGTTGATGTACCCTTAAAATTCACCCAGAACTGTACATACCTCTGTATGTTCGGCACACTTCCGCCATTACTTACCTGCTGCCACGAGCCCCAATTTGTGCCGTCCACGGATGTTCTCGCATAAACTGTGAGGGATGTTCCAGAAGGTACATCGGCACTCCAACTCACCGTGCCGCTTAAAGGCGTGTTGTTTAGTTCGTATATCGGGGATGTCCAGTTGCCTTCAGAGTAATAACTCTGATTAACCAATGTTGCCTGTATAGTTGCTATCACCGTATCCGATGACCATGTGCATGTTACTGGTGTGTTCGTTATCTCACCGTGATAGTACCAGTTACCATTGTTTCCGTTCCAAGAGAGAGCGGAAAGGTCTTCAAGTACATATATTCCTAAGTAATCTCCTGCCTGACAAGGTAAATTAACGGAATAGCTGCTTTGCTGATTTGCTGGTGGGCCAATATCCTGTGATGTTGCAACCGCATAAAAAGTATCAGAGCCGGCGGATCTAAGTATTTTAACCCTAAAAACACCGGAATAATCGCCAACATTTATTGTTATTTGAGTTATTGTTCCTCCAACAGGTAATATAAACCTGCTATCCGCAAATACGGTTGTATATCCTGCTGTCCAGTACCAGTAGGGGTCCGGCGATTCCAATGCACCAACATAGTATGTTCTGGTATACTTATCCAGCAAAAGGTCTCCTGGAGAGGATGAATAATCCAAATGATCCATAGTTCCGTTCAGAAAATCCTGCTGAGTAGTGGCAATTATTGTGTCGCTAACTATACCACTCCCCCGCATGATAGGAAAATCCTTAATTATTCCAGATTGAAGTGATGCGCTAATAGGAATGATAAAAGATGCCAATACTAATGAAACTGCCACCGCTATGCTTCGGGTTTTCCGCATATAAATATCATGGCAAAGGAAATATATAAATCTATCGGAAGTATATAAATCTATCTTAGGCGTTGGTCATCATGGCGTATCCGTCCCAATATTTATTTTACAATTCTTCAAATTTCTTAACGAACATTTCATATTCCATTTCATCGTAATATATATTTCTATCTTCCGTTTCTGCCTCGCCCCTTTGATTATCCACAGGGTCGGAGCGTAAATATTTTTTGGTTGGAATAAAATTTCCCTGTATATCCGTATTTGCGATCATCCTGTAAGCATCCAGATTTCCAAAGTAAAAGGCACGATACTTTTCAGTATTTCTCCTAGCACCTCCGAAAGACAAATCGGCCGGTAACCAACCGTACGGAGAGATATAGAACTCCGCCCAGTCATGAGGACTCGCTTTAATGGGTGATACGAACCATCCGCTCTGCCATCTGGCTGGAATTCCCAAAATTCTGCAGAGCGTTATGAAAAGTAGAGCTTGCATTCCGCAATCTCCTCTAAGCGATGTCGCTACGAATTCAGGTATATTCTCATAAGTTGAATATTCTCTGACATAAGAATACCTTATGTTTCTCGTTATCCAGTCGTATATTCTTTTGGCTCTCAGATAAGGATTTCTTTCTTCTCCAGCAATATTCTCCGCCAACCTCCGAAGGTAGGGGGTAAAGAGGATGTGCGGGGGCTTTTCACTCAGGTATTTATCCATCCCAGAAATATCCTCATCAATCTTGCCAATATCAACCTCTGTGTATCTCTCCGCCACGATGTACTCAAACTCCACTAGGTATTCCCTGCTTTCCGATTCAAAAAATATCGTTCTTTGCTCAGTTGAATTATCACTAATTTCAAAATTTTCTGGAATGGCCTCTACCAATCTAACATTGCTGAGGGGATAAATCTCCTTTGGGAATGGAAGCCACACCCGAAAAGGTCTGTCATCATATGCCTTTATTTTCAACTTTATACCTGCCCTAACTTTGTATTTCCTTCCCTTCCTCTCCTTTAGAATTCTGTCAATTGCGGAGTTAACAATCTTTCTTATATTTTCTCTTTCTTCATCTCTTCTGATTCTTCTCCTTTCCATTTCCGGGTTCAAGAAAAACAAATTGTGTATGAATCGTGAATAAAATCTCTCCTCTCCATCCATATACATCCTATCAACAAATCCGTGCTCTATAAGCGCATCCAACTCTTCATCTCTAAAACCTGCAATATTTTCACGAAGAAGTGCAAGGGCTTCCTTACGCGTGTACGGAAAATCCTTCCTCAGCCTTTTCATTCTTTCTTTCTCATAGAGCAATCTGTTCCTCAGCAGTTCGGGAATATTCATTTCCAAATATTTATCAATCAACTTTTCCGCCACGGAAAAATTTCCCAGAAACACTTCCCGCTGCACATCCTCTGGAAGGCGGGAGATCAAACACTTCTCATACTCCATATCTCCAAAATGAATGTCCAGAAAATAAATCTTTCTGTTTGAAAGATGCGCTATGCAATGCATGAGTAAGTTTATATCAAAAGATGATATAAGGGTTTTCAATGAGAGTTGTAAAATTCACCCCGACAGAAATAATCAGAATAAAAGATATGTTTGCGGGAGTTATGTCCTTTGCCTCGCAGGGTCTACTGCAGAAGGAAGGAGAAGTTATTGGAGAAGAGATCAGCAAAGATGTACCCAAAGATGTAGCCTATTTCAACAAAATCGCCGAGATAATCGTGGAAAAAGGCTGGGCTGAAAGCGCGGAACTTAAAGAGAATAAAGCCATTCTAAAAAGGACAGCCGAAACTGAAGGATTAAGCGGCAGTAGTGAGCCTGTGTGTCACATACTCCGAGGAATACTGAAAAAAGTTTATGAAAAGTATTATGAAGGTTTGGTTTTTGTAAACGAAGTTCAGTGCCGCGCCGTTTCGGGCGGGGACGATTGCGTGTTTGAGATCAATGTCATATGAAGGGTGAGGAATTATGAATCTTGATGAAATAATAAAAGAGAAGAATGCGCTTGGCGCCCTTGTAATAAGAAAAGATGGTTATCCCGTTACCGTAAAACTCCCGCCCAACTTGCATACCGAAACCTTATCCATAATGATAGCTACGGTTTACGGGGCGGCATACACATCCACAACGCATATGAAAAACGAAATTCCAACAAGAATAACCATAGAAACTGATTCCCTACTCATAGAGATATCCCCAATTGAGGAAAATAGAATACTCGCGGTGATAACCGAAAAATGAGCTATCGCTTCCGTCTTGTGTTTCAAGAGGAGGGCGGGAATAGGTTAGGGAATATATCCACATCCCACGGTAGTGTGGAAACTCCCGCTTTTATGCCCGTCGCCACCAAAGGGTATGTGAAAACTCTAACGCCGGAGGATGTTCTTAAAGTTAAGACACAGGCGATTATCGCCAATGCTTTCCATCTTTACCTTAAACCTGGCGCGGATTTTATAGAAAATATAGGGGGAATACACAGATTCACAGGCATACCTCTCACAACATTCACCGATAGCGGCGGTTTTCAGATAATAAGAAAGGATTTTTCTTTCAAGGTCGTTGAGGAAGGCATAATATTCGTTCATCCATCTTCGGGAAAAAAGGTGCTTTTCAATGCGGAACTGTGCGCAGATATACAGAGAAGGATGGGCGTGGATGTAGCCATGGCTCTTGATTTCTGCGCTCCATATCCCTCAAACGGTTTAGATAATCTTTCTTACAAATATACCGTTAGATGGGCTAGAATGTTTAGAGAATCCTATGAAAGAGCGGCATTCGGGATAGTGCAGGGCGGTTTTGATGAAAAATATAGAGAGATTTGCGCGAAAGAGATAGCTAAAATTGACTTTGAAGGCTATGCTATCGGAGGTTTGTGTATTGGTGAGCCTAAGGAAATAACTTTTCGCATACTCGGAAATGTAATTAAATTCCTGCCAGAAGAAAAAGTTAGATACCTCATGGGGGTTGGTTCCCCTGCGGATATAGTTAGGGCCGTGGAACTGGGCGTGGATTTATTTGACTCCGCGTATCCTACAAGAAACGCCAGACACGGTACTCTACTTACATGGCATGGGAAAATGAATATAAAGAGGAGCGAATTTCGCTCCGATACTAAGCCTATTGATGAGGATTGCTGCTGCTATACTTGCAGAAATTTCAGCAGATCATATTTGCACCATCTTTTCAAGGATGATGATATTGGCGTTAAGCGTCTCCTAACTATACATAATCTCCACTTCATAAATGAATTCTTTGAAAAAATGAGGGAAGCAATAAAAAATGGAGAGTTCGCAGAGTTCAAAAAGAGGATTTTAGATATCTACGGGTAAATCAACTTTCCGAACCCCTCTCTGGTAGCGGAATTGTCGTAAATTTCCCTTATCTTAAATATATATGCGGGATATTTTCTGTCATCTCCCGGAGAATGGTATATTCTGTGCATCCTGTTCAGGTATTCATAATATGGACCTTCTTCCAAAATTTCCACATTACATCTAACTTCGTAAGATTCGGTTGGAGGAGTAAAGAAAACCAGTGTCGCTTCTCCCGTGGATTTTATGTTAGTCCAAGAATGCCCAAAACCCATTTCAAGACCGCCCAACTTTGAAAAATCTATTCTCTCCTCCACATAGACCTTTTTCAATAGGAACGACAATACCTCACGGGAATTTCTGGAAATATTTTCCATCTCTTCCAGAATTTCGTTTATATACTCCTCCTTTGGCACAACGCCGAGCATCTTAACCGAACCGCTTAAACCGGCTGGACCATATGTAACTACCACAGGGGAAGTTCTGGTGAAATTTATTAGAAAATGGGATTTGTTAAATTCTTCTTTCATGCTCTTTAGAAACTTCACGCGCTCCCTAAACACATAATTTATGAACTTATCTGGAATCATGAAAATTCACTCCGTTGTTGTCCTTATTCCCTTCCTCCATATCACAAGAACAATAGAACCCTTCTTTGCTATGGGTCTGTGCATTTTGTGTGCCGGAATGTGGAAAAAATCCATCTCGGAAAGTTTATGAATTTCCCCTTCAACTTCAATCTCCACCTCACCTTCTATAACCAGCATGAACTGATCTCCATCATGGCTATGTCTCGGATATTCTCCGTAATACCTCACAAGTTTTATCTCAAGACCCTCATCACTGCCCAGCGTCTCGTAACTCCAAGGTAAATCAAGATTTTTCCCTATCTCTTTCAAATTCATAGAAAAGGGTATGGGATCGGTTTTATTAAATATTATCCCCGCTTATACAAGAAACATGGAAACTCGTAATTACAGATATTGTGTATGCTGCGCATTTAGAGGCTATAGAAGAAGAATTAGAGGTTGCGTTTAACCGAGGTGATTTCAAATGGATTAAAAGCAGAATTAGGGATATAGAGAGTTATCTGGAAGATGAGTATTTACCATCAAAATTGCGAGATAAAGTTCTGAAAATTTTGAAGGAATATCCCTTCCTGCGAGAGTCACTGAATAGAAAAATTTAAATAAAAAAAATTATTAGGTATTATCGGTGATACTAAAATGGTGAATTATAACCCTAAAGTACTTGAAAAATGGGCAGATAGGTTATATAGGAGGGTATATTTAGAGATAATAAAATGGGCACTGATTTCGTGGGGTATAGGATTAATAATTGCAATAATTGCTTCATACTTTCTACATCTACATCTTGAACTAACAATTTTTGTATCTCTAATAGCGCTGATTATAGGCATAGGGATAGGATTATCCAAAACATTAGAATTACGTGCTAGAGCTCAGCGAGATTTATGGTTAGTTATGATGGAGCTTAGGCTGGGAATGATAGAAAAATATCTTTCAGCTATAGCTGAAAAAACAGCGCCTGATATAAAAGAGTCTGAGAGCAAACCAATAAATCCTGAAGAGGTTAAACCACAATCAAATAATCCACCAACTCCATCGGAACAATCTCAAAGTACCTGTTAACTATCCTTATTCCCTCTTTTGCCTCGCGCCAAACCTCCTCTGGAGGCTTTTCTTCAATATCCGGGAGGGAAGTCAAAAATTTAAGTTGAGATGTGAGAAGAACTGAGGGCTTTCTGAAATATCTCGCGGTTAAGAGAAGTGGAAGAGTTCCAATTTTATTTATGAAAGAATCTTCGGTATATGCGTCACAACCAATAACCACCACATCCGCGCACCTTACAAAATCAGCCATTATGGAATCCACGCCGAATATAACCTCTATACCCATCGCCGATAGAGATTTTGCCGTTTCTCTCCCCTCAAAGGCAGGTCTTGATTCCAGAACGAAAACTTTCTCCATATTTTTCAGCGAAGAAATCACGAAGGAACTTCTGCTTATGGTTACCGCGGACTTCCAGCCCATCTTGTTCCTCAACTTTTCAAATTCTCTGAAAATCAACGAAGATGAATTTCTGGCGATTTCGGAAAGTTTTCTTATCTCTTCCTCGGGTGATTTTGATTGTATAGCCTTCCGCAGATTTCTGAATATAACCATATTTTCCCCGAGTTTTTCGCTCAATTTTATAGCGAGGTCTTTTCTTCCATTACTGATACATTTAATGGAAAACTCGCAAGCCCTTAGGAACAGTTCTGTTGAACCGCTTTTGTTGTCTGATATGAGTTTTACGAACTCTTTCTTAAGGTCCTCCATAGATATGGTAGAGAAAAACTTCCAATAAAAA